>DASXZC010000190.1:0-6152 GCA_036502165.1 Bryobacteraceae bacterium
CTAAGCCGTTTTCATTTGAAGTGCTGGCGGCGCGTTTGCGGGCCATGGGCCGCCGGAATCTGCCGCCGGTCAATCCGAACGTCCTCGAGATTGCCGATTTGTCGCTCGATGCAGAGACGCATGAGGTGCGGCGCGCAGGCAAGCCGGTGGTGTTGACTCCGACGGAATTCGTGCTGCTCGAACATCTGATGCGCAGGGCGGGGCGCGTTGCGAGCCGTGACGATTTGATCGATGCCATTTGGGGCGCGGCTGATAAGGACGTCGAATCGAATGCGCTCGATGTTTTCATTTTTCAGCTCCGCTCGAAGCTCGAGGCAAATGCGGCGCGGCGGTTGATTCAGACTGTGCGCGGCTTTGGCTACGCGATCCGCGAGGCGGAGGAGTGATGGCCAATCGGCGGTCCATCGGTGTGCGCCTGATGGTCTGGTACCTGCTGATCCTGTCACTCGGGTTCGCGATTTTTGCGGCGGGTACGTGGGTCGCGATCCGCGTGAGCGCGCGCGATGCAGTGGATGCGGAGTTGAACGATCGTCTGCGTGGACTCGAACAATTCATGCGGGTTCAGATCTCGGGAGTACCCGACGAACCTCTCGCGGTCGAGCTGCATGAACATTCCGTCCTCGGCCCGGGCGGGGATCTGTTTCAGGTTTGCGATGACCGGGGCGCGTGGGTCTATCGCTCGGCGGTGCTTGAGAAGGCCGGTGTGCCGATTCTGCAGCCTTCGCAGATTTCCGATGCGCCTGTGTATGGTGACGTGCGGGTGCAATCGAAACCGCTGCGGACCGCGACCACACGCGTCACGATCGCTCAGCATACATTCGCTATCCAAGTGGCGTCGCCGATGAGCGCCGTTGATGAGACCCTTCATCGTTTGAGCGAGACGCTCTGGCTGATGGTGCCTTTGCTGCTCGTGGCCGCGGGCATGGGAGGATTTTGGATCAGCCGGCGTGCCCTCGCGCCGGTCGACGCGATCACGACCGCCGCTGAGTCGATCAGTATTTCGCACCTCTCGAACCGCCTCGTCGTTCCGGCGACGGGCGATGAACTGGAACGGCTTTCAGAGACGATGAACCGGATGCTGGGGAGGCTCGAATCCTCAGTCGCGCGGATGACTCAGTTCACGGCGGATGCTTCGCATGAGTTGCGCGCACCGGTGGCGGTTATTCGAACGACCGCGGAGTTGGCGGTGCGCGGCCATCGTTCCGCGGCCGATTTGCGGGCCGATATGGAGCAGATCCTCGCGGAATCGGAGCGCACTACGCGGCTGATAGAAAGTCTGTTGTTGATGGCGCGCGCGGACTCGGTGAACGCGGACGGGCTGCAGATGGAGCCTACCGATTTCGCGGGATGCGTGCGCGAGGCGATCGAGCAGGTCCGGACGATCGCGGCGGCGAGTCAGATTTCGGTTCGATTCTCGTGCGCCGAGCCGGGGGCGATGATTGTTTCGGGTGACTCCGATGCATTGCGGCGGATGATCTTCAATCTGCTCGACAACGGCGTCAAATATAACAGGCCGGGCGGGAGTGTGGAGGTCAGAGTCTCTCGCGAGGGGGATCGAGCCGTGTGCGCGGTGACGGATACCGGCGGAGGGATCGCTGCTGCCGATCATCCTTATATATTTGATCGCTTCTGGCGAGCGGACAAAGCTCGGTCACGTGCGAGCGGGGGGTCGGGCGGCGCGGGTCTGGGACTATCGATCGCCCGTTGGATCGCGGAACGTCACATGGGCACGATTAGTGTCGAGAGCGAGCAGGGGAGGGGAGCGGCGTTCCGGGTTTCGATTCCGCTCGAGCATGGCGTGCCTTGGCCGGCCGCCCCTGGCGAAGTCGCCGCTCGAACTCTATGAAACCATACCCGCACGTCAAGCTCGACTTTCATCGATTGACGCCGGCCGAGCAGTTGGAGGCGTCGCGCGCACCGAGCGGAGCGAACCAGCAGCCGTGGAAGTTCGTGGTCGTGAAGGATCCCGCCATCAAACGGAAGATCCGCGAAGCCGCCGAGGACGAGGAGCGTTAGAGCTACGAGCATCGCATGCCGCGCAATTGGCTCGAGGCGTTGGCTCCGCTCGGTACGGATTGGCACAAGGAGTTCCTCGAGGTCGCGCCGTATCTGATCGTTGTCTTCCGCATCGACTACGGCCTTGCGCCGGACGGCGAGACGAAGATCAAACATTATTATGTGCAGGAGTCGGTGGGCATCGCCGCCGGATTTCTGCTGGCCGCGCTGCATATGAGCGGGTTGGCGACGTTGACGCACACGCCGAGTCCGATGGGGTTTCTGGCGAGTATCCCCGAGCGTCCGAAGAACGAGCGGTCTTACTTATTGATTCCGGTCGGATTTCCGGCGTCGGATGCGACGGTGCCGGCGATCTCGAAGAAGAACCTGGGCGAGGTAATGGAGGTCTGGTAGTTGTTGACAACACAGGGACTGGGTGGTCTTATTAAAGAGAAGTGGCTTTTTCTTTAATAAGGCGCTACGCTATTAAAGATCCGTTAATAGCGCGCAAGGCTCAATGAATCAACGGCTTGGAACCTATTTCGTGACTTCCGAGGGCGGCGAGACGGTGCGATCGTTCATTCCGCCACCGCTTCCGCCGAATCCTCACCTTCGATTAGAGCCGTTTCTGAGGCTTCTAGAACAGGCCAACCAGGCGCTCGGGCGATTGGACGGCCTTTCGGCGTTCGTCAGCGTCCCACTGTTTCTCTACAACTATGTTCGCAAAGAAGCGGTGCTCTCGTCGCAAATCGAAGGAACGCAATCGTCCCTCTCTGATCTGCTCCTGTTCGAAGGGGCTGAGTCGCCTGGTGTGCCGACCGAAGATGTGCAGGAGGTTTCCAACTATCTGCGTGCGCTCGATCATGGGCTCGAAAGGATGAAGGATCTGCCCCTGTCTCTGCGGCTCATCCGCGAGATCCATGGGAAGCTGTTGGCGAAAGGACGCGGCAGCGACAAAGATCCCGGCGAGTTTCGCAGAAGCCAGAACTGGATCGGCGGCACGCGGCCGGGGAATGCGGCTTTCGTTCCGCCGCCGGCTCATCGAGTGCTCGAATGCATGGGGCAACTCGAGCTCTTCTTACATGAAGAGCGGCCCGACCTTCCGCTGCTGGTCAAAGCCGCGATCGCCCACGTGCAATTTGAATCGATCCATCCTTTTCTTGATGGCAACGGAAGGGTCGGCCGGCTCTTGATTACGCTGTTGCTGGTATCGGGTGGCGCGATTCGCCGTCCGATCCTGTACCTCAGTTTGTACTTCAAAGAGAACCGGGACCGATATTACGAGTTGCTCAATCAAGTCAGGTCAACAGGAGATTGGGAGGGTTGGATCGAATTCTTTCTGATTGGGGTTCGCGATACCGCTACACAAGCGATCGCAGCCGCCGACCGCATTCTCGCACTCATTGAAGAGGATCGCCGGCAGATTTCGACAATCCGGACACCACCCTCTGTGATTCTGGTTTTTCAGCAGGTGCAGCGAAATCCGATTCTGTCTGTACAACAGGCAAGTAAGGGAACTGGGGTTTCGTTCCCGACCGCCTCACGCGCGTTCGAGGCTCTCAAGGAACTCGGCATCGTGGGAGAAATCACAGGGAAGGCGCGAGGCCGCTTATATACCTACACCCGCTATCTCGATTTATTGAGCGAGGGGACGCAACCGCTGCCAAAGTAAGCGAGCGCGCCGCGCTAGAATCGAAAGACTATGTCAGACCCACGACCCTTGGGCTTTAACACACGCGCTCTGCACGCGGGATACGCGCCGGATGCCACTACGCACGCACGCGCCGTGCCGATTTATCAGACGACTTCCTTCACTTTCAATGACACCGAACACGCTGCGAATCTGTTCGGACTGAAGGAATTCGGCAACATCTACACTCGCATCATGAATCCGACGACCGATGTGCTTGAACAGCGCGTCGCGTCGCTCGAGAACGGAATTGCCGCGCTCGCCATGTCGAGCGGGCAGGCCGCGCAGTTCATCGCGATTACGAACATCCTGCAAGCGGGCGATCACATGGTCGCGGCGAGTACGCTCTATGGCGGAACGTACACGCAGTTCGACGTTACGCTGCGTAAGTTAGGGATCGATGTGTCGTTCGTCGAGCCGGATGATCCTGAGAATTTTGCCAAGGCGATCAAGCCCAACACGAAGCTGTTCTACGGCGAGACGATCTCGAATCCGCGTGGCAATGTGCTCGACATCGAAGCCATCGCGGCGATTGCGCACGCGCACAAGTTGCCGCTGATGATCGACAATACGTTCGCGACGCCTTATGTCTGCAGGCCGATTGATTTCGGTGCGGATATCGTTGTGCACTCGCTTACGAAGTTCATGGGCGGCCATGGGAACTCGATCGGAGGGATCATTGTCGACTCCGGCAAGTTCGACTGGGCATCCGCCAATATCCCGCTGATGACCGAGCCGAGTGCGGCCTATCACGGCTTGAAATTCACTGAGGCGCTGGGGCCGATCGCTTACATCATCAAGTGCCGTGTCGAAGGATTGCGCGACATCGGCCCGTCGATGTCGCCGTTCAATTCGTTCCTGTTCCTGCAAGGGATTGAGACGCTCGGGATGCGCATGGATCGTCATCTGTCGAACTCGCTCGCGGTGGCGCAGTTCCTCGAGAAGCATCCACAAGTGTCGTGGGTGAAGTATCCGTCGCTGCCGTCGAGTCCGTACTATAAGATCGCGCAGAAGTACACGCCGAAGGGCGCGGGCGCGGTGTTCAGCTTCGGAGTCAAGAGCGGATTCGAAGGCGGCAAGAAGTTCATCAACTCGCTGAAGTTGCTGTCGCACCTCGCGAACGTTGGCGACTCGCGGAGCCTCGTCATTCATCCGTCGTCGACTACGCATCAACAACTTGGCCCCGAGCAGCAGGCGGCAGCGGGCGTGACGCCCGAGTTGGTGCGGCTCTCGATCGGGATCGAGGATATCGAGGATATCCTGGCGGACATCGAGCAGGCTCTCGACGCGTCGGGCTCTTGAGCTACGGTCGATACGCCATTCTTCGGGCCGCGGGGCGCTGGTACACTCGACATTGGAAAGCTCCACTATGCATGAAGCCGTAATTGTCGACTGTCTTCGCACAGCCGTTGGAAAAGCGCCTCGCGGCACCCTCAAATACACGCGTCCGGATGACATGGCTGCTGCTGTTATCGCTGAGTTGATGAAGCGGCATCCGCAAGTGCAGCCATCGGAAATCGACGACGTGATCATGGGGTGCGCGAGTCCGGAAGCCGAATCGGGAATGAACGTCGCGCGCATCGCTCTTCTACGCGCGGGCTTGCCCGACAGCGTTCCTGGAGTCACCATTAACCGCTTCTGCTCATCGGGGCTGCAGTCGATCGCGATGGCTGCGGAACGTATTCGATCCGGGGGCGCGGAGTGCATCCTCGCGGGCGGTTGTGAGTCGATGAGCTTGCTTCCGATGGCGGGGCATAAGTTCGCACCGAATCCATGGATGGTCGAACACATCCCGCAGATTTATATCGGCATGGGGCTCACTGCCGAGGAAGTGTACCAACGCTATAAGATCAGCCGCGAGGAGCAGGACGCGTTCTCTCTTAAGAGTCACCAGAACGCGATCAAGGCGCAAGCGGAGGGTAAGTTCGACGACGAAATCGTTCCTCTGGATGTGGAAACGACCACGCTGGGCGCGGACGGGAAACCCAAGACCACGAAGACGGTTTTCGCGAAGGATGAAGGTCCGCGCGCGGATACATCCATCGAAGCGTTGGCAAAATTGAAGCCGGTGTTCCATGTGGCGGGCACGGTGACGGCGGGCAATTCGTCGCAAACGAGCGACGGTGCCGCGTGCGCGATCGTGATGTCTGCGTCGAAGGCGCATGCGCTTGGATTGAAGCCGATACTGCGGTTCGTGAGCTTCGCGGTTGGCGGGGTGCCACCCGAAATTATGGGAATCGGCCCGAAGGTCGCCATGCCGAAAGCATTGAAGCAAGCTGGCTTGAAGATCGAGGACATCGGGCTCACCGAGTTGAATGAAGCATTCGCGGTGCAGGCGTTGGCGGTGGTGCGCGAGACGGGCATCAATCCGGAGACGCTCAATGTGAATGGCGGAGCGATCGCGCTTGGGCATCCGCTGGGGTGCACGGGAGCGAAGCTGACGGCGACGTTGTCGCGCGAGATGCGC
>DASXZC010000191.1:0-17774 GCA_036502165.1 Bryobacteraceae bacterium
CTGTCGAGGCGGAATGGCGGATCATCTGGCCGGACCGCAGCGTGCATTGGCTCGCCGCGCGATTTCAGGCCCATAAAGATGGCCAAGGTGCTCCCGTGCGGATGAACGGCGTCAATTTTGAAATCACCGAACGCAAACGCACAGAGGATGAGTTGCGGCGCGCCAACCAGGACCTTGAACAGTTCGCTTATTCAGCCAGCCATGACCTGCAGGAGCCGCTGCGGACGATCAAGATCTATTCGGAGTTGTTACTCGCAAGCTTCCAAGGCGCCCTCGGCGAAACGGCCGAGTATTTGGGTTACCTTCGAAGCGCCGCCACGCGCATGGAGTTGCTCGTCCGCGACCTGCTGACCTACACCCACATGAACAGAATCGAATTGCCCTCGCTCGAGGCGGACGCCAACGCCGCACTCTCCGCTGCGATGGCAAATCTTCAACAGGCCGTTCGGGAGAGCGATGCTGTTGTGACGTTCGATAAAATGCCGAGCGTGCGCATTCATGCCACGCATTTGCAACAATTGTTTCAAAATCTGATCGGTAATGGCATAAAATACCGAGATCCTTGCAGGCACCCTGTCGTACACGTCGAAGCCGAGCGGCGGAACGGCTCATGGATCTTTTCAGTTCGCGATAACGGCATAGGTATTGAACCCGAGTATAAGGAGAAGATCTTTGGCCTGTTTACAAGACTTCATGGCGCCGACCGCTATACAGGAACGGGAATCGGACTGGCTATTTGTCAGCGAATTGTCGAACGTTATCATGGGCGGATCTGGGTCGAATCAGAACCCGGAAGAGGGTCAAACTTCCGCTTCTCAATCCCCTTCGGTTGAAACCGGGACGCGCGTACGGCACATCCTGATCGTCGAGGATAACAAGGCGGACGTCACGCTGATCCGCAAAGCACTGCGCCAGGCAAACGTATCCGCCGAACTTCACGAGCTGGACGACGGCGAGAAGGCCATCCGTTTCTTCGAACGTGCCGATGCCGATCTCGAATCGCCCTGCCCCGATCTGATCCTTCTCGATATCAACATCCCCCGGTACAGGGGCGGCGAAATCCTCCGTCGTCTGCGCTCCAGTCAACGATGCGGAAAGGCGCTCGTCCTCATCGTGACTTCTTCGGACTCCGAGCGGGACCGGCAGGAGATGTACAGCCTGGGCGCGAACGGGTATTTTCGGAAGCCGTTCGAATTTGCTGAATACATGAAACTCGGGCTGCTCGTACGGGACCTGCTGGCCCTGGGTGAAGATCCATCCGGGCCCTCCGTTTGACGGAGTTTCAATTCACGCTTTCACGTGCAGTGAAGCGTTCGTTGTTTTATAATTCATCCGGCTCGAGCGGCGCCGTGCCCGCAATCCAGTCAATAGGAGCCCGGAGGCAACCAATCCCATCGAGGCCGGTTCGGGGGTGTCAGAAAATACATAGGCGGCTGTAGCCGTGCCGCCCGTTTGCGTATCTACGCTTTCCGAGAAGTTGCCGGTTCCCGCTCCCGAAAGCGTATCGGTGGCTATTGTGTCTCCGGCCATGTCCGTGACAAGAAAAGAACCGCTGAGCACCGTGAAGGGTGACGACCCGGTTCCAAGTCCGCAGCCCTGCGCATTGCACAACGGGTTGGCGATTCCGGTCGCGACGTTCCCGGAAAAACTCATCATCAGTTGAATGTTGTAGGGCAGTCCGCTGGTGCTGCTCCCATCGAATGTTGAGTAAGTAACCCCGTTATAGGTGATGGAAAAAGGGAAGCTGTGAATGGACAAAGTCTTCGTGAACGATTGACTGAAATCGTAGGTATAGGTTGATGTCGTCCCGTTGATGGAGGCGTCGGAAAGGAGCACGCCAGGTACGGATACTCCACTGGCGGAGAAGTTGGCCCCTGAGACGACGAACGTCCACTGCCCGGGATGGTTTGCGATGTCCAACTCGGAGATGGTTCCAGTTGTAAGAAGCACACCCGCGTTAGCGCACGTAATTAGTAACACCGTTGAAAGAATTGAATAAAACAATCGTTTCATTTTCTGAGCATACAACACTTGAATACCCGATGCATGGGAGCCAATGGCGCCGGGTTGAGGCCCCACGCGATTGGGCCTCATCGTGGTGAAGACGGATCGCGCGAGGTTTCGGAGTCAACTTCGATCGGGACGCCAGCGCCTCGGTTTCGGCCGGCCTTGCAGACTACCAGCCGGTTATCAGCTTCACAATGCCGACGACGCCATACACGCACAGGCCCAGGAAAGCAACGATTTCGAGCGTGCCGAAGATCCCTGGCTCGTAGGGCGCGAACCAAAGTCCGCCGCCCCAGAAGAACAAGAAAAACGCCGAGCGAAGGGTCATCTTCCCTCCCGCACTCCGATTGGATTCCATTTTCGATCTCCTTTCTAACTGGAGAACGATGGAACGGACCGAAAAGGGTAAATCGAATTCGCATGAGTTGTGTCGACCCCATCCCTCTGCTAGTTTGGCGTAGAGACTCCATGAGAAAAATCAAGATCATCGAACACATCTCGCTGGACGGTGTGATCCAAGCCCCGGGCGGCCGCGACGAAGATGGCGACTATCCCTACGGTGGCTGGACCGCGCCGTATGGCGACCCCGGAGGGCGAGACGCGATCCTCGCGGCGCAGGGCGAGGATTTCGATCTGCTGCTCGGCCGCCGCACCTACGATATCTGGAGCGCCTATTGGCCGACAGTCGGCAAGAGTCCATTCGCGGACAGTATCAACGGAGCGACGAAATACATCGCAACCCACAGGCCGAACAGTCTGGGTTGGGGGCCAGTCGAAGATCTTGGATCGGACATCGTCGAAGGCGTTCGACGCATCAAGGCGGCGGAAGGCCCGCACCTGATCGTCTGGGGCAGTTCGACGCTGACACCGATGCTGCTCGAGCACGGGCTTGCCGATGAGGTCTTGCTGCTCGTCTATCCGGTCCTTCTGGGCACAGGCAAACGGTTCTTTTCGGAGGGAACTCCGGCCCGCGAACTGACGCTTGTGGGCACGAAAGCTTTGGCCTCCGGCGTAGTCATCAGCACGTACAGGCCGAGCGGACCGCTGCGCACGGGTTCATTCGACACTGGGAAGGCGTAGCGTCAAAACCCTCCGCGACGGCCTTGTGCACCTTCGAATACTGGACGTAGCTAGCCACGAAGACGTGCACGAAGTTGGTGGATGATCCGGGCTTCCCTTGACGCATGAACGAAGACCTGGCAACTGGCGTTGTTTCCCGCTCCAGAATGACTTCAATAGTTTCATCATCGGCCGCACGAAAAGTGCGCAGTTGAGGACGGAAGCCATACGCGAAAAACAGGAACGTATGTCCTTCAGAGGATTGGAACCGTCCGGTCGCGTTCGTGCCTTCTCCGTAAGAACCATTCAGGTCGCGAACCAAGACGTGTTCCAGCGGTCGCCCGTCCGCAGAACGCACCACGCCGTCCCGAGGGCCGTTCACCTGCGCCCAGGCAAGCGGATAACGAGAGTCAATGCCGTGCAGCACAGGCATGATGCTGTCATTCGCTCACCTCGATCAGAGGACCGCTTGTTCACTGCTTCACCACAAAGTTCGCCGGTTCGAGCACCACGCGCTCGTCGGGATTGTAGTAGTCATATAAAACCGATTGCGCTGTACGTGCTTTCATCGCGTAACGAGGGCGGAAGACGAAGCGGAACTTCACGTCGGCTGCGCGAGGCCAGACGTAGAACGTCACATGGTCGGGCTCGACTTCGTATGAATCGACTCCGCTCTTTCCGTCGTGGATCAGACTCTCCAGCATGCCTCGATCGACCTCCGCGCCCGGCGGCAGGCCCACTGTGGCGATCATCATTCCATAGCCGCGGAACGACGGCCGCGATATCACTACATCGCATGCGATCGGATCGTTTATGGCAGCGGTGAGCGCGTTGTAGCGCACTTCCATGTCCAAGTCCCGAGCTTTCCGTTTCGGACCCCACGTGTCGTACCACGACGCTGACACTTGCACCTGTTGCGCGCGCGATTCGAAGCCCGTCAGCAGGATCTCGTTGGTCCCGGGCCGCAACAGGCGCGAAACATCCAGCACGAGCGGAGCCCGTACCGCGCGGCCGGCGGGAAGCAGCACCTTGCCTCCACTCGCTCCGTTCACGCGGACGTCGATTTGCACGGCCTTGGCGTCGCCGTCGGTGTGGTTCCACGTGTCGAGCAGCGCCGTCAACGCCGCCACGGTGGCTTGGGATGTGGCCCATGCGCCGCCCGCATCAGCATTCTGCAAGAGGAAGAGCGCTCCGCGATCAATCAGCGAGTTTAAGGCTTCATTGCCGTGGCCGGCCTTGCGCCATCGCGCCATGGCAGACACGACCAGGGCTGTCGTTTCCACCTGGCCGGATCGGCCCCAACCATGAAACGGAGTGTTCGCCCGTAGAGCCCAATGAGCAGCGCCGCGTTCGTCTTGTGCGATCCGGCAGAGCTGCTCCACGACGGGCCCGGCCAACTCCGGCTTGTTCGCTTCGAGCGCGGCCAGCGCGTAGGCGGCCATCGCATACGGATCTGAGAACTCCGCCGCGTGGCGCGCCATTTCGCCCAACTGATGCTCGAGATCCGCGGGATTCTTCAGCGGAGCCTGTGCAAGGGCGCGCAGCCGTAGCGCGTCCAAAGCTTTCTCCGCCACTTTCTGCTTCGCGAGCCACAGCCGCGCGATGACTACCTGATCCTCGTCGATCGTGATGAATTCCTTCGCGTCATTGAGGAAGGTCAGGGCGTAAGCGGTCAGGGCCACATCGGTGTCGCCATGGCCCCAGTAAGTGAAGCCGCCGTCAGAGTCCTGATATCGGAGCAGGCGTTGATAACCCGCCAACAGGTTCTTCATGGCGCGCGCGTTCAGCGGCTGGTCCACCAGGCCGGCGTCTTTCAGAGCCTTCAACAGCAGCAGATTCGGATAGGCAGACGAAATCGTCTGCTCGCCACAACCGTGAGGCTTTTCGAGGACCACTTCGATGGATTCCAAAATTCGCGCCAGCAGAGACGGGTAGATCTTGACCGCGCCTTGTATGGTGCCCGCGATCGCATTGGCACCGATTGGCAGTGGGAGTCCGCGGCCACTCTCGACGACTGAGCTGACTGAATACACCTTGCGTTCGCCGTCCGGATGAATGGCCACGGGCTTTTCGATCGCATCCGATGCGGAACTGCCGATCGCGGTCAATCGCACGCGCGCGTTTTTGGCGGCCGCCTCGGCGCGCAGCGTCAACACCGCATTGCTGGAGGACGAGGACGCGACCAGGCCCGGCTGCCGCACAGGGTCGACCAAGCGTAGCTCGGGCGAGACCTTCGCCGTGACCGCAACCTTCTGCGCGCGATCGAGATAGTTGCGGATCGGCACGGGCAGGGAGATTTCGTCGCTCGCAGTGAGCACGGGCGGCACGTCCAAGTCCACGAGAAATGGTTGAAAGGCTCGTACGTCGGTGGATGCTTCCGCAATGTGGCCATCGAGCGTCGAGCCGATGACAGCGACATGCCAAGTTGTCACGGAGTCCGCGAGCTTGACGTGCAAGGACGCGTGTCCGCTGCTGTCCGTAATCAGTTCCGGCTGCCAATAGAGGGTCTCCGGGAAATAATCACGAACGCGCGGCGTGGAAAGCGCACCCTGCGCTGCCATCGCAACCCCGGAGGCCATTATCGCCATAGTGGTGGCCGAAGCCGTATTCAATGTGACAACCTCTGACTGCACCGAGACGGTTTCTGTCGTCGTGCCCACCTGCAAGACCATATTGGCGCCAGTGATTTGACCCGCGACCACCGGCACGGATTCGATCACATTCATCTGGAATCCGGGCGCCTGGCACATCAGCCGGTACTTACCGGCCGGAAGCCCTCGGAAAACGAACTTGCCCCGTTCGTCGGTGCGCGTGACGTACACATCGTTCAGTTTCACTTCCACGTGTGGAATCACACCGCCGCTTTGATCGGTCACCTCTCCGACGATGGTTCCCGTACCGCCGAGGGTGACGGCCGGCACGGTTTCCTCGATCACCTTCGATGGCGTTGACGCTTGTGCGGTGCGCAGCACTCGATCGAAGAACGCGATGGCGAAGTCATCGTAAGTACCCTTCTCGCCGTCCTCGCCGACGCTCCGAATCTCCACGATGTGCTTCCTCAGTTTTACTGGCGTGAGTTGCTTCCGGTCCTCGGAGACACCGTTGTACACGCTATACGTGTACAGTTGCACCTGATCGGCGAACGACTCGTCATCACGCAGCGAGAGATAGTAGGGATGTCCCCATGGATCGCGGAGCGAATCCGGAGCCATTCCTGAGCGCGACAGCAGGGCGCGGAACGCCTCGGGGGTTGTAGGGAACTCGGGCGCGGCGTTCAGGATCTGATTGATTTTCGCATCCATCTCTGAGAAGTACGAACCGTTGAATTCCGCCACGACGAAGTCATCCGCGGTATTGAATTTCCGGTCCGGGCCTGCGCTGAGGATCTTGATCTGGCGTAAGTGCCGCGAATACGAAATGCCAACGTGCATGGCGCTGCCCCAGGGATCCCGCAGCGCGTCGAAGCGGATGCCGGCGTTTTCGAGCAAGCGCACAAACTCATCGGAGAATGCCGGATAATCCGCGCGCCGGCGCAAGGCTTCGCGAATCAGCGACTCATAGGCCGCGAACCATCGGCGCCTCACCGTCAGCGCCGTAAAATCGTCTGCGGTGCCTAGCTTCTTGTCCGGGCCCGCGCTAATAAAGCTCAAAACGGCACTCTCGCGCTCGATCGCGAAGCGCGTTACGAAAGGCTGCAACCACGGGTCCAGCACGTGCCATAAAGCGCCGCCCGCGATGCTTTGGACCCCAGCCTGATCGCGCGGATACTCGAGCGTCTGCAGGTAGTGTTGATCCAGCGCGTTCTGAACCGGGGCGAGAGCTTTTGTTGCTGGCGCCTCGAATGCCCGCAGGAGGTCGTCCGTTGGATCATCGGCATGATTGGAAAACAGGCCGAAGTCCGGCGACAGGGCTTCAGCCACCAGTTGAATGTCCTCATCGATCTTTGACGGGAACAAATTGAACAGATCGCGTTCGGTGATTCCGCCCAAATTCGGTTCGTGTTCATCGCTGCCTTCGAACCAGCCACGGCGGCCGAACGCGCTGTCAGTCGCGGCTCGCTCGAGTACACTCTGGTCCACTACTGCGATGCCCAAAGCCGCTTCGGTAGAGGCTTGCAACCGGATGCTGGCCGTGTCGCCAGGGCGATACGACGGCTTGTCCGCCGTGGCGTTGATGACCAGATCTCCCGGACCCGGAAAGTATACTCGGCGCGATGCGACCTCGCTCCAGGTTGCGGAGCCAACACCGATATTCAGCGCCCTGCCGAAGCGTTTCTCATAGGGAATGTCGACTTCTGAATGGCCGTCTTTCAGCCGCAGGGTCTTCGTGAAAAGCACCTGGTAGTTTTCGCCGGTCGCGATCAGCAGAACCTGTCGATCGGGTTTCGTCGAGCCGATTGTGCACTTCACTCGATCGCCCACACGATACAAGCTGTGATCCGTCCGGAACCAGATCTCCGCTTTCTGCTTGTTGAAGTCCAGGTCCGTGCGCGCATGCAATCCGTCGAGGGTTGCGACGCGAATCTCCAGCTTCTCGTCATCGTCGTCAACTGCATTGGGGAAGTCGATCCTCGCCAGGCCGAATCGATTTGTTTTTCCCTTGCCCAGCACCGTGGCACCGTTCGCGACTTCCACATTGCTGCGCAACGGAGCGCCATCAGGCGAATACGTCGTCACGTAGACGGTCCGCCCGGCGCCGTTGATCTCCGCGCGGGCCACATAGATGTGCACAGGGTCGCGCGAGATGCGGATGTCGAACTTGCGCTGCTCGGTCCGATTGGTGGAGAGATCCGTCAGGAACGCAATGAAATGCCGGTCTTCAAATTTCACGCGCCCGTTGAGTTCGGCCCTCGTGTCGAGCGTTGCGTGGAAACGTCCCCCGGCGTCGACGACGCCCTCGACGAGGTTCTTGTTCTCGTCGTTCGCCGCCGTGATCCGCACCTTGGCCGCCGTCACCGGTTTTCCGAACAAATATTCCCCACGGATCTCAACTTGCGCGTCTTGCGTGGGCAGATAGAATGGGCGGTCGGGAGTCGCCGTTACGCGGAACGAAGGAAGTTCGTAGCGGCGGATGTTCACGGAGCGTAGGAAGTACCGGTCGTTCTCCTCGTTTTTCAGACGAATCGTGTACTGGCCCGGATCCGCATCATCCGGAATTTGCCAGTCGGTAGACGCAATGCCAAATCGTGAGGTCTTCACGCTCGCGCTGTACACCAGGTCATCCGATGAGTCGACGATGCGTATCTCGCCTTCCTCGCCTGCTTTAACTTTCCCGTCGCCGCCGACGGCCAGAATGCGCACGTGCATCGTCTGCCCCGGTTGATAAATCGGCTTGTCGGTATAGCCGCGCACGAAGTCCGGTGAGTTGGCGAGCAGAGCGGATTCCCCTGTGTGGGTGAAGTCGCCAAGCTGGGCGGCGACGTCGAACGATCCATCGTCGTCCGCTTCCCGTTCCACGTGCAGTACGGCGATGCCCTCGCGGTCAGTGACGGCAGTTGCGTTGTTCGATTTCACGGTGACGCCGGCAACGGGCTGCCCAGTGATCGGATGGTTGGCCAGCACGCGCATCTCGAATGGCTGGCCAGGCCGAGGGAGCCCCGCCGTCAAAACGCCAAAGGTGAATGCATAATCGGCGATATTCGGAAAGTTCAGCATGCCCAATACCGGCATAAATGCCGTGTAATTGCGCTGCGTGGGCCCGAGCTCGTATTCGAGACGTTCGACGAGAGGGTCACATTTTGCGGGCAGTGGGTGCGGGATGGACACGGCCGAGTCGCCGGGAGTGAGAGTGATGTTCCGGGATATCTCGCCGTCGACTGCGCCGGCAGGATTCAGCCATCGCAGCCTGATCCGCATATCAACCGGCTTCGACGTGCTGTTCTTCAGCGCGAGCGAGATCGTGGTGCGCCCATCCACCAGTTCAGCCCGGGTTTGAGGTTCCACAACGGAAACCTGGGCCAACGCGGAAGAAAGCGCAGCTACCGCGAACGAGAGCCGCCGCATAGTAACGATCACGGGACTACGATTCAGCAAGACTTCTAACCTGGTTAGTCCGAGCGTATCATTTCCAGGATCATCCTGAAAGCCGTCCTCTTCTTTACCTTCTTAACGTAACTCCCACCGGCCGTTCTACATCACATGGACAAGTATCTAAGATCCACGCTTGCGCAGGAACTCTAGACACTAACCAATCGATGAGAAAACAAATTCGAGGCTTAGTTTGTGCGGCGCTACTGATTGCGCCGTCCACATTTGCTCACCAACAACCCACCACGCTCATGGCTTTGGGTATCGATTCCGACCGCGTGACGATGAACCTTCATATCCCGCTTCCGGAGTTGGAACTCGCCTTTGGACATCATGTCACTGTACGACCGGAGGAGACGATTGCCACGTGGGAATCGCCGCTTCGAAGTTACCTGGTTAATCACATCCGCCCGCGGACAACCGATAACCAGCCGTGGCAGGTTCACGTGTTGGATATGAACCTCGAGAAGTCCGAGCAGACGCAGAGCGGCCCATTTCAAGAAGTCACGATTCACCTTTCCCTCACGCCGCCCGCCGGCGCGAGCTTGCGAGATTTCATCCTCGATTACGACGTGGTGATGCATCAGGTCGTCACTCACAAGGCGCTAGTCTCCATTCAACGCGATTGGGGATCAGGCCAACTGGAGCCTACTCAGATCGGCGTGATCGCCGTGAACACGACAACGACGCGCATCGATCCATTTGTCGTCAAGCTCGGCGACGCCAGCCCGTGGACTGGCTTCAAAAGCATGATCGCTCTCGGCACCCAGCACATCCGTGAGGGCACGGACCACTTGCTGTTTCTGCTCGTTCTCCTGCTGCCGGCCACGCTGAAAATCCGGAATGGTAAATGGGCGGAGTTCGGCGGCAGCCACTACAGCCTGCTGCGGCTCGCGAAGATCGTGACTGCGTTCACGCTGGGCCACTCGGCGACTCTTCTTGCGGGATCGCTTCATTGGCTGCAACTTCCGCAACAGCCGGTGGAAGTGATGATCGCCTTCTCGATCCTCGTCACAGCGATTCATGCGATACGGCCCATCTTTCCAGGGCGTGAGGCGCGGGTGGCCGCCGGTTTCGGGCTCGTGCACGGATTGGCATTCGCTACCGTGCTCGCGGATCTCAATCTTTCGGCCGGTCCGATGGCGCTCAGCATCCTGGGCTTTAACCTCGGCATCGAGTTCATGCAGTTGTTCGTGATCGCACTCACCGTGCCTTGGCTGATCCTGCTCAGCATGACGCCCGCGCACACATGGGTTCGGGTTATTGGCGCATCGCTGGCCGGTGTTGCCGCGCTGGGCTGGATCGTGAGCCGCGTATCGGGCCAGTCGAATCCCATCGATCGCGTGATGGAGTCCGTCACGCAATATTCCCCGCTGGGAATCGTCGTCCTCGCAATGATCGCGATCCCCGCTTACATCTATACAACGCTAAGCCGGCAGCTTTTCGTTCCCCAACCGACTCCTATTTGCGCAAGAGAAAACCAATGAAACATAGATTCGAAGCTCTTCGAACCCCCTTCACATGGGCGCAGCTTTTGCTTCCCCTTTCCTGTTGCTTGTCACTGGCTTTTGTGTCCGACTTTCTGATCGGCCTGCGGGCCGCGGACACACCGGGCGCCGCAGCCGTTGCCGCCGCGGATACGACAACCACCACAACTTCGACGGCCACGGTCGGCGATATCGTGTCGAAGGCTTTGGCGTTTGAAGCGACGCTGACAACCGCGCAACAGGCAGTGCTGGAACAAACGTATACGGCGGCGCTGGCACGGCGGTGGTCCAATCTTCCCTGCACGAACACCTGCCGGAACGGAATCGGGCTCGGCACCTTGACTTCAGACCAACTGGCTGCGGCACTCGCCGTGATTCAAGCGGCCTCCGGCACCGCGGCCAATCAGGGATACGATCAGTTCAATCAGATTCGACTTGCCGACGGCGTCCTGGCGGCTGCGCAGGGCACGGGAGGCGGGGGGCCCGGCGGCGGTGGCGGCGGCTACGGAACGGGTTTGTATTACCTGGCCTTTCTCAATACGCCGACCGCGACGGGTCCGTGGATGATGCAATTCGGCGGACATCACTACGGCGCAAATATCGCCTTCAACAATGGTCACATCGTGAGCGCCACGCCGCTTTTCTTTGGTCTTGAACCGCTGAGCTTCACTGTGAGTGGCACGACGTACACTCCGTTGGCGCAAGAGCATGATGCGATGACGGCGATGCTCGCTTCGCTCACCACGGCCGAGTTAGCGACGGCTCAACTTTCGCAAACGTTCAGCGACGTCACCATGAGCCCAGGCGAAACCAACGGCGGCAACGGAACCTTCCCGGCCACTAAAGTCGGTCTGGCTGTGAGTACGTTAACCGCGGATCAAAAGGCCCTGGTGCTGGCCGCGATGAAGCCTTGGCTCGGCAATACACAGGACTCCGTCGGCGCCAATCTGCTCGCCACTTACCAGAGTGAATTGGACGGAACCTACATCGCTTACACCGGCAATGGCACCTCAGGCAGCGCAAGTTCGTTTCTCAACACCAACACGAATTACGTGCGCATCGACGGGCCGAGCGTCTGGATCGAGTTCATCTGCCAGAACGGCGTCGTCTTCCAGAACCAGATCCACTATCACACGGTGTGGCGCGACCACACGCGGGACTACGGGCAGGACTTAAGCCTTACCACAGCGCTCGAAACAAGCGCCGCAAAGACCACTCAGACGATCTCACAGATCGCTGACGGATCAGGTTGGAAATCGACCATCATTCTCGCGAACACAGGCACTGCGGCGGCTCCCTTTACGTTGCGCTTCTGGAATGGCGACGGGACGTCGATGTCCCTCCCTCTCGGCACGAATGGCACTCTTCACGAAATGACGGGAACGATTGCCGTCAACGGCACGCAAACGATCGAGACGGATGGAACGGCTACGAGTTTGTCTCAGGGATGGGGCGAACTGATCTCCTCCGGTTCGATCAGCGGCACGGCGATTTTCCGGTTGCAGGTGAGCGGCCGGGCCGACTCCGAAGGATCCGCGCCAGTGACCGCGCCTACCAGCGAACGGCTGCTTCTGCCGTTCGATAATTCGCAGGGATACACGACCGCCGCGGCTCTGGTCAATCCGGATTCGACACAAAGCGCCACGGTTCAGGCCGTTTTCTATGATGAATCCGGCAACACCCTCAGTACGAACACCATCACCCTTCCGGCGCACGGCCAAACTGCCTTCGCATTGGCGGACCTCGTTCCGGCGACAGCCAACACGCGAGGCTTGGCTGATTTTTCAAGTTCTACTGTCGCGTTAACCGGCATCGGACTTCGCTTCAGCCCGACCAATACGTTCACATCGGTCGAGATGTTGCCGCCCGCGACCAGCAACTCGACTACCACACAAGTCACCCAGTTTGTGACTGGAGCGGGCTGGCAAACGGGCATCATGCTTGCGAATACCTCGGCGACGCCCGCGGCGTTTCAGGTACGCTTTCTGAACCAAGACGGATCGCCCGCCACGGTGGCGCTCGACTCCGATGGCACGGTGCAAGAGTTCTCCGGCGTGATTCCGGTCCACGGCACGCGGTTCATTCAGACGACCCGCAGTGAATCGGCGACCTGGCAAGGTTGGGCAGAAATGGAGTCGAAGAGCTCCATCGGCGGGATCGCCACGCTTGGCTTGCGCAAGGCTTCCGGTGCCGAGTCGGAATCAGTCGTACGTCTGCGGCCGCGGACGGCGGCGCCGGTTCCCAGCTTGACGCGGTTGTTGCCACACTAGCGAAAACATCCGGCTTAGCTGACGTTGCTCATGCTGGTGCCGCCGCCGCGGCGCATCGGATAGTCACCAGGAACAGGATCATCCTCGGGAACACCAACCGGCCCGGACCGCGCGGGCCGGTATCCCCAATTGTCGAGAATTGTCTTCAGCATTTGATACCGGCCACCCGCCGTCTGCGCCGCCATGCCGGTGCTGCGCACTGCATTGAGCCGCGCGAGGTCCGCGCCGACGGCGAGCAGCAGGGTCAAGTCATCGGCATTCGGAGCCGCCGACAACTTCGACAGCCGGCGCATGATGATCTCTTTGTACTTGGCCTCATCGGAACTCGGAGCCGCACCCGAGCCAGGAAAAACGAGGAACGTCACAGGCTTCCCTTCCTGGTTGTTCAGCGGGAAGAAATAGTCGAACACGCGGCCAGAGACCTCGCCGACTTTATTTCCGGGTCCCGCATCAAGAAAGGAAAACGCCATGGATTGGCCCGACTCGGGACGAATTGCCAGACCCAAATCGCCGAGCCCAACGCCGCGATTCGCAAGCGGCGGCGTCAGTGCGCTATAAGGCACAACGCTGCCGTCGAAGTAATGGCGCGGTTCCCAGGGCTGTCCAAGTCCGGTGCTCGCCGCGGTGGTCGACACGTAAAAGCCTCGCCCGGCGCCGTCTTGCTGAACGATCGGAAAATGTTGATCCCGATCGCGCATTCGCAGATCGGTCTCGAGCGTCACACCTCCGCGGGTGTCGCCAGCCAATCGGTTGACCACGCTCGTCCATTTGTACGAGTTGTTTCCATCCGCGTTGAAAACAGCCCCGGAGTCGTCAGTCGCATTCGCCAAACCATCGAGAGGCTTCGGATGAATTCCCAGCGGGCCATATGCCCGCAGCGCGCCATCCACGTCTTTGTTGATGATCGCCTGAAAGACGATCAGTTCGTTCATCGTATTCCAATGCGTGCCAATCAACGGCACCGGAACGGGCGGCTTCGACTTGTCATGTGTAGAACCCTTCGGAACGAACTCGAGTGCGGATGCCATAGCTGCTTCTACTGACACCAAGTGAGAATCAGAATCGAAACGTTACACGCACGAATCTATTCCGCGATGCGGTGGCGGATCTCATCCCGGTCGCGGTATGCCTTCTTCGCGGCGGTGCCGAACGCCCACCACAAGAAGGCCAGAGCGACGCCAATCATCACAAATGGCCCAGGACCCGCACAGAATCGGAAGAACCAGGATGACTTCGCAGTGATCAATGGACCTCCTCCCAGCCAGGCGGCCACAATGCCAGGTATCATAAGCGGCACGATGCGTCGAAAGCGCAGATAGCTTCTCGCCTGTTCTTCGTGCCGGCGTTCGAGGAATCGCGCGCATGGTTCATCTGAGCCTTTCACCCCGCGCCGTTGAGATTCCGTTGCGAAAATATAGGAGATCACTGCCACCATCCATGCCTGGCTGAGGCGGATCCACGGTTGCTCCGCCACATAGACGTTGTGGAGAGCTCCGATTGCTATCGCGGATGCGATGATCAATGCGCTCCATGCAACAAATCTGTTTTGCCGTTCCATGGATCTGACTCGCTCAGCGAAATCATCGGGCGCTGTCTTGATTGGCACGGCCCCTTCCTCCTCATCCTGTTTTTTCCAAATACTAATGGGCTCATGAGAGTCGCCGATTGGCATGAGCGTCTCCTTCGGTATAAATCTGCTTGAGCAGTTTCTTGATCCTGTGGATCCGTGTCGCAACGCTTGCAGCGGTCAACCCGGTGACCTCCGCGACGTCCGCAGCCGTTTCCTCTTCGAGGTACAACAGAATGACTTGCCGGTCCAACGGCCGCAACCGATGAATCAAATCGAGAAGCTCAGAGGCGGAGAGACGCCGCGCAGCTTGCGCCTCCTCGTCGTGGCCCGGCTGGCTCACATCCAAAGCCTCCAAATCCACAAGGCCCGCGGAGGTCCGGCGGCTTCGCATCACGTGGGATGCGCCCACATTGTGCGCGATCCGATACACCCAGCTTCGCAAGCTACACCGCTGATTGAAGTGCGCCAGGCTCCGCCACAGTTCAAAGTGGATGTCCTGGATCAGATCTCTTTGCCGCTCCCGATCAGCTTCGTAACCGCGCGCGAGACGCCGGATGGCGGGGCCGAGTGCGCTGCCCGCTTCCTGGTACAAAGCGTCTTGTTGCTCGCGATCCAAACCTCTCTTCTTTGAGCCTCCTATTTGAGTAGTCTCCCGCGATCCGATCTTTCTTACAGGAATGTTCGAGAAACCGTGCGTGGTACGCTGGCCAACGAGATTCAGCGAGAGGCCGTTCGGGTGAAATAAATGATTCTCAGTGCCTTATTTGTGCATTGTGTGATTTCAGCTCAGATGATGCAAATCCCACTCGACGAGAGCGATAAAAAGGGAACAGTCGAGATCCAATTAATCAACGAGCTCGGGGAATCGATGTCGGGGCGCCTCGAAGTCAGGCCAGCCGAGAGCAACGCGGCGGTGGCCGAAGTGACAGTGGCGAAAGGCAGCCGGGCCGAGGTCAACGTTCCTTTCGGCGTGTATACATTCATCAGTACCGTAACCGGCTACCCGCGCGCCACAGGCGAGATTCAGGTGGCCGAATCCCGCGTCTTTCTACCCGTCTTCTTCGTTCTGCATCTCACGGATGAACCCGGGCAAATGGTGGAAGGCTCGGTGCCCGTCCACCTCAGTGAACAGGGATGCGACCGAGTTCTGCTGACGCCGGTGCGCCCCAAAGGCACTCCGGTGACCGGCATCGTTTCACCGTCCAGGAAGTTCTTCTTGCGCGTCAACGAAGGCGGCCTATTCGTTAGCGTCCTGCTGAGTAAAGACGGCGTCTGCCTAACTTCACTTGTCCGGGTAGCGGGACGAAGAACCGTTCTTTTGTTTGACTAGCTCTAAAACCAGAACAGCAGCATTCCCACTACCAGCGCCACGAAGCATACCAGCGTGAGCGGCAAACCGATACGAATAAAGTCTTTGAATGTGTAGTTCCCGGGCCCAATCATCAGCAGGTTCGCCGGATGGGCAATCGGCGTCAGAAAAGCGGCGGAACAGCCGATCGCCGTCGCCACCGCAATCGCCTGCGGATTGTGGTGAAGACGAATCGCGGCTGCAATAGTGATCGGACCCGTCACCAGTGCCGCCACCTGACCCCCAATGATTTGTGTGAGCAACGCCGAGAGCAGATACGCACCGGCTGCAAGCCCGATCGCTCCGAGCGGCACGATCCATCGGACGATCAAATCGCTCAGCATTGCCGCCAGTCCCGTATGAACCATCGCGAGGCTCACCGAGTACATTCCAGCGATCAGAAACAGCGCTTGCCAAGGCATCGACGCATAGGCTTCTTCCACTGAAAAGAGTCCGAAAACAAATATCGCGATCGCGCCCACCAGCGTCGCGAGAAACACCGGCACTCCAGCGATCGAAGCAATGATCGCGGCAGCGAGCACGCCTACACTCGCAAAAGCCATGCCGCGGCGGATCGGGAGATCGCTTGGATCCGGCTCGAAAACGATCAGGCCGATTAGTGTGCGCAAGAGTCCCAAGCGATCGGGCGTACCCACCAGCAGTAGGGAGTCGCCGGGTTGCAACTCAAATGTAGCCACGTCAGTCCGATAACTGCGCTGCTGGCGCAAGAGCGCGACGGCTGTGAATCCATAATGCTTGCGGAATTCAAGTTCGCGCAGAGTTCGCCCACTCAGTTGCGACTGCGGCGCGATCATCGTCTCGACCAGCATCACGCCCTTGATATCGCGCGCGTCATCCGTGCGTCCGATCTCGACGCCTTCGATCTGCCGCACTCGTTCTTCGCGCCCGACGACGAGAACCAAATCGCCCGCGTGGAGTTCTTCCTCCGCGGTAGGCGCGAAGATTGCTTCCTCCCCGCGCCAGATCGCCGCGACGGCAACTCCTAACTGGCTCGCAATCCGGTCAGTTCGAATCGGACCCTGCTTGACTCGAAGTTCCCACAGGCGCTCGGGCAGCCCGTAGTGCTGCGCAAGTTCGATGCCGCTGCGGCGCACCAGTTTTTGTTCCGGTTTAGGATCGCGATTCGGCAGCAGGCGCGGGCCAAATAAGCCGAGAAAAAGAATTCCGGCAAGCGCGATGACGCCGCCAACGGGCGTGAAGTCCAATACGTGAAGCGACCGCTGCGGCGGATTGGCGGACGTGAGCAGATCACTGACGATAATGTTCGCCGTAGTGAAGTAAGTTGCTACGCCTCCTAAGAGGCTGCCGTAGGCGACAGGAATGAGAAGTTTGCTCGTCGCGACGCCGGTTCGCCGGCTCGCATCCACAGCGCAGGGCAACACCAGCGCCGCGGCCGCAAGATTGTTCATGAAGATCGAAAGGACTGCGGATGCGGCCGCAAACAGTACGATCAGCCGCCTCTCGGATGCGCCTCCGAACGCGACGATCTGTCCTGCGAACCAACGCGCGGCGCCACTCTTTTCGGTCGCGCCCGTCAGAACGAACAGACTGAACAGCGTCACGATCACCGGCTGGCTAAATCCGGCGATGGCCTTCACCGCATCGTGAGGAGTGTTGGCCGGACCGAAAATACTGAAGCCGCCGAGTTGCGCGACGCCCAGGATAGCGGCCATCGCCAGAGCCGCGACATCGATGCGAACCTTATTAAAAAGTACGAGGACGAGAGGCACCAGGGTAATGGCGAGAACCAAAACCTGCTCCTGGTTCATTGGGTCACCAAAATTGAATCAGTCCACGGGATCATATGCCGGCAGCCAGATAGTGTTCGATCGGTAGCTCTGGCGGCACATAAGGAGTCGAAACCAGGTGGTGCGCTAACGCCTCCGCTTGAATTCTGACTTCAGGAATCGCGGTCGTCTCGAAGAGCCCTCCCGACCGCGGTGGACCCAGTGTAAATAGCCACTCCGAGGCCACTCCCATTGAGTC
>DASXZC010000192.1:0-2941 GCA_036502165.1 Bryobacteraceae bacterium
CTCGGGCAGTCGGTGCAGTTCTTCCAAGGGGGCGGCCAATTCGATCGCGGACTTCGCAAGTGGATCGGTGCCGGATACGCGCAGGACGAATACCGCTTCAGCCGCAACCTCACGCTCAATTTCGGTCTCCGTTATGAGATCAACACGCCGTACACCGAAGTGCAGAATCGCTTGAATGAATGGGCGCCCGGGCGTCAATCGACCGTCTATCCGAACGCGCCCGCCGGCTTGCTGTTTCCTGGCGATAGCGGTGTGCCTGCTGGAATCGCGCCCGTCGATCATCACGAGTTTATGCCCCGCGTGGGACTCGCGTGGAATCCCTGGGGCGGCAACAAGACCGTCGTACGCGCCGGTTACGGAATTTTCTACGATGGCTTCACCAACGGTACGGGCGGCCCCATACAGGCGGCTGTCAGCGCCCTCCCGTGGACTCAGGCTTATCAACTTCCGGGTCCGGGATTCGATCTCGCGAATCCCTACGGAGGTGCGCCGGCGCCCTTCGGAAAGAACAATTTCGTGGCGCCTGCAACTGTGCTGACCGTTCAATCGGGAATGCTTCCGCCGTATTCGCAGAACTGGAACCTGTCGATCGAACGAGCGATCGCGAAAGACTATTTGCTCGACGTCCGCTACGTCGGCAACAAGGGCACGCATCTTCCGCGATTCATCGAAGCGAATCCTTCCATCTACGGCCCGGGCGTCAATGCGAATAACAATAACGAGATCCGCCAGTACACGACGTGCAACGCCTCTGGCATCTGCAACTACGGCTCAGTCGGTTTGCTGGCTGACGATTCGAGTTCGACCTACCATGCGCTCGAAATAGCGTTTTCACGGCAGTTTTCGCGAGGCTTGAGCTTCCTCGCTTCGTATTGGTACTCGAAGAGTCTCGACTACATCTCGACGTTGAACGTCGCCGGATCCGCACCGACGTTGGTCGCGGGCGAAAACGATCTGGCGCAGAATCCCTTCAACCTTGCCGCCGAGCATGGACCTTCATTGTTCGACGCTCGCCACCGTTTTGTCTTCAGCGGCAGTTGGGCGCTTCCGAAATGGAAGACGTCTTCCCGCGCCGCGGATTTCGTCGCCAACGGATGGCAGTTCAACGTCATCAGCACTCTGTCGACCGGTACGCCATTCACCGTCTACGACAGCGCGAACGTCTCGCTGCAAGGGAGCGCACCCGAAATCAGCGGCTTCTACTCGAGCCGGCCCAATCTGATCTCCGACCCCAATAGCGGACAGCCCCACGTCGCCAACGAATGGGTGAGCCGCGCGCCCTTTCAACAGTTGAATCCGCAAACACAAGCGGGCCAATTCGGCAATGAAGGACGCAACGTCGTTCGCGGACCCGGCATCGAGGACGTTGATCTGTCGATGTTCAAGAATTTCAATCTGAGCGAAGGCCGCCGCATCCAATTCCGCGCGGAATGCTTCAATCTACTGAATCATGCGAATTTAGGATTGCCGGAGAACGATCTGGAGTCCCCGGCGTTCGGACAGATTCTACAGGCCGGTCCACCGCGACTGTTGCAACTCGCGCTCAAATTCGTTTTTTAGTGAGAACCGAGTCGCTCCGTCGCGCGTAATCGGAAGCAAGGCTATGCCAATCTTCCGGTTCGTTTCCGTGCTCTTGATCGTCACCGGCGTCTGTATGACAGCCGCCACGCCGGATCCCGTAGAGATCATGAACCGCATGGCCTCGAGCGTCGAAGCCTCGGTCGACGCTCGCCGCCAGTACGTTTACAAGCAGAAGGTTGTAGCCCGCCTGCTGCGCACCAACCAGCACGTGGCGCGGCAGGAAACTCGAATCTACACGGTGGTTCCAGGCCCCGAGAGGACGGTCAAAACGCTCGTCTCCCTTGCCGGCGATTATTACAAGACACAAACGCACGTCGTCCACTACGATCAGCCGGGCTTCGAAAAAGGCGGCCTCGACATCGACGGCGACCTCATGCGCGACCTGATCAACGATCTCGTGGATGATAAGGATTCCCGCGACGGAATTCCCCACGATTTGTTCCCGCTGCGCAAGAAGGACCTCGCCGCCTACAGATTCACGTTCAAAGAAGAGACGGAGGTCAAGGGTCGCAAAGCGTACCGCATCGCCTTCGAGCCGGCGCACAGAAGCACGTGCCTCGAAATCGGTTCGAGCGAGAACGAATGTGGAGATAACAAGCCGTGGAAAGGCGAAGTCCTCGTGGATGCCGAGGAGTTCCAGCCCGTGCGAATCTTCACGGATCTCGCGTTCAAAATGCCGTGGGGCGTGAAAGTTTTCCTGGGGACCAATGTCCGTCAGATCGGATTTTCGATTGCCTACTCACGGCTCGCGCCGAACGTCTGGTTCCCGGTCTCCTACGGCACGGAGTTCAGACTGGATGTCCTGTTCGGCTACCATCGCGTAATTACACTCGCGCTCGACTCGAGCGAGTTCCAGCGAACTGCGGCGCAATCCGAGATCAAGTACGCGCCGCCGCAATAGTCACGATTTCGGAGCGGTCTCCCAGACATATGTCCGCTGCATCGCGTAGCGTTCAAACCAATCAAGTTCGACGTTCATCTTGAACAGCACGTGATGGAGTTCCGCCCATCCATGAGGTTCACGCGGAGCGATGTACAAGTGCGTCGGCACACCGTTGCTCTTGAGTCCGCGATACATCTCGACCGACTGCGGCGACGGCACGCGGACGTCGTTCTGCCCGACTAGGAAGATCGTGGGCGTGGTCACGTTGGCGATGTCCTTCAGCGGCGAATTATCCCAAAACGCGGCGATCGGAGCGTTTTTCTGCCAGGGCGTGCCACCGAACCAGGGAGTCCGGTAACTGCGAACGTCGCTCTGCGCGTACATCGAAACCCAGTCCGCCGCGCCCGCCCCAGACGAGGCCGCCTTGAAGCGGTGCGTGAACGTAATGAGCTTGTTCGTCATGTGTCCGCCACCGCT
>DASXZC010000193.1:0-2672 GCA_036502165.1 Bryobacteraceae bacterium
GCTTGTGCAGAATAGGTATTTCAATGGGCATCCAGATCTCCTCGTGCAGGGGATATACCCCAATGACTCTATTCGGTCAGGCACCGATGGCGTGGAAATCAAGACGACCAGGAAAGTCGGCGGTGCCGTGGATACACATGGTGCACGCGAGCAATGGATGTGCGTTTTTGTCTATGACATCGATGACGACACACAGCCAGCTATAAATCGGAAGCCAATGGTTTTCACAGAGATCTACTTGGGCCACGTGACTATCGAGGATTTTAGGCGCAATCCGCGAGGGGAGTTGGGAACCAGGACCGCGACTTTGGATCGCGGTGGGATCGCTAAATTTCGTCAGAACTGGGTCTATCTGCTGAATCCCAGATTTACGCCGCCGTTGCCAGACTAGAGGCTCAATTTGGCGGGCCCACGTGTTTGATGAGATAAGTCCGCTCGGTGCTTGAGCCCCGTTTTTACTGCAGCAGCGTCCCGGTTTCCGGCTCAACCTTCAGCTCTTCCGGCGGAATCACAACGGCCGCGGCAACGCGATCGCCCTCTTCGAGGTTCAGCAGCTTCACACCCTGCGTCGAGCGCCCGGCTGCACGAACCGTCGTCGTGTCGATGCGGATGATCTTGCCGTACTGGCTGATCACGATCAGCTCCGACGTCTCATCCACCAGCTGGATGCCGACCACTTTGCCGTTGCGCGCCGTGGTCTTGACGTTGATTACGCCTTTGCCGCCGCGGGTTTGCAGCCGGTATTCCTCAACGTCGGTCCGTTTGCCGAAGCCCGCTTCGGTGACCGAGAGGATGCGCGCCGTTTCGCCTTCTTTTGACTTCGGCGTGACCGCCATGCCAACCACGTAGTCGTTTTTGCCCAGGTCGATGCCGCGCACCCCGTAAGCGGGACGCCCCATCGAGCGAACGCCTTCTTCGCCGAAACGGATCGCCATACCATCGTGCGTGGCGAGGAAGACGATCTGTTGTCCGTCGGTAACGCGGACGGCGACCAGCTCATCGTCTTCGTCGATGCCGATGGCGATGATGCCGCGCGCCATCACGTTGGAGAAGTCCTTCAGCTCGGTCTTCTTCACCGTACCTTTGCGCGTCGCGAAGAAGATGTGTTTGCCCTCTTCTTCAAGATTGCGCACCGGCAGAATGTTGCGCACCGTTTCGCCCGGCTGCAGGCTCAGCAGGCTGGCCATGGATTTCCCTTTGCCGGCAGCGCCCACGTCGGGAATTTCGTACACCTTGAGCCAGTACACACGGCCCTTGTTGGTAAAGCAAAGGAGGTAGGCATGCGTCGAGTCGACAATCAACTGCGTGACGAAGTCCTCCTCACGCGTCTTCATGCCGAGACGCCCTGTGCCGCCGCGCCGCTGCTGCCGGTACGTCGAGATCGGCGTCCGCTTCAGGTAGCCGGAGTGCGAAACCGTGACCGCGACCTGCTCATCGGCGATCAGGTCTTCCAGCTGCAGCTCGGCCGTCTCGTCGATGATCTGCGTGCGGCGCTCGTCACCGTATTCCTTGCGGACGGCTTCGAGTTCCTTCACGATGACCGCGCGCAGCTTCTTCTCCGAGCCGAGGATCGATTCGTACTCGGCGATGTTGTCGCGCACTTCGCCCAGTTCCTTCAGCAGCTCGTCGATCGAGAGCTGGGTCAGGCGATAGAGCTGCAGTTCGAGGATCGCGTCGATCTGCCGATAGCTCAGGTTCAGCGTCGCGCCGATCAGGGTGTCGGAACTGATGCCGTATTTCGCCGGATCGAGCTTCACGCCCTTGAGTGCCTGATCGCGCACGGTGATGGTTTTATTCGAGAAGAACTGGAACAGGTTCTCCCGGGCATCCGCGCGCGACGACGATCCGCGGATAATTTTGATCACGTTGTCGAGATGATCGAGCGCGATCTGGTAGCCGAGCAGGATGTGCTCGCGCTCCTGCGCCTTGCGCAGCAGGAAGGCGGTGCGCCGGCGAACCACGTCCTGGCGGTGCTCGATGAAGATGCGGATCGCTTCCGGCAGCGGCAGCTCGCGCGGCTGCCCGTTGATCACGGCCAGGAAAATCATCGAGAAGCTTTCCTGCATCTGCGTGTGCTTGTAGAGCTGGTTCAGAATGATCTGCGCCTCGGCTCCGCGCTTCAGCTCGATCACGATGCGCATGCCGTCGCGATCGCTCTCATCGCGCACGTCGCTGATGTCGTCGATGATCTTTTCGTTCACCAACTCGGCGATGCGCTTGATCAGGACGTTCTTGTTCACCTGGTAAGGAATTTCGCTGACGATGATCGACTGGCGACCCTGCGGCATCGTTTCCGTGGCGCACTTCGCGCGGACGAGGAAGCGGCCGCGGCCGGTTTTGTAGGCCTGCGCAATGCCGCCCTTGCCATAGATGAATCCGCCGGTCGGGAAGTCCGGACCCTGCACGTGCTTCAGCACTTCTGCCAGGCCCGCGTGGGGATTATTCACCATCTCAATGGCAGCGTTGATGACTTCAGTCAAATTGTGCGGCGGAATGTTCGTCGCCATGCCGACCGCAATCCCGTTCGACCCATTGACGATGAGGTTGGGAATGCGTGTGGGCAGAACATAGGGTTCGTAAGTGGATTCGTCGTAGTTGGGAACGAAGTCCACGGTTTCCATTTCGATGTCGGCGAGTAGTTCACCGCTGATCTTCTCCAGCCGGCACTCGGT
>DASXZC010000194.1:0-1784 GCA_036502165.1 Bryobacteraceae bacterium
GAGGCCCACATCCTGATGCGCGTTGCAGCTTTCGCATTCGACGCGGACGGATTGATTCTTCACATCGACATGGATGTGCGGCAGCTTATCGGTAGCGCCGCCGGTCTGTTGGGCGCGGAGCGGAAGGGACAACGCGGCGAGCCATATAAGTGGCCATACGAATCGGCACATGCGATGCCTCCAGAATCTGGACGCATGGCAGTGTAACGCTCAAATGGCAATCGCTGAAGCGAGCGGCGATCAGCGCAACAAGAAGTTCTCCGGATCAAGCGCACTCTGCGGGCGGTTGAAGGCGATCGCGCCTTCGAACCATCCATTGGCGGCCGCGCGGCAGCGGCGAATGGCGCAATCGATGGCCAGTGCAGCGCCGCGCGGGCACCTGAGGTGCAACATGCCCCCGTATCCAAGCGGCAGGCGATGACGGCTAATGAAACCAAGGCCACGCGGGGTGACATCGCGGACAAACAGCTGCCACGGTTTAGGGTTCTCCACTTCGCTGTAGAGCCGCAGATTCGCCGTAGTGTGGAAGACAATGCGATCGTTGTCGCGGCGGTCGAGGCGTGGCAAGCCGGCCGCTTCGAGGGCGGAGAGGACGAATTCCGCCTCCGTGGTCCACGAGGAAGAATCCTCGGCAGATTCCTGCACCGCCGCAGCCTCACGCGGCAGGTGCAGCGCCTTACTGATTGGCTGCGGAATGCGATAGGTTGATGAATCGCTCATAGTTTTCATGATTTGGGCCCCCCGCCGCGGCGATCGCTCTGGCGCGTTCCTCGGACCAACGTGTTACATCCATGACTTACAATTCAGCGGTGCATGAAGCAAAAAAAAACGCGCGTCCGTTTATCGGACGCGCGTTCGATTGATTATCGCTTATCAACGGCTGATTCAGACCGGCGCCGTCACCAGGCGTCGGCGAAGCGTATAAGCCATCGCGGCAAGGCCCAATAATCCCGCCGGCAGAGCAGCCGGAAGCGGGGTCGAGGATCCACCGGGCGGCGTCACCTGCGCCCCGAAGCTGATGCTCCCCGAACCGGTCAGACCCGGATCAGTGTTTTGGGTGCTGATGTTTTCATCGATGTAGTATTCGTATTCATCGCCAGCGACGAGATTACCGGTCGCCGATCCCAAGACAAACGCGTCCGGATCGGTCAGACCCAAGGACCCATCAGTCGTAAAATTGTCGTACTCGTAGACGATGGAGTCGGTGGTGTCGTCGACTAGGTAGGTGTAAAGCTCCGCCGCGGGCGGAACATCGACTCCTTCCTCCGCGTCGACGGTAAATTGCAACGCGCCTGCAATCGAGTAACTCGTCGCCGTGTTCGCAACGAAGTACATGTCACCAAATCCATCAGTGCTGCCACCGACCTGAGTGTCGAAATCGGTGATCGACTGCGTGAAACCAAAGCTGAACTTGCTCGTGGTCAGGTCGGCGGTCGTGGTGCTGCTGTCGGTATTAAACGCGGCATTCGCGCTGCCCGAGAAGGGCAAGTTGGTCACTGGGATGATCTGCGATTGCGCAATCGTCGCCGGTTCAGCGACATTCTGAAAGCCAGGGTCAACCGAAGCCCCAAATTCGCTGTTCGCAAATGTTGTCGACAGCGAAACCGGATCTGCCCGCACCACCTGGCCGAAGCCGATCAGTCCAATAATTCCCAGTGCAAGCAACGAAGTCCTCGAAACTCGATGGCCACCCATAATTCTTCTCCAGCTAAACAAAATGCGGAACGAACGACACAACCTTGGCGTCATTATCGGACCGCGTATTGAGAAATGCTTCGCATTCA
>DASXZC010000195.1:0-9533 GCA_036502165.1 Bryobacteraceae bacterium
ACGATGCAGTGGGCTCTGTCGAGCAGATCCTGAGGAATGCTCTTCTCAGGAGTCGACATCACTTCGGAAAGCACACTGGCTGCTTCCTGGAGGCGGCGGTTGACATCCTCTTTGTTGCTTGCCGCGATGGCCGTAGATCCGGCGAGGGCGGCGATCATGGTGAGTCCAATGGAAGTTCGGAACATATTGATAGAAAAAATCTCCTCTTAGATTCTATGAGAACACGCGGCGCGGGTTTATTGCACGGGCGGGAGGTTAAATACATTTTCGGAACTCGGAGGCGAATGTCCGCGGGGAGGCGTGAGCCGGTGATTTCCCTCGCCAGTGCGCGGCCGATCCGCGTGCGTTCGATGATAACGGGTGCAGCACCATCACTGGATGATTAGAGTGTTAAACAATTTTCGGTATATAACGGCTGCCACCCAGACGACCGTGGAGCCGGTGGAACTGGGGATTTGGCGACTGCCGAATAGAGTGTCGCGGTGCCGACCTTCGCGATAACGAGAAGGGCGTCCGGTCCGTTGCGACGTGAGGAAGTTTTCCGAAACGGAGAGGTTGCCATCGCTCGAAGGTTCGCGACCAGAGCGCAGCGGAAGCCGCTTACAACGGCGATGACTTGATCGGCCGCTTCGTGTGGACGAACTCGAGATATAGGACGCGACCGGAGTGTTAACAACAACGCGCTGCGTTGGGTGACACTCTGTGGAGCCGTTGGAGCCTGGTATTTGGCGAGAGCCGAACATAGCGTCGCCGAGCCAACCTTCGCCATAACGAGAAGGCGTTCGGCTTGTTGCGGTCGGAGGCTCATATGGGCCTTAGTTCCCGGAACGATGAGGCTGCTTCGATCACGCCGGCTGAATCGCTCGAAGCTTCGCCGACTAGCGGGCGGGACCCGCTTGCAGACGCGACGACGCGATCGGCCGATTCGTGGAGCGAACTCGAGATGGAAGTGGCGCGTGCCCGCTTGGCGGAATCGTCGAGATGACTCCGGCCTTCCCTGCCAACGTCGCGATCAAAAGAAGGACGCGGCTGGTCGCGATTTTGCGAAGCTGTTCGATGAGAATACGCGAGCGACACTATTGCAGGATGGGGAGCGTTAAATAGTTTTCCGGAACGAAGAGGCTGCCTTCGGTGACTCCGGATGGGGCGATTGCGCGAAGCTCCACGGTGAGGCGCGAACCGGATGATTCACCTGCTAGCGCGCGGCGGAACGCATCCGCAACGGCGATGACTTGATCGGCTGATTCGTGGACGAATTCGAGACGGAAGTGACGTACGCCGGCGCGGCGGAATGCGTCGAGATGGCGGCTGGCTTCTTGCGCTTCGGAGCCGAACACGGTGTTGCGGCAGCCAACGTCCGCCATCACGGGATGGGCGCGGCCGGTGGGGTCCTTCAACGCTACGCGATGGTGTTCACAGGGGCGTCCGCAATCGCGAAAGGTCGTTCCGGTCGACAGGAAACGGCAGAAGACGCAGTGTTCCGTGTGAAAAACCGGCAGGTGCTGATAGGCGATGGCCTCGATGAATTCGCCACCAATCGATTGTGCCAGCGCGGCGATCTGGCGGGCGTTCAAATCGTGCCCTGGCGTGAGGCGGGCGAGGCCGAGGTTGCGGTACGTCTCCGCTGTGATCGTGTTGGCGGTGTTGAGGCTGAAGTCGCCGATCAGCTCGCGAACGGCCGCGTTGCCAAGCGGCTCGATCATACCGGCGCCGCGGACGAGGATCGGGCAGTCGAGACTCGCGAGGAAGTTGAGGATCCGCTCCTCGCCGGGCTTCAGCACGCGTGGACTGGCGACGCGGACCGGGATCGATTCGGATTTGACGCGCTCGACGGAGGGGCGCAGGCCGTAGAGATCCAGATAGTCGAGCGTGATCGAGTCGGGACGGACCGCGATGGCGGCGCCGAGTTGCTCGGGCGTGCGGACTAGTAAATGAAGTGCAGCAGCGGCGGCGGTCGTGGCTGAGGGGCGGGCGGATTGAGGGAGGACGTGCGCGAGGGCATCGGCGGCATTGTGCGTCTCGACCGGCGACCCCGTCGATTGGATCGATTGCAGACGTTCGACTGCCTGGCGGCGGATCTGATTCAGCAGGGACGCGGGCGCGAAGGGCGATCCTTCGATCTCGAGATCGAGGCTGCCTAATTGGTAAGAAGTGTTGCCGAGGCGGCTGAACTGGTCGCGGGCGAAATCGGCCGTCAGCGGGCGGTTCTGCGATTCGGGAAGCGGTTCGTCCGACTCGACCGTAACGGCGACGGAGGACTTTGCGGAGAGAGTCCAGGTGGTCGAAAGCTTACGACCTGCCTGCGCGTGGATTTGAACGTCCACAGGTTGGCGTGCGACCGGGCCTGCGGTGGGATTCGTGTAGGGCTTGGCGATGCGGTCGAGATCCGGATCGTGCGTGCGCCAAACCAGATCTCCGGGCCGGATGCGGGCGAAGTCGACGGAGTTGTTCGCGAATCGCAACTCGACCATGCCGTCGAGCCCGGGGAGAGCCTGATAAATGCGGCCGCCTTCCTCAGCCTCCTCCGGACTGCGCCAATTCGCGGCGTCGAAGACGATACCGTCGCCGGCTTTGAGAGCGACGCGCGGATCCTCGATCCACACGGCGTCTGAGCCTACGCGCAAGACTTTGCCGATCTCGACGCCGCGGTGCCGCGGGGCGCGTCCTTTGACTACCGTCTGGTGATTCGTGCCGGTGAGGAACCAGGGACCGAGGCCGCGGGAATATACCTGTTCGAGCTGCAGACGCTCGTCGCCGCCCGGTTTGGAGGAACGTCCTTGCCACGCGTCGTCGACTGCTTTGCGATAGGCGCGCGTCGTGAGAGCGACGTACTCGGCATCCTTGTAGCGTCCTTCGATTTTCAGCGTTGCGACGCCCATGTCGACCAGGTCGGGAACCTGTTCGAGAGCGTACAAATCGCCGGGCGAGAGCAGGTAGCGGGCGTCTTCGAGAGGCTGCTTTCGGCCGTCGACCCACATCTCATACGGCAGGCGACAGGCTTGCGCGCACTGGCCGCGATTGGCGCTGCGGCCTCCCCAGGCTTCGGACGAGAAGCATTGGCCGGAGTAGGCGACGCAAAGTGCTCCGTGGACGAAGACTTCCACTTCGCATCCGGTCTCTTCGATGATCCTTCGGATCTCCGGAAGTGAGAGTTCGCGGGCGAGCGTGACGCGATTCGCGCCGTGCGATTGTGCCAGTTTAACGCCCTCGGCATCGGTGATGCTCATTTGCGTGCTGGCATGCAGTTCGATGTGAGGAGCGATCTCGCGCGCGAGGCGAAGGATCCCGTAGTCCTGGATAATAAGCGCGTCGGCTTGCGCATTCGCGATGGCTGCGATGGCCTCGGCGGCTTCTGCAAGTTCGTGCTCAAACACGAGCGTGTTGAAGGTGACGAAACCGCGGACTCCCCGGCGATGCAGCGTTCGCATCACCTCGGGTAGCTCGGTCAAGGCAAACCCTGCCTTGGCGCGGGCCGTGAAATGTTTGAGGCCGAAGTAGACTGCGTCCGCTCCCGCTTCAATAGCGGCATGGAGCTGTGGCCAGTACCCGGCCGGACTCATGACTTCGGATTTGCGTCGCACCTGACGCAAGAGTAACGCACCTACCAGTGCTTGTCGTAGCCGGCGTTCGGACGGGAAACGAGGATGCCGGTCTTCGATTGGAACGAACCGATGACCTGCTGATACTGATCGGGATCGAGCGCGAGGATCGTCGATTCAGGACCGGAACCGACATCATAGTGGATCGTCAGGTAACGCTTGCCGCCCACTTTGACGTTGAATGCCGCGTGTTTGGCCGGCTTCATGGCTTCGATCGGGTTGTAAAAGTTGAAGTCCATGCTGCGGATTGAGCGGTACGGAATCTTAAATTGAGATCCCTCGCGGTTGACGAACCGGACTTGCTCCTTGCGATCGAACATCAGCCAGGTGTGCTGCATCATGTACGTGTTCGTCTTGGGATTCAGAATGGCCCGATGGACGCCGTCATAGCTGGGCTCTCCATTCATGGACATGTTTTCGATTGTCGCCCCTTGCCCCCAGGCTGGGGCCACAGAGCAAACGAACGCCCCGGCGAGAATGGGCAATGCAACGAAATAGGTGAGTCTAGGCACTGGAGTCGCCACCTTTACAATAAGAATCTAGGATGGGGAGTTGTGAGATCTCCGTCCGCTACTCAGTACTTCGGCTGAGAGAGTTTGGAACTTTAACAGGTTCGCTCCAAAAGAAACGTGGCACATCCCATCAGTTCGACCTTCGAAACGGTGAAATACTGGGCGGGGCAGAGGCTGCTTCATTCGCGTTTCCATTCGGCTTACCTGAAGCTGACGGGACACGATCAAAAAGTCCACACCTACGCGGAGTGGCTGAAGGCCGAATCCCGCGTAGCGGATGCTCGGGAAGAGCTGCCTCGAAAATATCAGTTGGTACTGCCGGATGGCGCCACGCTGTCGCCCGATGCAGGACATTGGTTCCGGCTGGCAATCGACGCCACCGGAGCCGATGTCGTTTACACAGATGAGGATCTCGTCGCGCCCGATGGCAGCCGCAGCGACCCTGTCTTCAAACCCGCGTGGTCGCCCGAGTTGCACAAGCATTGCGACTACCTGGGCGGCGCTTACCTGGCACGCGTAGGTTCGGACGAAAGTCCCGCCGGAAAAATAGTACACATTCCAAAGGTGTTGATCCAACGGATTACTCCCGCAGTATACGAGACGAGAACGGTCTCAGAGGAGCCTCCCCCGCGCCTCCTGGTATCCATAATTATATGCTCGCGGAACAGCGAGCTGGCCGCGACCTGCGTGCAGGCGATCCGCTCGACAACGGCGTACGAACCTTACGAAATCGTCCTGATGGACCACCAGGCGGGGATGCCCAAACTACCCGGCGTCACCATCGTGCCCTACAAAGAGGACTTCAACTTCGCCAAAATGTGCAACGCCGGAGCCAAGGCCTCACGCGGAGAACTGCTCCTGTTCCTCAATGACGACACTGCGCCTCTCGACCCGGAATGGATGGGGCTGTTGGCGCGCCAGGCCGCGCGAGCCGACATCGGAGCGGCGGGCGCGCTGCTGACCTATCCCGACGGCAGGATCCAGCATGCCGGGATTTATGTGGGAACTCCGAACGGCGCGGGACATCCGGGCCGGTTGTCGACTGGAAGTCCGATGTGGCCGTGGCTGACGATGACGCGAGAACAGTTGGCGGTGACGGGCGCGTGCCTGATGACTCGCCGCGACGTGTTCGAACGGCTGGGCGGATTCGACGAATCCTTCCCGGTTAATTACAATGACGTCGACTATTGCTTGAGGACCGGGCGATCCGGCCTGAAGGTGATTCTCGAGGCGCGCGCGCGGGTGGAACACCGCGAGTCGGCCAGCCGGAAAATTGGAATCCGCTACACGGAACGCAGACGATTTATCGATCGTTGGGCGGATACAATTCAACGTGGCGACCCGTATTGGAATCCGAATTTGACAGATAATGAATTACTGCTTCCGAACCCGGAAGCGGCTGCGAGCGAGATCAAATGGCGGTAAATCAAATAGAAACGTTGGCCAAATGGATCGCCGGATTGGCGCAGGGCGGAGAAGTGTCCCTGCAAGGTCCGGTCGACCCAACGATACGCGCCGCGTTCACACGCGAGGGAATCTCGATCGCACCCCCGTCCCCGGCGGCGGAATCCGCCGAATTCGTCGTGTCGTTCGAGCCCGAATTCAAGCCGGTCGGTGCGGCGGCGCAGACGGTGTTCATTCAGGCGCGCGCCGAAAATCTGCCGAGCCTGTTGCGCGAGGCCGCGGCGAATGGATTTCTTCCCGAAGCCGGCTTCGATCCCCCGGAGTTCGCTTCGGACTGGCTCGTACTGCGGCGGACCGATTCGATCCTCTATGGACGCATGGCCGAGCTCGAATCGACCACCGCGGACCTCGAAGCCGAGCGCCACCGATTGCGCCATCTGCTGCGGCACACGCGGCGCGAATTGCGAACCGTCAAGACCAGTCCGGCGTGGCGTGCGATCACGTGGTATCGAGAGTGGCTCGATCGCCACCGTAAGCGGAAGTGGCTGCCGTTCCGCGTCTATGACCGGATCGCGGCATCAGTCGTGCGGACGCGCGCGACAGGCGGCCCTGCGGTCGATGAGAATAATCGTCCCGATTTTCCGTTCCATCCCATGGTGCCGGCCGCGAGATTCACTTCGAGCATGGCGCACGACGAGGATTGGGATCCCATCTTTCGAGGATTGACGGCGCATAACAGTTTGGGCTCCACGTCGACTTCGCCGCGGATCAGCATCGTGACGCCGTTGTGGAACACCAAGCCCGCGTGGCTCGCCGAAGCGGCGGTGTCGGTCTTCGATCAAACATCCACAGAGTGGGAATGGTGCATCGTCGACGACTGTTCGACCGATCAATCGTTTCAGCCCGTGCTCGACCTGATTCGCGAAGCAACGCCGCGCGTGAAAGTCAAACGCCTCGACCGGAATCGCGGTATCAGCGGAGCCTCGAACGAAGGGCTCAAGATGGCGCGCGGTGAATTCGTCTGCTTCCTCGATCATGACGATCTGCTGCATCCGGAAGCGATCGAGGCTTGCCTTGAACGTCTCGACAAGGGCTGCGACGCCGTCTACACCGATTCGAATAAAGCGAATGAAGAAGGGATTTGCGACGAGCCCTTCTACAAGCCGGATTGGTCGCCTGAGTATTTCCGCGGCGTGATGTATGTCGGCCATTTGCTGTGCGTCCGCCGTGATGGCGCGCTTGCATTGAATGGCTTCGATTCGAATTTCGACGGCGTGCAGGATTTCGAATTTTTCCTTCGCTACAGCGAACAGTACCGGAAAATCGGGCACATCCCGAGGATCCTCTATCATTGGCGGCGCGTCGAAGGCAGCACCGCGTCGGCGACATCGGCGAAGAAGAACATTACCGAATTGCAGCAGCGGGCCGTGGCCAATCAACTGCGGCGGCTGGGCCTGAACGCCCGCGCAGTCGGCGGTCCGAGGCCTCATCGAGTGACTGTGGAACCAGGCCAGCGGCGCACGTCTCCGCGAGTCTCCATCATCATTCCGACCAAGGATGCGCCGGATATGTTGTCCACATGCCTCGACAGCATTTTCCGGCTCTCGACCTATCAGAACCTACAAGTCATCTGTGCGGATAACGACACGACTGACGAGAAGGCGCTCGCCCTGATGAAGCGGCCTCGGATCGATCGCGTGCTCTGTCCAGGCAAGTTTAATTACTCGCGCGTGAATAACGAATCCGCGCAATTCGCCGATGGCGAATTTCTGTTGTTCCTCAACAATGACATCGAAGTCATTACGCCGGATTGGATTGAGCAAATGCTCTATCACGCCGAGCAGGAGGACGTCGGAGCCGTCGGCTCGCTGCTGTTGTACGGCGACCGTTCCGTGCAGCATTGCGGCATCGCCCTGGGGTTCCGCGGCACCGCGGACCATATTCTGCGCGGCGCCGACTCGACCATCGATGGCTACGCGGGGTCGCTGGCGCATGCGCACGAATGCGTGGCGGTGACAGCGGCATGCATGATGATCCGCAAGAGCGTGTTCGATGAACTGGGCGGATTCGACGAACATTATTTCACGGCTTATCAGGATGTCGATTTGTGTTTGAAGCTGCATGCTCGCGGAAAGCGGATGATTTACACACCGCGGGCAGTGTTGATTCATCACGAGAGCTTCACCCGGAAATCCTATTACGACATTATCGACCGGCATCTGCTGCTCGATTCCTGGGGTGAGTTGATCGAGGCCGGCGATCCTTACTACAGCGTGAACTTCAATCGCGTTCGAACCGACTATCAGGCCGCCGATGATGCCGACGCGGGCGAAGTGCCTCCGCATGTATCGTTGTGGTCGTTCGGATCACTCGACCGCTCGTCGCGCAAAGAAGCGCGCGCGGCGATGCCCGCGAGCCGCTGACCCTAAGCAAGTAATTGTTGAGCCGGATCTTGCCACCGCTGCGCGTGAATCAGTAGGAAGAGAGCTGATTCATGAGTCAAATCGTCCGGCGGGTCGTTCCCATTTCACAGGCCCAAAATTCCAATAAATGTTGGGCGGCGGTTACCGCGATGGTGCTGGGGCGGTCCGGCAACGGAATTGTCGAGACCATCGTCGCCGAAGCCCGCGCGGCTGGAGTGTCGATCCAATCTGACGATCGGCTGGCGCCGAATGCGGTGGGCGCACTGGCGCGTGCGTTTCATTTGAACTGCGATGCGGTGTCCGGCGTGCAGTCCGGGCAAAATATCGTCGACCGCATGGGATCCGGATGTGTCGGATTGTTCGGAACGGAAACGGCGGGAAAACACGCGGTGATCTGCCACGGAATGATCGGGGACTTCGACGCTTCGTCGAGCTGCGATATTTGGGGCGTCGATCCGCGCGGCTACACGGCCATCAATATGAACTTCTTTCAGTTTCAAAATCAGTTTGCGATTGAATTCATTTTGTATCGGTAGCGCGGTCGTGTACAATGACCGGCATGCGAATCCGTTGGCCTGGTGTTGTGGCCGCGTTGGTTGCTGCATGCGCGGTTCATGCGCAAGCGCAACAGGAAGTCCGAGTCAGTGCCCGTACGTACTCGCCCGCGCCCGTCGCCTTGCATGTGGAAACCGATCTCGTGGAGGTCGGAGTCGTCGTCCGCAGTTACGATGGGCACGCGATTCAGGGCTTGAAACGCGAGAATTTCAACGTGTCCGATCAGGGCCACGCGCGGGACATATCGTATTTCGCGGTCGAAACTCCAGGCCTCAAAGGCGTGGCTCCGCAAGCAGGGACGGCTGTCGGGACCGCGTCGCCTGCGGCAGTGGAACAAGCCTCGCCTGCCGCGTCTGCTGTAGCGGCGCCGCGATTCATCGTACTTTATTTCGAGGACTTCGCAACGAACGGCGCCGATCTGAAGCGCGCTCAAATGGCCGGACGCCGGTTCATCAAGGAAGGGCTCGACGACAGCGACCGAGTCGCAATCTATTCAACTTCCGGTGACGTGGTCGATTACACGAACGACAAGGCGAAACTCATCGCGGCGATCGACAAGCTCCGACCGCACCCGAAGTACTACGAACCGGGCAATGGCTGCCCGCGCATCAGCGCATATCAGGCCTATCTGATTGCTTCCCTGCAGGACAGGAGTGCGATCGAGTCCGCGAAGGCGGAGTCAGTGAAGTGCAACTCGGCCGACCTCGACGCGACCTACGTTCCGGGCCAAAACACTGTCGGTCCGGATGGGGGAGTCATCGCCGCGCAGGCGGAAGTGATGTGGGGCCAAGTCCGCATTGCTTCACAGGTGACGCTCGATCATATCGGAGCGGCCATGCGGTCGCTCGAGAAGACGCCCGGCCGCCATTTGCTGCTGTTGGTTTCGGCGGGCTTCAATTCCGGAACTCTCGAAATTGAACGGGACCGTCTCATCGATCTGGCGCTGCGATCGGGAATCGTTGTGAACGCGCTCGATGCAAAAGGTCTGGTCGCCGAGGGGCCGGGCCGTGGAATGAATGAGTCGGTTGATAACGTCGGCG
>DASXZC010000196.1:0-5020 GCA_036502165.1 Bryobacteraceae bacterium
CTGCGTCGTGTTCCGGAAGAACGCCGCCAGTTGGTAAACCTCGCGCTGCTTGATCGGATCGAACTTGTGATCGTGGCAAGTGGCGCATCCGACCGTCAGACCGAGGAACACGGTGCCCGTCGTATCGACCCGGTCCTTGGCGTAAATCGCCTCAAATTCCTCAGGAATGACGCCGCCTTCATTGGTCGTCGCATTGCAGCGATGGAATCCGGTGGCGACCCATTGATCGAGCGTATGGTTCGGCATCAGATCGCCCGCGAGTTGTTCAATCGTGAACTCGTCGAACTTCATATTCTGATTGAACGCGCGGATCACCCAGTCGCGATACGGCCAGATCTCACGATAATTGTCGATGTGTATGCCGTGCGTATCGGCATAGCGCGCCGCGTCGAGCCAGTAATGCGCACGCTGTTCGCCCCACTGCGGCATGGCCAGGAATTTATCGACGAGCTTCTCATAAGCGTCCGGCGACTGGTCGCGCAGGAACGCGTCAAGCACTTCCGGACTCGGCGGCAATCCCGTAAGATCGAACGCCAAACGCCGCGCCAGTGTGCGCCGATCGGCTTCCGGAGCAGGCTTCATCTGCGCGGCCTCGAGCCGCGCGAGGATGAAGTTGTCGATCGGATTCCGCACCCAGTCCTTCTGCTGAACAGCAGGCGGCTCATGACGCACAGGCGCGATGAACGCCCAGTGTTCCTTCCACGGCGCGCCCTGATCGATCCACAGTTTCAGCGTCGCCTTCTGTTCCGGCGTGAGCGTCTTGTGCGCAATTGCCGGCGGCATACGCTTCGCAACATCCGGATTGTTGATGCGCTGCCACAGCAGGCTCGCGGCGGCGTCGCCAGGGACAATGACGTGACCGTTCTTTCGCTCGGAAAAAGCGCCATCCTTGATGTCGAGGCGCAATCCGGCCATGCGGCTCGACTTGTCGAAACCATGGCACTGGAAGCAGGCGTTCGAGAGGATCGGACGGACTTCCTTCTGAAAGTCGACGGCGGCAGACGACACGGCTGCCGCGGCCAATGCGGAGAGCAGGACGCGGACAAACATAAGTATGGGGACCCTACTTCTGATCTAGATAATAGTAGATCAAATCCGTCGGCGGTGGTTGATGCCCAAGCTGCCGCATCATCGATGCGATCTGCCCGCGATGATACGTCCCATGATTCACGATGTGCATCACGACCTGCCAAATAGGCCGCTCGAAGGCATGGCCTTTTAGATTCTTATAAGCGAGCACGCCATTGGCGTCGCACTTCCCGGCTACGTCTGCAAAGCGCTCGAGCAGCGGCAGCCAGTCGCGATCGAGGTCCGCGAGGCTCGGGCCCGGAGGCGGATCTTCAAATCCCACTCCCGCATGTTCGAGGCGCGCGAGCCACGCCCGATCTGCGTAATACGTGTGCTGAAACGTCTTGAGGATGCTCCCGTGCGAGTTGCCGATGTGCCGCGCAATCTCTTCCTCAGGCAGCGTCTGCGCGAACGTCAACACGCGGCGGGTGGCCCAATGCGAATAAGCGGCGTGGCTCGCGAGGATGTCCGCGGTGATCGGCATGCCTACGACTCCATTGCCTGGTCGAGCAGCACCGAGAACTGGCGAGTCTTCGTACTGACGGCCTGCTTGATATCAGCCAATTGACGCTCGGCCGTTTGCAGTTCATCGGCGAGATGCAAGCAGGCGAGCACGGCAGTGCGCGTCGCATCCGGAGTTCCGTGCGGAGAAATCGTGTGCATCAGATCGTCGATGCGCCTGGCGAGCGATTCGACTTCGCGAGGATCTTCGGCGAGAACGTTATATTGCTGGCCGAAGATGACGACTCGCACCGGCCGTTTTTCCGGATCCATAGTATTAGCGATGGTATCAGGAGTGGCGAATCACCTGCGCGCCGCCTCATCCCGCGCCATATCGTAAAGCGCGCGTATGTAACCGATCGAGTACGCCCATCCCGTACGCGACCCGCCCACCATCGGCGGTACATGATCGGCGATCAGGATGCCCCGGAAATCGACGTCCACAAGCGTCCGCATCAGCCGCTTCATGTCGGTGTAGCCGCCATCCACGTAGGCTTCGACGAAATCAGGAATTGGCCCACTCACATTGCGGAAGTGGATCTTCCACAGCTTGTCCATCTTCGCAAACGCCCGCGCCGCCTCGAAGACGTCCTTGCCCATAAAGCGTCCGCCTTCCATCCACGTGCCACAACACAAACAAACTCCGATGTTCGGAGAATCCGCAATCTCGAGCGCGCGGACATACCCGTCGAAGTTGCCGAAGATGCACCGCGGCACTCCGCCGAGTTCAGGCACCGGCGGATCATCGGGATGGATGCCGATCCGCACTCCCGCCTCCTCCGCAACCGGTACGACCTGCTTGATGAAGTACGTATAGTTATCCCAGATCTCCTCTTTCGAAAATCTGCGGCCCTGCGTAAGCGTGCCTTCAAAAGTCTTATCGAGCCAGTGTCCCTTGGCATCGCGTTCATGAAAAGCCCGCGCCGGTGCGCCTCCGCGCGTGGTTTCCGGATTCGAGCTCCAAATCCCGTTGCCCATATGCGCATAGGTCGTGTAGTAGATGCCCGCGCGCCCGAGGTTGCGCAGGTACTGTTTATACTCCTCGATCTTGGCATCGCGCCCCGGCAGGTTGAGCGTGACCTCCGGCATATTGTGGACGCTCGCATTGCCAATATTGGCGACGTTCAATCCCGCGGCTTCAACGCGCCTCTTGAAGTCAGCGAAGACTTCGTAAGTACCGCCCGTAGTCGGAATCGAAACGTACGACACGCCAATTTGTTTCGCGAACGTCAGATCCTCATCGGTAAATGGATTCGGGATCTGCAGCGAGATTTTGAACCCCGGCGTCAGAGGTGCAAGCTTCCTCGAGGCCGGTGCGGCCATTAGCGGATAGACAGAAGTGGCAGCGGCTGCCAATTGCCGCGCAAAGCGGCGTCGTGTAGGATTCATGGCGATTACTCGTACCGATCCTATCAGGCTGCGGAGTCAATTCCCTGACGGCCGCTCCACGTGATCGATCACGTAATAATCCACAGGCCCCTTCTGCGCCTCGAGCTTCAGCCCTAGCTGACCGCGCAGCGCGTCGAAAAGCGATGGCCGATCCAACATCTCAGGCGGCATATTCGCTTTATCGAAACCCGGCGGCAGCTCCGGCATGTAAGTCAGCTTGAAGTCGTAATACCCGGTGAGGCCGGGTTTGTTGATCACGGGCCGGCCGCCATCATTCGTCAACCGCTGCTGCAGCCAGTAGCATAGATACTCCATCGAGACCCTCTTTCCGGCGGCGACCCCTCCCAGGTGGCCGTCAATCGGAGTCTCGAAATCCGGCGGATTCTCGTTGGTCTTCATTTTCGATCCGGATTTATCCACCACCAGCGCATACACCTGCCCTTCCTTGGTCTCCTTATGAAATTTCAGTTTGAACTCATCCTCCAGCAGATGCCGGAACATTTTGTGCAGGTCGTCCAAGCCATAGGCGTGATCCGCTTTCGCCTCCACATTCCACAATTCGCTGTCGAGCCAACTCGGCCCGCCCCGGACGTTCGCAATTGGAATCCGGTACATGACACTGATCATCAACCGTACCGGCGCGCTCTCGGCTTCATACCCTTGACCCGCGGACATCGGGATGATCGACGGCCCACTCCCATCCGGTTTTGTGGGCCTGATGGATGCCACTTCAAAGGTCAACCGGTTTTCCTGAGCGACAACAAATGTCGCTGAGATCAGGCAGATGGCGAGAGTGACCCGCATGCGTAGAGTATGGCGCGATTTCAGCGCGAGTGCCGGCGGCGGCTACTTTGCGAAAATACCCATCCACAACTTCCGGCCCGACTTCAATTCCCGCTTCGCCTGATGCGTCAACCGCAAGCCATGCTTGTCGAGCGTCTCCCGCATGAGGATCGGATTCGCCACCGAGAACTGCGTCCGCCGCTTCACGATCGACGGCGCGTGGCCCCGGCTCACCTTCGCCTCGAACTCCTCCGGCATTTCGACCACCACGGAAAACGCCCCTCCCGGAGCGATCAGCGCGAGCGCGTCGTCCAGCAATTCGCAGCCGGCCAAATGCTCGAACACCAGCGGAGCATGCACCAGCTTGACCCGTTCCACATCGACATGCTGCCCGGTCAAATCCGTGCAGTGCAACTCGAGCGAGCATTTGCGGATGTATCGATTCCCAGGCTCATCCAGGTACCAGAAGTTCACATCGAATCCCGCCAGCTTCGAATTGGCGGCGGCCAGTACGGCCACCGAACGAGGACACCAATGCGAGAGCGCCTCTCCGAATAAATCCATGAGGACATCCCCAAGGTCCGGATCCGGCGGGCGTTGCGCGAGCGGCTTTTCTGGACTCTTTTCTGGCTCCTGGCGGCGAGGCTTCGCAGCGGCGACTCTGCGGGTCTCATGCGATACGACTATGCTCATTTGCTTCTCTCCTGGTCTGAAAACGGTTCCCGGCTCCTATACCTGATTGCGGAATCGGCGGCTGAATTTCGTTTACCGGTAGGTAAATGAGCGTTCAGCACGCCAGCTCACGTGTGTGATAGTAGGGCCGTCAACCGCTTTGTGACGGAGATTCAGACAAATTTACAGTTAGGCCGTCAGCCCGGCCAAAACCCCGCGCATATACGAGAAGCTGCGCTGCATCCCCGGGAACGGATTGTCTTCCTCAATCTCGTACTCGAGCATCACGCCGCCCTGGTAGTTCATCTTGATCAGCTCTTTGAACAACCCCGGAATCGGAATCTTCCCATCGCCGACCACCACCTGGCTGTCGCGTTTCAACGTATCCGCCAGATCCTTCGTGTGCATGTCCAGCAAACGCGGACCCACCTCGCGCACCGTCTCGATAATATCCACGCCCGTGCGGACCGTGTGCCCGATATCGACACAGCACCCCATCCGCGGATCCATATCCTTCACGATCTTCAGCACCGCCTGCGGATTCGGAAACAGCGGATCCTCTGGCCCGTGATTGTGCACGGCGATCTTGATGTTGTATTCCTTGACG
>DASXZC010000197.1:0-17434 GCA_036502165.1 Bryobacteraceae bacterium
GGGCCGCGCGATTTGGATCAGTTGGTCCGGCCGCAGGTCCGGCTCGACGTCCTCGAAGCGATTGAACGCGGCTTCGAGCGAATCCTCATTGGGATCGTGGAAGAAGCCGGCCGGCTCGCCCTTCGCAATTTCGAGTGCGCCGCCGCGGCCGCAAGCAATGATGGGCTTGCCGCTCGCGAGTGCCTCGACGCTGACGATTCCGAAGTCCTCTTCGCCCGGTTGCACCAACGCGCGGCAGTGCGAATAAAGGCTGCGGAGCTGTTCGACGGGTACGCGTCCGCAGAACTCGACACTCGACCCAGCCGCGCCTCGCAAGCTTTTATATTCGGGGCCGTCGCCGACGATCTTCAATCGCCGTCCAGTGCGGCTGCAAACAGCGACAGCGAGTTCGAGCCGCTTGTACGGCACCAGTTCCGAAACGGCCAGATAGTAGTCCTCGGAAGGTTGCCACTCGAACAGTTCGACATCAACCGGCGGATGGACAACGGTCGAATCGCGGCGATACGCCCGCTCGATCCGCCGCCGCACGTTGTCGCTGTTGGCGACAAATTGATCAACGCGCGCAGCGGACGCGAAGTCCCACATCCGCAGGTAATGCGAGAACACGGCGAGCGCGGTCTTGCGAATGAAGCCGTGCGACCACTCGTGAAGATATGCAGGATAGAGATCCCACAGATACCGCATCGGCGTATGGCAATAGCAAACGTGGCGCGTCGACGATGAGAGGATGACTCCCTTCGCCGGACCCGATTCGCTGCTGATGACCAGATCGTAGCCGCGTAAATCGAAGTGCTCGAGCGCCATCGGCATGGCGGGCAGCAGAGAGCGATAGAAGCGGCGGAAGGGATTCAAGTAGGAGGCGGTCACGCGCTTCGAACGAATGAGCGGAGACACACGTTCAGCGTCGTAGAACAGCGTGAACAGATCCGCGTCGGGGAACATGCGGCAGAATGCTTCCACCACCTTCTCACCACCGCGCATGTTCAGAAGCCAATAATGAACAATAGCGACCCGCATGAAACTACCGTCAACCGGACTCCCATCCGGTACGAGCCACCACCGAAAGCGTATGACACGATGATCGCATCATTGCGGCGTGCTTTTTTGGGGCCCGGCATGTTGAGGGATTCCGCGTCGGTCGGAATCGGCATGACATTGGTGAAAGCGGCGGGCGCGGTGAAGATCGTTTTCATGGCTCGCGCATTCGGTGCGAGCGATGCTCTCGATGCGTATTTGATGGCATTTCTGCTGCCTTCGTTTGCATCCGAAATCGTCGTCGGATCTCTTTCAAACGCACTCATCCCCGCGTTGATCTCATTGCGCGAGCGGCGAGGACGCGAGGAAATGGAACGTTCACGAGCGAACCTGCTCACTGCGCTTGTCGTTGCGCTCGCGGTGGTGGCGGCTCTGCTTCTCGCGGCTTCGCCATTGGTGCTGCGCCTGATCGCCTCCGATTTCGGATCCTCAAAGTTGCACCTGACGCAAGGCCTGTTCATGCTGCTGTTGCCTCTGTTGCCATTGAGCGGCGTGAGCACTGTGTGGCGAGCGGCGCTCAATGCGGAAGAACGTTTCACCCCGGCCGCGTTGGCCCCGGTGACCACTCCCGCGGTCGCAATCGCTCTGCTGTGGATCGGCGGACCATCGGTCACGGTGTGGATGCTCGCTATCGCACATGTAGTGGGACTCATTCTCGAACTGGCCTGTCTTGCGGTTGCGATGGCCAAGAACGGATTGGGCCTAATGCCGCAGTGGAGCGGATGGGACGCTGAGATGCGCACCGTCCTTTTTCAGCATCTGCCATTAGTGGCGGTCGCGATCGCGGGGAACGGTGGGATCCTCGTCGACCAGTCGATGGCGGCGACTCTCGCGTCAGGCAGCGTGTCGGCGCTCAACTACGGCACCAAGCTCGCGACCGTGACGGCGGGCGTCGTCGGCGGGGCGCTGAGCACTGCCGCCCTTCCGCGATTTTCAAAAATGGCAGCCGCCGAAGACTGGATCGCCGTGCGTCGAACGCTCGCCAAGTACGCGAAGCTGATCATGCTGGTCGTGGTGCCGGCAACTGCGCTGCTGATCGCGGGCTCCGATGTGATTGTGCGGCTCGTGTTTCAACGAGGCGCACTGACGGAGTCGGTAGCGAGCCTCGTCGTCTCGATCCAGCGTTGGTCGCTGTTGCAAGTGCCGCCGGCGGTGTTCGCGGCGATCCTCTTGCGCGTGATCTCGTCGTTCCAGGCGAATCAGTTGTTGATGCGCGTGGCGCTGCTCGGTCTGATCCTCAATACGGCTCTCGATTTCGCGTTCAAGCAGCAGATGGGCCTGTCGGGGATTGCTCTTTCGAGTTCCGTAGTTCAATTCGTGAGCGCCGCCTACGTGCTCCTCCTCATCAAGAACGTAGTTCCCATTTCACGGTAGAGATGCTATCTTCGAAGAAGCTTGTTGGCACGGGGATAACGTCCAGTCTTCAGTGTCGGTTCATATCAGACTAGAGGTGAACTGTGTCGGCGGAGCACTGCGACGAATCGATTTTACTCGATTGTGAGCGCGACAGGATCAACGATCCACTGTTGCGCAATCTTGACCTTTCCTATTTTGGATTGTTCTATCCTTACGGATTTCCGCTTAAGGTAACGAGCAATTCCTCCACTGTAATCGAAGCGCTACGCAAGAGCTTCGGACGTTTTCAACGCGCGTCGGATGCGCCTCCCATTGAATTCGAAGTGACTGTCGAGGGCGATGAAACTGGGCCCATGCCCGGTCAGCCATTGTTCCGGACGCGGCGGCATCTGCTGACGCTCGCGTATGATTCCGAGCACTTCGGCACATGCGACTTTGAGGCCGGATATGCTCACTTGCGGATCTCCCCGCGGGCTTTGCGCGACTTGCCTGCGTTGCGATATTTCTTCCTCGACGCGATGGCGCTGTCGCTCATTTGCGAACGCCACCTGGTTCCCGTGCACGCCGCGTGCATCGCCTTGAATGGCAGCGGCGCGCTGCTGTGCGGACGCTCGACAGCGGGCAAATCCAGCTTGGCGTACGCTTGCGCGAGACGAGGCTTCACCTACGTCTGCGACGACGGCAGCTTCCTGGTGCGCTCCGCATCCGATCGAACCGTGACGGGCAACTGTCATTCCATCCGGTTCCGTCCATCCGCGGCAGAATTATTTCCCGAATTGCAGGATATTCCGGCAATTCGCCGCGCCAATGGAAAAATGGCCATCGAAGTTCCCGTTCGCACGCTCGGGCTCGACCGCTTGTCGGAACGCTGCCGAGTCGATCACATCGTATTCCTCAATCGCCAGCCGGCCGGACCCGCGCGGTTGCAACCGTCCTCGACGGAACGCGCTCGTACTGAATTCGTGGGCGTGTTGGCATACGGCAGGGATGCTTCCATCACCGACCAGCAAGCCGCTCTCGAACGGCTGCTGGACGTCGAAATCCTCGAGTTGACGTATAGCGATCCGGACTCGGCGGCGGATGCGCTCGAAGCGCTGCTGCTCAATCGCGGGGTGGCTTGATGCTTGCGCGACTGGTTCTTCTAGCCGCGCTCATGATCGAAATCGGATGGCCGCAGAGTGGCAGTGGCACGCTCTTCGGAGACGTCCACGATGCGGCGGGCGCCTCGGCTGGCGATGTGCAGATTTCGATCGTGAATGAAGCCACGGGTTTCTCGCGCACTTCGAAAAGCGGGTCTCATGGAGAGTATCGCGTCGATGATTTGCAGCCGGGAAAGTACTCGATTGCCGCGGAAAAAGCCGGATTTCGAAAGCTGTCGACCCAGCACATCAGCATCGAGGTGAACCAACAGCAGCGGCTCGATCTGACACTCGTCGCAGGCGAGCAGCACGATTCTGTGACGGTCACGGCGCAAGCCGGTTTACTGCAGACTAGCGAGCCATCAGAAGGCTACACGCTCGACGCCTCAACGACGACGGGCCTGCCGGTCGAAGGCCGCAATATCGTTTCGATGGTGACCGTCGGACCGGGAGCGATCCCGCGCCAACTCGGTGGCTTCACGCACGACATCATGAATGACCTGCAAGGCAATCGCGGCGCGGTCAGCTTAAATGCGCCTGTGAATGGCGCCCGTTCGAACCGCAACTCGTATGTTCTCGATGGAGCATATGACACTGATCAGAATGTGTTCGCGATCTCGGTCGTCCCTCCGATGGACAGCGTGCAGGAGTTTCGGATCCAGTCGCTGCTGAGTCCGGCATCCGCTGTGCAGGCGCAGGGGGCGGTTGTCGACATGGTCTCGAAGCAGGGTTCGAAGTCGCTTCACGGGAGCGTGTTCGAGTTTCTTCACAGTCAGGTCACCGACGCGCGAGGAGTGTTTGACGATCCGACGCTCGCCAAGCCGACATACCGCCAGAACCAATTCGGCTCGTCGCTAGGCGGTCCGATTCCTGGATCGAAATCGACGTTTTTCTTCGGAAGTTATGAAGGCCTGCGGAATTTGACGGCGACCGACACGCTGCATTCCGTCCCCGATCCTGGTGTGCGCGGCGGCGACTTCACGGGTCGCCAAACGATCTACGATCCGCTTACGCTCGACGCCAGCGGAGCGCGTGTTCCCTTCGCCGCCAACATCATTCCTGCCAGCCGCATCGATCCGATTGCACTGAAGTTCCTCAGTCTTTACGAGCCGTTTTCGAATCACGCGCCGGTCAATGGATCGAACTACATCGACGCGACGCCGAGCAGTGACAATTCAGACAACGGACTGTTTCGAGTCGATCATCAATTCGGAAGCAAGGGTCTTCTGTTCGCGCGCTACGCCTTCAACAATGAACGCGAGCGGCAAGCAGGAGCGTTCCCGCAACTACCGACGGACGAGACGCTGCTCGCGCAACAGGCCGCGATCGGTTTCACCTCGAGCTTCGGAAAATGGCTCAATCAGGCGCGGATCTCGTTTACGCGTCTCCGGGTCTTCGACCTCCCCGAGAGCGCATTCAAGACGAACGTGATTCAGCAACTGGGGATCAATGGCGGCCCAACTGATCCGTTCACGTACGGCCTTCCCTATTTCGTCGTCTCTGATTTCGACATGCTCACGGACTCGCCGACGCTGCCGCAGGAACAGCGCGACAACACCTGGACCATTTCCGACGGACTCAGCGTGACCCGTGGACGCAACACGATCCAGACCGGCTTTCAATGGGTCGGCTTTCAGATGAACTATCTGCAGAGCCAGTTTCCGCGCGGGCAGTATCAGTTCGATGGCGCGTTCACATCGAGCGCCGCGTCACCGACTAACACTGGCGATGCTTTCGCCGACTTCCTGCTCGGATTTCCGGAAGCGACCTCGCGCTTCGAAGGCAATGCGCAAGGGTATCTGCGCCGCAAGAATACGGGCTTGTACGTTCAGGACTCCTACCGCATCTCGCCGAGCTTTACGATCGACGCCGGCCTGCGCTGGGAATATTTTTCGCCATTCACGGAAGCTCGCGGCAATCTATTGAACCTCGATTATTCGAGCCTGCCGGCGGACCCGACACTCCAACACGTGAACCAGTCGACGCACAGCGAGTGGAATGATTTCTCGCCTCGAGTCGGTATCGCGTGGCGCCTGCCGTGGGTCGTGTTCCGTGCCGGCTACGGCATCTATTTCCAGCCTGAGATTGCGATTGAAAGCTACGACCTCGTCTTCAACGGACTCTCGAATCAGGTCAACCAGGTGAATGGTTTCCTGCCACCAGTGTTGACGACACGCGATGGATTCCCGCAGACGCCGTCCTCGGGCTTCCCCACTTATTTCGGACTCGACCCCAACGCGCGGACCCCGTATGCACAACAGTGGAACGGAGGGTTCCAACGGCAACTCAAGGGCGGGATCCTTGTCGAAGCCTCTTACATAGGAACCAAGGGAACGCACCTCGGCCGATTCCGCACATTCAATACGCCGGCTCATGTCGAGACCGGTGAGGACCTCGGACCCAGGCCGGGCGACTTGCAGTCGCTGCGGACATTTCCCGACCTCGGTCCGCTCTACCAGCGCCAGAACATTGCAAACTCCATTTACCACTCGCTGCAGTTGAAGGCCGAGAAGCGCTACGGGAGCGGCTTGTCATTCCTCACAAGTTTTGTGTGCGCCAAGTCGATCGATGACGCTGACAGTCCAGTGCCTGGGCAGTATGAAAGCTTCGGCGCACAAGATGAGCGCAACCTTCGTCTCGAGCGCGGCCTGTCGTTCTTCGATGTGCGATATCGCTTCACTGCCGGATTCCTCTATCAGGTGCCCCGCACGCCAGTGCTGTCTCGTTTGCTTTCGCGATGGGAATTAAGCGGAATTGTGACGCTGCAAACCGGCACGCCTTTAAATCCAGTCTATTTCTCCGAAGATATCGCAAATTCCGGAACTCCTAACCGGCCTAACGTGGTGCTGGGGCAGAACGTCAATCTCCCTTCGAGCCAGCGGACCATCAATCAGTTCTTCAATGCCGCAGCTTTCTCCGATCCTGCGCCGTATACGTTCGGGGACGCCGGGCGCAATATTCTTCCTGGACCCGCTAATAACGTCGCGAACCTGAGCGTCCATCGCAATTTTCGGACGTTCGAGCATCAGACTCTGCAACTGCGCGTCGAAGCATTCAACGCGCTCAATCATCCGAACTGGGGCATCCCTGGGCCTTATCCGGATTTTGGTCCTTTTTTCGGGAAAATATTCTCGGCGGGAGATCAGCGTAGACTGCAATTCGGATTACGCTACGATTTCTGATGCGACGCTCCTGAAGAATGAACCGAGAGATCCAGACCGCGATCATCGACTTGTTGCGTCTGGACAGGCAGCCGGTGCACGCCGCGCCGGCCGATTGGGACGACGCGCGATGGAACGTGGTGCTCGGCTACTGCGATGGCAATCACCTGACGCTGCCGCTTGCGCGATCGATCACCGACGCGCCTGAGTGGGTCCTCGCTCGCTTACAGCGATCTGCCGCAGCGAATCGGCTGCGGCAGAAGAAGCTCTTCGAACTCTACCGGCATTTCGAGGGCCTCGATCACGTGATGCTCAAAGGGTTCTCGCATTGGCCCTATTTTTGTCCCGATGCGGAGCTGCGCTCTCAGTACGATCTGGATCTGTACTTTCCTCGCGGGGGCTTGGATGCCGCTCGCGATCGAGCGGTCGAGCTCGGCTATGAACCGATGGAAGGACGCGAACGCTTCCCCACCGATCACTTGCCGCCGATGATCCGCAAGACCGGATGGGAATGGCGCGGCGATTTCTACGATCTCGAAATTCCGTTTTCGATTGAGCTGCACTTCCGCTTTTGGGATCCGGACATCGAGCGCTTCGGGCCGCCTGATCTCGATGCGTTTTGGGATCGGCGCGAAGTTCGGCAGTGGCAGGATGTTCGATTCACGTCCCTCTGTGAAGCCGATTCGCTCGCCTATTCGTGCCTGCATACCCTTCGTCATCTTCTACGCGGCGATGTTCGCGCAAGCCATTATTACGAGATCGCTTGGTTCCTCGAACGTCAGCACTCGGACGCTTTTTGGCAGCAATGGCGGGAACTCCACAGTCCCGAATTGCGCACCATCGAGGCGATCTGCTTTCGCTTCGCCAGCGATTGGTTTCAGTGCCGGATGGCGGCAGCCGCGCAGGAGGAAGTCGACCAACTGTCAGAGCCGGTTCGCAACTGGTTCGCCCGTTGGAGCCGTTCGCCGCTCGAATCCCAATATCGTCCGAACAAAGACGAACTGTGGCTGCACTTGAGCCTGCTCAAGACCGCGGCCGATCGTGCGGTCGTTTTCAGACGGCGAGTGATACCGTTGAAGCCTCCGGGCGCTGTCGACGCGATCCACATTCCCGATGAGAAGCTGACGCTCGCCGTGCGCATCCGCAGGCAATGGCGCTACATCGTTTATGTGGCGCAACGGGCGTTCCATCACATCCGCGTGTTGCTGCCGTTGACGGTGAGCGGCGTGCGTTGGTGGCTCGGTGAAAGTGCGCTGACGGCTGATTACTGGCGCTTTTACGTGGCGGCATTGATTTTCAACTTCTCGTTGATGATCTTCTACCTGCTCTACAATCTTCATCTGGCGGGGCAGGGATTCGATGAAGGCTTCGCGGGCCGCGTAACCAGCGCGATGCAAGCGGGCAGCCTCATCGCATGCCTCGTCGCCGGATTCGCCGCGGCTCGCGCCGGTCTGCGCCCGAGTCTCATCTTCTGCTTCCTTGCGACCGGAATCGCATGCGTGCTGAGAACGATCGCGCCCGGCAAGATGGAGCTTCTCATCGCGGCCTTTGCCGGCGGCGCTGTGCAATCGATCTGGGCCGTTTGCCTCGCGCCAACGGTCACGATGGTCACGACGGAAAAGAGCCGCTCGTTCGCCTTCGGCCTGACCTTCGCGACGGGCGTCGGAACGGGGATTGTCGCGGGCGTAATCGGAGGACGGCTTCCCGCCGTTCTTCATTCGACTCGAAATGCGCTGCTGCTTGTCTCAGTGCTGGCTTCTTTCGCCGTGTTGCCGCTTCTCGGAATGAAGCGCCTCGCCGGCGAGTTCAATCCGGAAAGGCGGATTTTCGCAATGAACCCGTTTCTGTTGCGATACCTCGGCGCAATGGTGATCTGGGGCGCCGCCACCGGCGCATTCAACCCCTTCTTCAATTTATTTTTCTCACGCGCGTTGCATTTTAGCGTCGAGCAGATCGGCGGGCTCTTCTCGGCCGTGCAAACCGCGCAAATGATTGCGATGCTGCTTTCGCCGTTGGTGTTGAAACGGTTTGGCATCATCCCGGCGATCGCCATCATGCAAGTCGCAACGGGGATCGCGCTCGCGGGGTTGGGAGTTTCTCCGCCCATATTGGCTGGCTGGGTCTACGGCATGTACACAGCGTTTCAGTGCATGAGCGAACCGGGAATGTTCAACCTGCTCATGTCGAACACACCGCCCGAGCAGCGGACCGGAGCATCGGCCTTGAATTTCGTAACGCTGTTCGGCGCCCAGGCGATTGCCGCATGGGCGGCCGGAGCGGGAATTGCTGCGTACGGCTACCGTCCAGTACTGCTCATCGCGGGATTACTCGCTGTGGTCGCGGCCCGCGCGATGATGCTGGTCACGCGATCGCGATAGTGCTCGATCGTATAGCTCCATTCCCAAAGTGCTCGCCCGCGCGCAGCAATGGCGCGACGAGCGGTGGGGTCTTCGCATGCTTCGCGCAAGCGTGCGGCGAGAGCGTCCGGAGTCTGCGGACGCACGAGAAATCCAGTCACGCCGTCCTCGATCAATTCTCCGATTCCACCGGAGTCATAAGCGACTACCGGAACTCCCGCGGAGAACGCCTCGATGATCACGCGTCCAAATCCTTCGCCAGGCGCTGAAGGAACCGCGAGCAGATCAAGCTGGCCGTAGAACTGACGCAGGTCATTCTGCCAGCCAAGGAATTGGACTGGCAGCCCGTCCGCGCGCTGGCGGACGAGCTCTGCATACGCAGGCGCCGCCAGAATCGGCGTGCCCGCAATCAGGAACTTCCAGTCGCGGGGCAACAGCCGCGCGGCTTCTACGAAATCGAGCTGTCCCTTTTCGGGAGCGATGCGGCCCGCCAGGCCTACCGTGAACGGACGGGGTTTGTTGGTCAAAACGCCACAATCGGCAACGCCGTTGGGTACGACCTGAACGTTGGGAACCGCGCCGAAATAGCTCGCCACAAATCGCGACACCGCGATCACGTTGGCATTGGCCGCAATTCGCAAAGCGCCGCGGACCAATCGTCTTCCAGCCCCAGGAGCCAGGTAATTGTGCGCGTGAAAAATGAGCGGCAAACGTCCCGCCGCTATCGCCGCCGCGGGAAGCACGCGCGGACCGTTCGCGTACACGAGATCCATTCGATGCCGCCGAATCATCGAGCGAAGCTGCAAGGCGAGCCGCGGCGCGGCCATCAAAAACCGTGCAAAATCAGCCGTATTCTTCGCGCCCGGCGAGTAGTCACCGAGCGAAATCGTCTCGACGACGGCTCCCAGTTGAGCGAGACGCTGCGCCAATCCGCCATCCGCAGGCACGGCCGCGAAGCTGTGCCAGCCTCGCTCGGCGATTGCCGGCATCAATTCGACCAGACACTGTTGCCCGCCACCCATCTCGCCGAATTGGTCGATGAACAGGATGTTCATCGCTCGTCAACGCAGGCCTTGGCCGCACACGCCAGTACCCAGAAATACAGCGCCAACACGCGCCAATACGTGAACAAATCTCCCGATAACATCTGCACCAGCTCGCCGATCCAGAAGCAAAAGATCCAAATTCCGAATTGATTTCCCTGTACGGCGGAGCGATACGAGGCCATCAGGATCCTCGCATTCATCCAAAGGAACGCAACGAAACCCGCGATGCCGGTCTCGAGCAGCACGCTCAAATACATGTTGTCCGCGACGATCGGAATTCCTGTGCCCCCGAGGTTCGTGTAGGGCAGCGTCTTGTACCCAATGCCGGTCAACAAATACCAGGGATGTTCCGAAATCATCGTGACGATCGCGAGCCAACTGTCGAGGCGTCCGGATAAAATCCGATTCGGCTCCGCCGAGAAAAACTCGAGCGAAGCGCTCAAGCGCAGCAAGTAAAGCTGAGCGAACGCCGGGAACAACGCATAGACCGCGGCCATGGTGATCGGAATCGCGAGAACGACGAGCACCAGCCATCGCAGGCGGATACGCGTGTGCCATCCTCGCAGAAACAGCAAAGCCGCAAGCGCGCATCCCAGACACACGATCGATCCACGCGAATAGGAAAAAACCAGTGCGATCGCCAGCGCCACGGCGACCAATGCGAGCCAAAGCCGCGAGATCGTACGCGACGATTGCGAGGCGATCACTGCGATGAATACCAAAAAGAACGCGCAGAAATTTCCCAGCGTACTGGCTTCGTAGAACAAGCCCTGTGCCCGTCGCAGCACCGCTGAGCCGAGCCATACGAACTGCGGACCATAACCGGCCGGCGCAGGCAGTTGGTAATAAAAATCCAGGCAGGCGAAAAGGGCGACCAGAAACGCTGCGATCAATAGCCAGCGGATCGTGCGCGCCGAACCCACCGGCGTCGCCGCGCCGGGCCCACTGGTTTCGTAGATATAAATGTAGACGGCGATCCCGAAGAGTCCGATGCGCGCGAGGCTGCTCATCGCAATCTCCGGCCCCGAATAAAGCGCGGCGCATACAACACTCGCGAGCAGCACGACCAGGAATATCAGCATGGCGCGTGCCGTGGAATCGATCATCCGCCGCCACTCGCGCAGGCGTACCAGGCCGACCCAACCTCCGGCGGCAGCGAACAAAAGTGCGGGATGCGGACCCGAGTTTCCGAGCGCAATCGGCAAAGGCGGAAGCAAGAGCGCGGCTCCGAGAAATCCTGCGACCCAATTCGAGCTCCGGTTCAGGATCCACCATGCCGCCGGCAACAGCACGACTGGCACAACGAGCGCGACAGCCACAGGAATGCTCGGAATCAGCGCCACAGAAGCTGCCCAGACGCCGATCAATAGCGCGGGAATCATGCGCGCAGGCCGTAGGACGCGCTGAGGTACACGATCGATCCTACGAGCGCGAGTCCGAACGCAATCACGGCATACAGCATTCGGCGCGGCTCGCTAGGCTTTTCAGGCACCGTCCCTGGATCGATGACCTTCAGCCGTTCCGTGCCGTACAGCAGCGAAGCCCGCAACTCCTGCGCACGCCGCAAGGCCAAGTCATATGCAGTCTGCTTCGTCTGCCGATCCGCCTCCAGAACTTCGATTCGCGTGGACGCCTCCGCCAACAGCTTGCTCTTCGTCGTCACAGTCTGATCGAGTTCGTGAACCCGCGCCGTCAACGAATCGATTTTGGCTTTCGTGTTCGCCGACGCATATTCGGCATTCGAAGCCTCGGCATCATAGAGGTCGGCCCGCAGTCGGGCCAGATTTTCTATCGTGGAATCGAGTTCCATGCGAGCCGATTCCACAGGAACTGCGGCTTTTGTTTTCGCCCACTCCGTCTGAGCCGCCGACAGTTGCTTACGTGCGTCGTCCGCCTGATGATCGAGATCCTCAACCAGGTCGCGACCCGCGTCTCGCGACACTGACGCAGTCATTTTGACGGTCTCTTCCGCCACGAACTGCGCCATCGCTTGCGCCTGCTTTGGATCGGGAAGTGTGACCTCGATCTCGAGGATCTTGGTGTCCCGCAGCTTGGTGACTTTCAATATTCTGGCTTTGATGCCCTCAATTGATTGCCCGCTGTTCGATCCCGACCGGAGTTGGAATTTTTCGACCGCCTTCTCAAACAAGTTGCCGCTGGTGGCGACGGTTTCAAAGGTCTTGAGCGACTCGAGGTAGATCGGACTGATGGCTGTCGACGCGCGGGGATCCGCACCCGCGGCCGGCTCGATCAGGATGGTTGCCGATGACGTATAGCGCGTCTGCATGAGCAGCGTCGCGAGCAGTGCCAGAACTCCTGCTGTGATGCAGGCGACCGCGATGAACGCCCATCGTCTGCGAAGATAAAGAACGTAATCGAGTGCTGTGACCGGTAGCGGGACCGACTCCAAGGTCTCTGACTTGTATGCCAATTCTTGTGCCCTCTGTAGCCGTCTTGATCCCAATCCTAACACTTCCATTCTGGCTGTTCTACTTCGACATCACACCGAAAATAGCCGCGCTGCTGGCCGGCGCGGCGATCGCGTGCCTGCTCGCGCCTGCGAACGTGACGTCGATCCGAAATTTGTGGAAAACGCGAAAGCTGGTCGTGGTGACGATCGCTCTGCTAGCCGCCGCGCTGATCGTTTCGACCGCGTTCTCGACGCACCGGGCGTTGTCGTTTGGCGGATCGAATTGGCGAGGATTTGGGATGGTCACGCAACTCGCGCTGCTCGTGTTCACGCTGCTGACGGCGGCTTCCATCGCATCAGGAACGCTCGGCGTAGAACGGATCCTCAGAGCGGTCGCGCTATCCGGGTCGGCGATCGCACTCTACGCGATCCTACAATACCTCGGGTGGGATCCATTGTTGTCGCCCGCCACCTATCACATCGGCGAAGGAGAATGGACGATCGTCCGTCCGCCCGGCACAGTGGGGCATGCCGATTATCTCGGATCGTACCTGGTGTTTGTCCTGTTTCTCGGCGGCTCCTTGTGGACTCGCGAATCGCATCGCACATGGCGGACGGTCGGGATCGCGTGCGCCATCCTCTCGGCGTTCGCGATCTTCTTAAGTGGAACGCGGTCGGCGATCCTCGCGGCGATCTGCGGCGCGGCGCTGCTGCTCTATCGCTTCCGGCCTGGCTGGCGCCAAACCGCTGCCGGCCTTGCGATCGCGCTCATAGCGCTGGCCGGATTTTATTTCTCACCTCTCGGATTGAAACTGCGCGGCCGCACGCGTTGGTACATTGAGGATCCCGCAGGCGGCGCGCGTCTACTGCTCTGGCGCGACTCGCTGCATCTGGCCCTCGGACGCTGGCCCGCCGGCTGGGGCGCGGAAACGTTCGGAGCGTCCTTCCCGCACTACGAATCGCTCGAGCTCGCGCGCGCCTTTCCGGACTTCTATCATGAGTCCCCGCACAACATCTTTATAGATGAACTAACGGACCAGGGCCTAATCGGGATCGCCGCACTCCTCGCCTGGACCGGCATTGCAGGCCGCGCCGCGTTCCGGCAATTGCGAACTACGAAGACCGCTCCCATCGGCGCGGCGTTGCTAGGGGGGCTCACAAGTCTGCAATTCAATTCCTTCGTAGTCACGACGGCCTTCTTCTTTTTCCTGACGTGCGTGCTGGTCCTCGTCGCCCCCGAGGACGTCGATATCCAACCGCGTAAGCGCATGCCCGTCGCGCTGGCCGCGCTCGCCGGAGTGCCTCTCGCCCTCTTGTTCTCCGTCTTCGCTGTTCGTATGTGCGTCGCGGACGCCACCATGTCGACCGTTCGGAAACAGATGGAAGCAGGCAACGTCCTGGCCGCGTCCGCCCGCTATGAAACTGTCCGCCGGTGGGAGCCAAGGCCCGGCGCGTTCGACGCCTACTATTCAAAGAACATGGCTTCAATCGTACGCCGTCAACGAGCCGTCTACAACGCGGTCAAGGGCTGGCAGGAGGCGATCCAATCCGGAATCCGTGCCACGCAACTCGCCGAGGATCCACAGAACGCCGCATACAGTCTGGCTTCTCTGTATGGCCAAGCCGATAATCGCAAGGAGTCCGAGCACTATCTGCGTTCGGCCATTGCGGACGCTCCGAATTGGTTCAAGCCCCACTGGGTATTGGCACGCCTGCTCGAGTCCTCAGGACGCCATGAACAAGCACTCGTCGAAGCTTCCGCAGCGGTCGAACGTGACGGCGGCAAACATGCCGAAGTCGCCGAGACGCTGCGCCAGCTCCAAGCGAAGTGACGGCCTTGCTCTCGCGCCCCTCGTCGAGTATCATGAGTTACCAATGCTCAGGGTCACAACTTCTTTTATTGCGTTACTTGTAACCGTCCCACTGTGGTCGCAAGACACAACGCCGCCGCCGCCGACTCCCGTTATCTATAATTCCGGTGTCGTGAATTCTGTTACTCACGACAACACCCAGGCCGTTGCGCCGGGCTCGATCGTATCCATTTTCGGAAGCCAGCTCGCTGCAAGCGCCGCGACCGCCGACACCGTTCCGCTATCGATGTCGATTGCCGGAGTCTCCGTCACCTTCAACGGATATCCGGCGGCCATTCGTCTCGTCTCGCCGACGTTGATCAGCGTGCAAGTGCCGTGGGAGACTTTGGGAACGGATCCGGCGACTGGAGCGCCCCTTACCTCGGGCACCGCGAGCGTAGTCGTCACCCAGAACGGCGCGACTTCCAACACCAATACTGTCGCGGTCAATCAATTCTCGCCGGGGATTTATGCGATCGACAACCTTGCGTCGAGCAATCTGGCTCTGGCGATGAATTCGGATGGAAGCCTGGTGCAGGCTGTGGGCGTCGTTCCCGGCCTCACTTCGCATCCCGCGCAGCCTGGCGATACATTGATGCTGCTCGCCACCGGCCTCGGTCCGGTGGATCAACCGATTGTGGATGGCGCCAATTCGGCCGACATGGTGCGTAATGCCTTGACGCAACCGCAAGTCATGATCGCCGGTGTCGGAGCCACAGTCTTATCCGCCACGCTATCGCCGAACTTCGTGGGCGTCTATCAGGTCCAGTTGACCGTGCCGGATGGCGTAGGCACCAGCGACATGACGCCGGTGCAACTGCAGATCGCGGATCTATCATCACCTGTGACGACGACCATCTCGGTTGCGACTCCGATGCCGCCGCCCCCGCCGCCGATGGCCGCGCCGCGATAAATACGAGCCGCTGCTTTCCTTTAAAAAAGTTAGAATTCGATGGCACATTGCTTGCGCCATTTCCGCATAGTATAGTGTCGTCTACACTACTGTGGGCACCGGCAGCCCAACGTCGGATGCCTGAAGAGGAGAGCAATGGTGTCTAATTACTCGAAGTGTCGCATTTTTGGCCTGGTAGCGTTTCTCGCGCTGGCCGGTATCTCAAAAGATCTGATGGCGCAGGTGCTGTACGTCGGCAATGTCGGCGATGACACCATCTCGGCCTTTGTCATCGATGAATCCAGCGGACTCCTCACCGAGCTCCTGCCTCGCGTAGCCAGCACTGGCAGTCCAACATCGATCACCGTCCATCCCAGTGGACTCTATGCCTATGCAACCAACTCCGGCAATGCCGCGCTGGGCGCACTCGGCCCCAGCCTGACGCAGTTCTCAATCGATCCAGGTACCGGCGCGCTGACCCAGGTCAGCTTCGTGCCTCTGCAGCCGGGGAGTTCACCACAAGCGGTGGTCGTCGACCCTTCCGGAAACTTCGCATTCGTCGCGCACCAGGGTGCCAACTATGTAACTGCCTTCTCTATCGATCCGGCCACAGGCGCCCTGACTCCTGTCGCGGGATCACCATTCGCGATGCCTCAGGGACCCACCAGCATTGTGATGCATCCGAATGGTAAATTCGCATACGTCTCGGCGGCCGGCGCGGGCGTGATCGCCGCGTATAGTTACGATTCGACTGGCGCGTTGACGCCGCTGAGCGGATCTCCGTTCGCGGCCAGGAACAACATTGTTTGGATGACCATGGATCCCGCCGGCAAGTTCCTGTACGCTGTTGAACGGCAAGACAACGCGGTGCTCGTCTATTCTGTCGACCCGGATTCCGGAGCGTTGACCCAGGTCGGTTCGCGCGTTGCCGCCGGTCCAGGAGTGACAGGAGTGGCCGTCAATCCCGCCGGCAATTATCTTTATGTATCGACTGCCGGCAACGGCGGCGTCACTGTATTCAGCATCGATCCGACAGGCGCGCTGACCAATACCGGCAGCGTGGGCGCGATCAACGGAGCCAACGCCGCGATCCTCGATCCTTCAGGCCAATACCTGTACGTCCCGGGGCCGCAGGCCAACGCGGTTGCAGCATTGGCGATTGACCCCTCGAGTGGCGTCGTGGCCCCCCTTTCGTATCAACAATTTTTCCCTACCGGCACTCAACCCCAGCGCGGAGTCGCTTTCATGCTATCGCCGCCAGTCCTGCCGCCGATCAGCGCGACTTCGGCCGTGAACTACCACAGCAATTCTCCAGTAGGGATGCCGAACTCCGGCATTGCGCAAGGTTCCCGTTTGGCCATCTCAGGAACGAACATCGGACCGGCCGCGGGCGCCTCGGGGAGTGCGCCGCTCCAGACCCAACTTGGCGGCGTGTCGATTCAGATTCAATCGGGCGACGTGACGACCTCCGCTCTTATGGTCTATGCGACCAATAACTTCGTGACGTGCGTCGTGCCATCCTCCACTCCACTGGGCCCGGCCACAGTGACGGTCAATTACAACGGACGATCGACGGCTCCGCTGCCGATCACAATCGTGGCGACATCGGTTGGTTTGCGCAGCCTGAATGAGCACGGCGTTGGACCGGCTAAGGCGTGGACCGTGTCACCGGATACGGTGCTCGCTCCCGACCCGTCGATCCTGCAAAATCCGATCACGCTGAATCAGTCCGTGATCCCCGGCCAACTGGTTATCCTTCAGGGAACCGGGCTCGGCGCGACCAGCATCGATGAGACGCAGGACCTGAACGAGGTATTGAGCGTGCCGGCGAATGTGGTCGTTGGAAACGAAGTGGTGAACGTACTGTACGAATTGCGCGTCGCGGACGGCAGCGACTACATCGTTTTCCAACTGCCCGCCGACGTTCTGCTCGGATGCTACGTTCCTGTCGCCGTCCAGGCGGGTGGAGTAACCAGCAACGTGGTCGGAATTTCAATTTCCGCTTCCGGCGGATCCTGCTCGGATCCAACAGGACTCTCGTCGTCCGATATTGACACCGCGGCGCAGGCGGGGAAAATCAACATGAATACAATCCTCCTCAGCCACATTGATTTCGGCCCTCTGGGTCCGAGTGATTCGGCGACAGGCCTGTTCCTGAGCTACGATTTCAATTCACTGCTGGCTGCGT
>DASXZC010000198.1:0-4554 GCA_036502165.1 Bryobacteraceae bacterium
TCCGCGACCCATCGGGAAATTGGCCTGCCCGCATGCGCTCGAACAGATCCAGATTCTCTTCCACGCTTCGATTCCGATACGGACTCTCGCGGCCAGGCTCCTGAGGCGTCCCGCGATATTCGCGCACCTGATCCGGAGTCAGATCGCACACGTACGCCTGTCCCTGCTTGATCAGTTGCACGGCCCAGGCATGCAGTTGATCGAAATAATCGGAGGCATAGAAGAGCCGGTCTTCGAAGTCGAACCCGAGCCAACGGACATCTTCGATGATCGAATCGACGTACTCGGTCTCTTCCTTTGAAGGATTGGTATCGTCGAACCGTAGATTGCACTTTCCGCCAAACTCCTGCGCGAGGCCGAAATTCAAACAGATGGATTTCGCGTGGCCGACATGCAGATATCCGTTGGGTTCAGGAGGAAACCGCGTGTGCACGCGGCCTTCGTTTTTGCCGGTTCGAATGTCTTCAAGAATGATCTCGCGGATGAAGTTCGAAGGCTTTCCGGCATCGGTCGAGACAGTTACAGGGCTCGGATTTGAGCCGTCGGTGGACATAAGTCCCAGTATAGCGGGTGGGTCCGAAGAACCCGCTCAAGCGTAGGGAATTGCAACCTCGGTAAAGCTGCCGGGTACGGAAGCGTTGACGGCCGCGACAATTTCCGCAACGTGCGGTCTGATCAATCCCCATCGCCCCTTACCCAACACCACAATGGCGATCTTGCGACCCGTTAAATTCTGTTGATAGCGGATGTTCTTGTCCGTCGTGATGAGGACATCGAACCCGGCACGCTCGGCTTCATTTAAAAGGTTGCCATTTTCGAGCTGATGCCATCCCCGCGCCCGCGCCTCAGTGACCGTGTGCTGGTCAATTAGATAACGAGCCAGAGTTCGCGGCGTGCCATTGTCAAAAAGTACAAGCATTACGTTTGTGGGACTGGCGCCTCAGCGGTCCGCGCGGCAAACTGCAATACAGCCTCAACCTGCTCGCGCGTGACGCCGAACTCCTCGATGAGTTCGTCGACGCTCATGTCCTGAAGATTCTCGAATACCGTCGAGATAGGCATTCGGGTACCGCGGAACACCCACGCTCCGCTGCGCTTGCCCGGAACGCTCTCGACCGCCGGACATTGTGACCAATCGAGCGAGCCCATGTATACGAGCCTCCTCTATTCATCCTAACGTTCTGGCCCAACCAAAATCTCCAACTTATTTAATCTCAAGCGGAACAGCGGCGGCGTTCGCTTCGTACTGGTTTGAAGACCCAAGGAACTCTCGAGAATGAATACTATTTGGCAAGACATCCGGTACGGGATTCGTATGCTGGCCAGCAAGCCCGGCTTCACGGCCGCGGCCGTACTGGTGCTCGCGTTGGGAATTGGCGCCAATAGCGCCGTATTCAGCCTGGTCAACGCGTTTCTCTTTAAACCACTCCCGGTCGAACGTCCTGCCGAACTGATGGGGCTTTACAGCCGCGACACTAAACATCTGGGTTCCTATCGTGCGTTCTCGTATCCGAACTACACCGACATACGCGCCAGCAATCCGGTCTTCTCGAGCTTGGCCGCGATGAACATGGCGATGGTCGGAGTGCAGGAAGGCGAAACCACCCGCCGTAGTTTCGCGGCGATCGTCTCGAGTAATTACTTCTCGACGCTGGGCGTGGCGTTCCAGTTGGGCAGGCCGTTCGAAGTCGCGGATGAATCCGCAGGACGTCCGCTCACGGCGGTCGTCACCTATTCTTATTGGAAGAAACACGGATTTGATCCGCAACTGATCGGCAAGCAGATTCGCGTCAACAGCCGCCAATTCGAAGTCGTCGGTATTACTCCGGAAGGATTCACAGGAACGACCGCCGTCGCAAGTCCCGAACTGTTCTTGCCTCTGGGCGCCTACGGCCTCGTCATGAACGATTTTGAAGGACAGGGGAAGCCGCTCGGCGCACGCGACAATCACAATCTGATTGTGTTCGGCCGCATGAAAGCCGGCGTCACGAAGCCGTCTGCGAACGCGATGCTCGCAGTGATCGGCTCGCAACTCGAAAAAGCTTATCCGGCCGAGAATAAGGATCAGACGCTGGTGGTCGAGCCTCTATCAAGGATGGGGATCTCCACAAGTCCGAGAACGGATGCGTCCTTGGAACTGCCGGCTATTATGCTGCTTTCGCTCGCCTCGGTGGTGCTGTTGATCGCATGCTTTAATCTGGCCAACATGATGATGGCGCAAGGCTCGGCGCGGCGGCGGGAAATCGGAATCCGCCTCGCGATGGGCGGTAGCCGTGGACGGATCATCCGACAACTGTTCACTGAAGGACTCTTACTCGCGACGCTGGGTGGCGCAGCCGGACTGATGCTTGCCTCATGGAGCACGACGCTACTCATCAAATCGCTGGTGCAGCTCGCGCCGATCGATGTTGTTTATGAAGCCAGGCCCGACGTCCGCGTCATCGGATTCACGCTATTCTTCTGCACGCTCGCCACGATCGTTTTCGCGCTGTTCCCCGCGTTGAATCTTTCAAAGCCTGATGTATGGGGCGATATCAAAGATAAGTCCGGAACCGGCGAGGCTTCGGGCCGTCCTCGCCGGTTGTTCTCACGCGGCAACGTTCTGGTGATGGCGCAACTCTCGCTGTCGTTGATGATGCTCGCCGCCGCTGGACTCTTCGTGCGCAGCGCGGCCCGGGCCGCGGATGTGCAGCCCGGATTCTCACTCGACAACGAAATTGTTGCCGAAGTGGACGCCAGCCTCGCCAACATTGATCAGGCCCACTCGACGCAGATCTATCACACGCTCGAGGATCGTCTGCGGCAGATTCCAGGTGTGCAGTCGGTCGCGATCGCCGCGACCATCCCGTTCGGAATGATGCAGCTCGGAAAGAACATCACTCCTTCCGGAGTCGTTCCCTCGAAGGAACATCCTGCTGTTGAGGCACGCTACAACATCGTGGGTGCGGACTATTTCGCAACCCTTGGAATTCCGGCACTCCGCGGACGCGCGTTCACGACCGCGGAGACAGCAGCCGGGTCGAAAGCGAATGTCGCGATCATCGACAAGCTCGCGGCTGAAAAGCTTTGGCCGGGCGCCGATCCGATCGGCGAGCGCCTGCGTGTCGACAGCAGAGCGACTCCGGCTCCGCCTGAACTCGAAGTGGTCGGCGTCGTGGGCAACATCCGCGAGAATATTCTGGGCGACGGAGTGAGCGCTCACCTGTACACGCCGTTCGGCCAGGATTTCCAAACCGACATACAGATTCATTTGAAGGTCGCCCCGAGCGCCGCTGGTTCTACGGCTGAGACTCAACTGCTCGAAGCCATCCGGCGGCAAGTTCGCGCGACCGACGAGCGGATCCCGCTGCTCGAATTGAGGACCATGCACGCACATTTGGAGTCGAGCTTCGATTTGTGGATCGTCCGGACCGGCGCGCACATGCTCGAGATCTTCGGAAGCGTCGCGCTGTTGCTCGCAATGATCGGCTTGTACGCGCTCAACGCCTATACGGTTGCGAGGCGCACACGCGAGATCGGAATCCGCATGGCACTGGGCGCTGACGCCTCAGCTACGCTCAAAATGATTCTCCGCGAGGCCCTGAAAGTAACGGCGGCTGGAGTCGGAGTCGGTCTCGCGCTTGCAATCGGGATCGGTCAACTGCTCGCCGGATTCCTGTACGACGTGCGCGGCTTCGATCCAGTCGTGCTCACGTCGGCGCCCATTCTGTTAGGGATCGTGGCTCTACTCGCTTGTTACGTCCCCGCCCGCAGAGCCGCCCGCGTCGATCCCATGATCGCGCTGCGGTATGAATAGAGCAGGTGGCAATTCGATTGCTGAATAATTGGCATGTCGAAAATCAAAGAAGCCACTCGCGAACACATCTCGGATGAAGATTACGCTTTCCCGAAGGAGCGAAAGGAACCGATTCACGATGCGGCGCATGTCCGCAACGCAATCGCCCGTTTCAATCAGGTGAAAGGCGTCAGCGAATCCGAGCGGGATGCCGCGTGGAAACGCATCAAGGCGGCCGCTAAGAAGCATGGCGTGGAGGTCAACGAGAAGGATCGAAGCGAACTTAAGTAACACACCGCGAAAATATTGAGCCTTACATGCGGAACCTTCCTCCTGAAGGTCCGTATTAAGGTTATGATCCAGGATCTCCGGTTCTCCCTGCGCGAACTTCGCAAACGGCCCGGGCTCGCCATCACGGCGATCCTCTCGCTCACCCTCGGAATCGGAGCCACCACCGCTGTCTTCAGCGTGGTCTACAGCCTTCTCGCCAACACGTACCCATACAAGAATTCCGATCGGATGATCCACCTCGTCCTCAAGGACGACAAGGGCGAGGAGCACTGGCCCGGCGTGAACGGATCTCAGCTAAAGCAGTTGCGCACGTTGGACTGCTTCGAAAGCGTCGCTGGGGCGTGGGGCACCTGGAATCTCACGACCACCGATGAGGAACTTCCTGAGGACGTTCCGTCGACTCAATTGACTGCCAACTCCGGGATCCATTTCGGAGTGCCTGCCCTATACGGCCGCACGCTCATTCCGTCCGATGCCCCCGATGGGCA
>DASXZC010000199.1:0-11814 GCA_036502165.1 Bryobacteraceae bacterium
ATCACGTAGTGCGTCTTCGGATAAATCGGCAGCCGCAAATAGGTCTGCCGCACTTGCCCGGTCAGCGCATCTACCTGGCTCAGACTCTCGACCTCATCGCCCCACAACTCGATGCGATACGCGTAGTCGTCGTACGTCGGGAAGACCTCGATGACGTCGCCGCGTACCCGGAACGTCCCGCGCTTGAAGTCGGAGTCGTTGCGGTGATACAGGATCTCGACCAGACGCGACAGGATGCCGTGGCGCGTGATCTTTTGACCCTTGTCGAGCATGAGGAGCATGCCGTAATAAGCTTCTGGAGATCCGAGGCCGTAAATGCAACTGACGCTCGCGATGATGACGCAATCGCGGCGTTCGAACAGCGACCGCGTCGCCGACAGCCGCAGCTTGTCGAGCTCGTTGTTGATCGTCGCTTCTTTCTCGATGTAGACATCGCTCGACGGGATGTAAGCTTCGGGCTGATAGTAATCGTAGTAGCTGACGAAGTACTCAACGGCATTCTGGGGGAAAAAGCTTTTGAATTCCTGGTATAGCTGTGCGGCGAGCGTCTTGTTGTGGGCAATGATAAGGGCCGGCCGCTCGAGGTGCTGGATGATCTTGGCCATCGTGAACGTCTTGCCCGACCCCGTGACGCCGAGCAGCACCTGGTGCTTTTCCGAATCGAGGATGCCGCGGGTCAACTGCTCAATGGCAGCCCCCTGGTCGCCGCGAGGTTGATAGTCGATTCCAAGCTGGTACGGCATAGGGAACAGTGTAACAACCTGAGGCCGCCGCCCCGGCGGCGAATCCAATTCCTTGTGCGTCTCCATAATTAAAGGAAAACGTGGACGATTAGCCCCTATTTCTATGTATTATCCATTCAGAGTGACGCAAGCAGCGCGCGGATGCCACCGAGCGCGTGATTCGCATCGCATTGACGTAGTGCCGCGACGATCCCAGAGAGCATGTCGTGGCGGGCATCGCGGTCGAACTCCGCATCGTCGCGCCTCACCTTAGCGCGGGTCGCATCGACGCGCGCCATCGGGGATTCGAGCAGTTCGGTGAACGATTGCGCGTCGGTTCCATAGTCCTCGTTCAGCCTCGCGATTTGATAGCCGTACTGGGATTTGAGGAATCCGATATAGATCTGCTTGCCTTCCGACGTTCCGGTCAACATACGCAGCTCCCCAGCTACCGGAGGGAGGATCCATCGATACCCGATGAACCCCGGCGGTTTGGGCACAGCGCACGCAACGCGGGCGGCCGCCTCGTACCGGGCCGTTGCGTCCACGGCGTACGGATCGAAGTGGGCCGGCAGTCTCAGGTCTACTACTGGCGCCTCAGCGGCGCTTGCCAGGACCATGAACCAGAGTGCCAGAACGGCCGCGAATCCGTACCGGAACGTAACCGGGCGAAGAGGGAAGCGCGCCAAAGTGCGGCTGGTACCGGTCACCTTAAGTTTGGGCCTCTTGTTGGATCCGGCTCGCGAGTTGGTCGTCCAGAATCGATGCATGAAGTTGTTGTTGATCCCAGTCTGGGCGAGCCTCATTGCGGAAACCACTCGCGCATCCATTCTGTCACCGGCGTTCCTCGGAGTCCCTGAGCCATCGACTGCCGCGATGTTGATCGTCGGCGTTTGCGTGCTCGCCGTTGGACTGACCGGCCGCCGCCGCAGCAACAGCGGATCGCGTTCGCAATAGACCAGTATCTCTTCGAATCCATATAGAATGTTCTATGAGGATTCAGAATGAAGCGTCTGGTCGTTCTTCTTCTCATCGTCTCGGCCGCAGCGTCAGCCGAGGTAACTCTGTCCGAGCCTGGCCGCACACTCGCAGTTCCGCAATGGAACGATGGCAAGCTCATGCCCATCTGGAGCCATGGATTTCTCTTCAGCTTGGGCGCTGAGGATGGATCCGTGACCGTCTACTCGACTACGGGCGAGCAGTCGGTGGTGGTGGCCGATACGAAGATCTGGCCCGGCGGGACCGCCGCGCCTCACTTGGCGTACGCGTCGGCTTCACCCGACGGGACCGTCTTTGCAGTGTGCGGAACCACCCTTAGGGCGAACGGCAACGTGGATGGATTCATCTATTTCTTTGGCCCGGGGCGAAGTCCGCACATGGTTCAGTTGCCGTATACCGGACCCATGCGGGTGGCGTTTGCGGATGATGGAACTTTATGGGTGCTGCTCCGGGAGTTTTATTTGTCCACGAATGAACTCGAGAAATATGACATGCTGCGGCATTTCGATGTGAACGGGAAATTCCTCGGCTCGGCGATTCCCAACTACACGCTCCCGCCTTCGGCGAAGTACAGCGCGATCTACACTCCATCGCTGAGCATTTCGCACGACACCATTGCGGTTTACTTCGACAGGCCTCATACGTGGATCGAACTGGCTTATGACGGAACGGTGAAAGGCCAGTGGCAAGTTCCCGAGACGTCGTTGGGCACGGGGCAGCCGGCAGCGATGACGAGGCTCGAGCTCACAAGTTCGAACCAGGTGGTGCGTGTGACCGGCTTGGTCGGCAAGGGCCATGGAACTCGAGTGGAGCTCTTAGAGAGATCCAGCGGCACGCTCGATGCCGCGACGGTCGATTTCAGCAGTATGGCTCGGGTGCATCCGTATCTCATTGGGATCGACAACGAGCAATTGGTGTGGCTCGGGGATTCGAGCATGCTCGATTGGTGCAGCCTCGTTACGACTCATACGGCCAATACGGCTTTGCAAACAGGCCTCCGTCCACTCCCAGCGTCTGACCGGAAATGAAGTCGGCTGCTGGCGACGCGAGGAAGACGACGGCGCGTCCGACGTCCTGAGGAAGTCCGACGCGACCAACCGGAGTTACTGCTGCCCAAGTGGCCGCGTAGTCGCCGGCTTCAGCCTTAGTGCGCTCTGTCTCGATCGCGCCTGGGGCGACGCAGTTCACTGTGATTCCGTATTTGCCAAGCTCGGACGCCGACACTTTGGTGAACGTCTCGATGCCGCCCTTCGACGCCGTGTACGCGATCAGGCGAGGGAAGCCGATGCGGTTGCAGCCGGAGCCGATATTGATGATGCGTCCTCCCCGGCCAGCGGTGCGCATCAGACGTGCAGCGCGCTGGGTGCAGAGGAAGCAGCCTTTTAGATTCGTCGCGATCACGCGATCCCATTCGGACTCTTCGACATCGACCAGCGCTTTCCAGGTTTGAATGCCGGCGTTATTGACGAGTATATCGAGCGTATGGATCTCGGCGAACAGGGCGTCGACGGAAGCGCCGGATGAGACGTCCGCCATGATGACGCGGGCTTCGCGCTTCGCGTCCCGCACGAGCGCGGCGGTCTCGTCGGCTCCGTCGCGATCTGAATAATCGTTGACGATTATGTTACAACCCGATTGCGCTAATTCGAGCGCGATTCCCCGTCCGATGCCCTTCGCCGCTCCGGTGACTAGCGCCCACTTGCCGTCGAGAACCATATAGGTCAACCTTACAAGATTTTGCTTGCCACAGAGTGCGGATTCGAAGGACACTAGGAACGTTGTCTAGTCTTTGACCTGTCAGGGAAGAGGTGATCGGAGTTGAACGCAAGAATGACCGAAAGTGCTCCATTACGTGAACCGACCGAACGATGGTCGACGCAATTGGCCGCCGAGATGTACGATGTCGCCGCCTGGAGCAAGGGTTATTTCTCAGTCGGTAAGAACGGCCACGTCTGGGTGCATCCGAAAAAAGATCCCAATCAGGGAATCGATTTGAAGGGGCTCGCCGAGAAGCTGGAATTGCGCGGCATTTCCTTGCCGATTCTGATCCGCTTTGGCGAGATCCTGCAGCACCGCATCAAAGAGATGCACGACGCGTTCCACCAGGCGATCGCCGAGCACGGCTACAAAGGCGGCTATGCGCTGGTGTTCCCGATCAAGGTGAACCAGCAGCGGCAGGTGGTCGAAGAAGTGTTCCGCTACGGGCGCGAATACAAGTTCGGCCTCGAGGCCGGATCGAAGCCGGAACTGCTCGCTGTGATGGCCGTCGCCGACAACGAGACGCCGATTATGTGCAACGGCTTCAAGGACGATGAGTATATCGAACTTGCGATGCTGGCGAAAAAGATTGGACGCCAGATCGTGCCGATCGTCGAGAAGTATAGCGAGCTCGAGCTGATCCTCGAGCATGCGAAGAAGTTAGGCGTGCGGCCGGTGATCGGGATCCGCGTGAAGCTGGCGAGCCGTGGGTCGGGACGTTGGAAGTCCTCGGGCGGGTATCGTTCGAAGTTCGGGCTGACGGTGACCGAGGCGCTGCGCGCACTCGAGCAGTTGAAGGGGCTCGGGATGGCCGATTGCCTCGAGCTGATCCACTTCCATCTTGGCAGTCAGATTACGAATATCCGGCAGATTAAGGCGGCGGTGATCGAGGCCGCGCGATGCTATGTCGAACTGCATCGCGAGGGCGCGGGATTGAAGTATCTCGACGTCGGCGGCGGACTCGGCATCGACTACGACGGCTCGCAGACCGACTTCGAATCGAGCGTCAACTACACACTGCAGGAGTACGCGGGCGACGTCGTGTATCACGTGCAGAACGTTTGCGATGATGCCGGTGTGCCGCATCCGAATATCATTACGGAAAGCGGACGCGCGATCGCGGCGTATCACAGCGTGCTGGTCTTTAACGTCCTCGGTGTGACGGGCTTCGGCGATTCCGAAGTGACGCCCGAAGTCACCGATGAGATGGAGCAGCCGCTCATCGATCTGCGGGAGACGGCGAAGGGATTGACGAGCAAGAACCTGCTCGAGTCGTTCCACGATGCGCAGACTGCGCTCGATTCGGCGCTGAATTTATTCAGTCTGGGTTATTTGCCGCTGCAGCAGCGGTCGGTGGGCGAGAATTTGTATTGGGCCATTTGCAGGCGGATTTATAAGATGGCGAAGCAACTCGACTATTTTCCGGAGGAACTGGAAGGGCTCGAGTCGATTTTATCCGACACTTATTTCTGTAATTTCTCGCTATTTCAGAGTATGCCGGATAGTTGGGCGGTAAAGCAGCTCTTTCCGGTGATGCCGATTCACCGGCTCGAGGAAGAGCCGTTCCGGCAAGGCATCATCGGGGACATCTCGTGCGACTCCGACGGCAAGATTGATCAGTTCATCGACCGGCGCGATGTGAAGAAGACGCTCCCGCTGCATGAGTTCAATGGGCAGACGTACATGCTGGGCGCGTTCCTCGTGGGCGCGTATCAGGAGATCCTGGGCGATCTGCACAATCTTTTCGGAGACACGAACGCGGTGCATGTGAGCCTGGGCGAGAACGGCGAGGCGGTGCTGAATACGGTCGTCGCCGGGGACACTGTGCGCGAGGTGCTCGACTACGTGCAGTTCAATTCGAGGGCGCTCATCGACCAGTTCCGCGACGACGTGGAAACGTCATTGCGCGACAACCGCATTAGTTATGAGGAAGCCGGCATGCTGCTGCGGTTCTACGAAGAAGGCATGAACGGGTACACCTACCTGGAGCGGTAACGCGATGCAGGCCGGACAACCCAGCCGCACGGCTTTGGCCGCGGCACGGCATCGTGCGGCGCATCAGATCCTCGAAGAGGGACGGATTTTCAAGGATCCATTGGCGGTGCGCATTCTGGGCGAGGATCCTGCGGAGATTGCCAGACAGGCCGAAGAGGGGACGTACGCGCGAGGGATGCGTATGTTCATCGCGGCGCGTACGCGCTTTGCCGAGGATTCGCTTGCCGCAGCGGTGGCCGAGCGCGGCGTCAGCCAATTGGTGGTGCTGGGCGCGGGGCTCGATACGTACGCCTATCGAGGAGCCCTGCGCGACCGGCTGCGGATCTTCGAGGTCGATCATCCTTCGACGCAGGCGTGGAAGCGGGAACGGCTTGCCGAGGCGGCCATTGAGGTTCCGGGGACTCTCACTTACACGCCCGTCGACTTCGAACGGCAGACGCTGCGCGAAGGTCTTGCGGCGGCGGGATTCGATCCTCAACAGCGGACGTTCTTCACGTGGCTCGGAGTCGTGCCGTACTTACAGAAAGACGCGATCTGGGCAACGTTGAACTATATCGGAGCACTGCCGGGCGGGGCGCACGTAGTGTTCGATTACAGCAATCCAAAGGAGACATTTCCAGAGGAACTCCGCGAGCGGCATGAGGAACGCGCGGCGCGCGTGGCGGCGATCGGAGAGCCGTGGGTGAGCTTCTTCGATACAGACGAGCTGCGGGGTCAGTTGGTGGACGCCGGATTCGGAATGGTTGACGATCGGGGCCCGTCGCGGATCTTTTCCAATCCTAAGATGGGCGACAAGGGTGGACACATCGTCCACGCGGCTAGTCCGCTGAAGAGCTAGAGGTAGGAATTTTCGGAGCTTCTAAACGCTTGCCCTGATAGGATGTTCGTGGTAACTTACAGGTGCGGTTGAGAGGGCTGCCTTTGCGGTCCGACCGGACGTGAGTCCACTTGGCTGCCCCTTTCTTGTGCCTCCTTTACTTGGACGATGCCGGCTCGGCGAGTAATCCGAATGAGGATTACTTCGTCTTAGGTGGTATTTGCGTCTTCGAAACGCATGCCGATGGGTTCACGCGGGACTTGGATCTCATTGCGTCCACTTACGACGCCCATGATCCCTCTCGCGTCGAGTTTCACGCATCTGCGATTTTTGCGCGACGCGAGCATCCTTGGAAGGGCCTACAGCAGGATAAAGCTCGTGGAGTCATGAAGACGGTCCTGAGCCTTGCGCGTGACTGTGACGTCAATGCTTGCTGCTTTGCGTGTGCGATCGAAAAGGCATCGCTCCAACCGGGCGAGGATTGTGTCGCGCTCGCCTTTGAAGATCTATGTCAGCGATTCGACCTGTTCCTATCGAGAAAGAACCGTCGAGGCGACTGCCAACGCGGGTTGCTGATTCTGGACCGCAGCGCGCGGGAGACGTCGCTCCAGCAGTTGAGCCGCGAGTTTCGGACCATCGGAACGAAGTGGGGTGTGCTGCGAAATCTCGCCGATACTCCTATGTTCGTCGATTCGCGGTCTTCGAGGTTAGTTCAACTCGCCGACCACGTCGCGCATGCAGTTTTCAGGAGATTCAATGCAGGCGATGCGCAGTACTTCGACATCATAGCTTCAAGATTCGATGAATTCGATGGAGTAATCCACGGCCTTGAGCACAAACATTCCGGTAAGCATCGCTGCCACTGTCCCGCGTGTTTGAGCCGTCGATTGGCGAGGGTCGGCGATCAGTACGGTGTCGCCCAGTCCTTAGGAGCCCTGTAAGGCGGCTGAAGACAAGGGGGTCGCGACCTTGCTGAACTGCATGCTGATCGAGTTGGCCAACTGCGGTGATAACGCGATGACGCCCGTTGCGATTAAGCCGGACATCAGCGCGTATTCGATCAGGTCTTGTCCTGCCGTGTCATGCCAAATCCTGATCGTCCAGATGAGATTGATTACTTGTTGCATACACCCGCTCCTGATTTCCCTGATAGGGGTCCCAAGTAAAGTGTACGGCTATCCCACCTGTCGTCACAATTGGTAAAAAGACCTAATGTATGCGCCAGTCATACAACCTAGGTGGCGGGTATCTTAAGTAGATCGAAAGAATCCCGCCCGTCCAGATTACGGCTGGTCGTAGGTGCCGATTTTGCGGACCCAGATGTTCCGGAAGCGGACCTTAGTCCCATGATTCTGAAGGACGAGCGGTTCTTCGGCGTCGTGCGGCGTGTAGTGCGCGACCTGCCTGTGGACGACGGTTCCAATGTAAGCTTTGCGGTTGTGGAGGAGCACCCCGTTGTGGAAGAGAGTCAGGTAGCCCGGGCTCAGGAGCTTGCCGTTCTCGAACTTCGGAGCTTCCCAGACGATGTCGTAGGTCTGCCATTCCCCGGGCTTGCGGCTGGCATTGACCAGGGGAGGATATTGGCCGTAGATGGCGCCGGCCTGGCCATCGGCGTAGGTCACGTTGGTGTAGGAATCGAGAACCTGGACTTCATAGCGGCCCTGGATAATGACTCCGGAGTTGCCGCGATCCTGGCTTTCGCCTTCGATCTTCTCGGGGGACGCCCATTCGATGTGGAGCTGCATGTCGCCGAACTTCTCTTTGGTCGAGAGGTCGGTGGTGCCGGGGACGACTTCGATGTAGCCGTTCTCGAGTTTCCAGGAAGGGGGGCTGACCTTGTCGCCGCGGAGTCCGGTCCAGTGATCGAGGTTCGTGCCGTCGAACAGGACGAGGGCGTCGGAGGGGGCGGATCCGTTGGTGCCGGGGGTGACCTTTTTGGGATGGGGCCGGTTGAGATCATGGACGCGCCACTTTCCATCGGGCAGGTATGGCGTATCGGTATAGCCAACGGGGGCGTGTTGTTGAGCGGCGAGCAGGGCCGCAAAGACGAGGGCGGCTGCGAGGCGGGTGGTGATGGACATCGATGACAATATACACCTGTTTCGATGGCGGGTCCGCGCGGCGAGGGGTTGGTACACTGAGTTCTTCCACCTATGAGTTCCATGAAACTTTGGGGCGGCCGGTTCGCCGAAGGCCCATCCGAGATTTTCGAGCAGTTTTCCAATTCGTTGGCTTTTGACAAGCGGTTGATCAAGGCGGATATACGCGGATCGCAGGCTTTTGCGAAGGCCTTGCAGCGGGTTGGGATTTTGACCGGCGAGGAGTGCGCGGAGTTGATCGAGGCGTTCGATTCGATTCTGCGGGAGTCCGCGGAGGCCGGGTTTTATGAGGGTGCGGACGATGAGGACGTCCACACGCTGGTGATCCGGAAGTTGAAGGGGCGCGTTGCGGGGCTGGCGGATAAGATCCACACGGGGCGCTCGCGGAATGAGCAGGTGTCGCTCGATATACGGCTGTGGTTGCGGGATGAGATCGATTCGGCGCGGGCGCTTTTGGCTGATTTGATGGGTGCTTTGATCGAGCTGGCGGCGAAGTATAAAGACGCGGTGATCCCTGGTTATACGCACTTGCGAAGGGCGCAGGCGGTGTTGTGGCCGCATTATTTGCTTTCCTATTTCGAGATGTTCTCTCGTGATTATGAGCGGCTCGGTGATGCTCGGAGGCGGGTGAATGTGATGCCGCTCGGATCGGGGGCGCTTGCTGGGAGCGGGTTCCCGTTTGATCGCGAGGCCATTGCGCGGGATCTCGAGTTTGAGTCGGTCACGCGGAATTCGATGGACGTGTCGGGGGATCGCGACTTCGCACTGGACTTCCTATATGCGGCGTCGACGGCAATGCTGCATTTGAGCAGGCTGGCGGAGGATTGGATCCTCTGTTCAAGTGAAGAATGGGGATGGCTCGAGTTGGGCGATGCCGTCACGAGCGGGTCGTCGCTGATGCCGCAGAAGAAGAATCCGGATTCGCTCGAGTTGATCAGGGGCAAGTGTGGGCGGGTGTTTGGGTCGTTCACATCGCTGTACGTCACGATGAAGGGCTTACCGATGACGTACAACCGCGATATGCAGGAAGACAAGGAGCCCATTTTCGAGGCGGCCGATCAATTGGCGGGTTGTTTGAAAATGGCGCGGAATGTGGTCGAGACGACGCGGCTGAACGTTGCACGACCGGCGCTTGCGGCGGAAGAGAGCTGGGTGGTCGCGACCGATCTGGCTGAGGCTCTCGCGCGAAATGGGACTGCCTTCCATCAGGGGCACAAGATCGTTGGACGGCTGGTGCTCGAGAGCGTGCAAAAGGGGAAGAAGCCGTCGGAGTGGACGGCTGAGGAATTGACGGCGTTCGCGCCGGAGTTCACGGCTGATATGATCCGCTACATGAAACCGGAAGAAGGAATGCGGACGCGGAAGGTCGTGGGCGGGACGGCTCCGGAGGCGGTCGAGCGGGCACTCGCGGCGGCGGGCGAACGGCTGGCGGAGTTGCGGAAGTGACTAAGGCCTTCCGGCACGGACAGATTCTGGCGGTGATCGCGCGGCAGCAGATCCATACGCAGGAGGAACTCGTGTCCGCGCTCGGGACGCTCGGGCTGATCGCGTCACAGGTGACGCTGTCGAGGGACATACACGAGCTGGGGTTGGTGAAGACTCCGCAGGGGTATCGGCAGGTGGAACCCGCGCGAGAGGGTCCGGCGCTCGAGACGGTGGCGCTCGAGATGTTGCGAGACGTCCGCGTGGCCAAGAATCTGCTGGTGCTGACTACATTGCCGGGAACGGCGAATGCATTCGCAGTCGCGCTTGACCGGGCGCGGTGGCCGGAGATTGTGGGAACGATCGCCGGCGACGATACGGTGTTGATCGTCTCGCCCGAGGATGATGTTGCGGCGCGGTTGCGGGAGCGGTTGATGGGAATGTTGAGAGCATAAGAAGGAGAACGTTTTGCTCATGCTTGATGGATATACAGCGGAAGCCAGGCGCGTGTTGTTCTTTGGACGCTGTGAAGCAAATGGATCGGCGACGGAACACATTGAGGCGGAGCATCTGCTGCTCGCGTTGCTGTATGAGGATCGAGATATCGCGGCGCGATTCTTTCGCTCGCCGGATGCGGCGTCGCTGATCCGCCCGAAGATCATGCAGAAGTTCAAGAGTAAGCCGCAGATTCCGGCTTACGGCGATATGCCGCTTAGCCTTGCGGCGAAACAGGTGCTGCAGGGTGCGGTTGAGGAAGCGGCGAAGCTGCAGGATTATCATGTCGCGCCGGCGCACTTGCTGATGGGGCTGCTGCGCGATAAGGAGTCGCTCGCGGCGGAGATCCTCAAGGAGCACGGCGTTACTGCGGAACAGGTGCGGACTTATCTGGTGCAGCAGCCGAAGGCGAAGGGGACTCCGCAGCAGTCGACGGACACGGCGATGATCCAGATGATTACGGGGTTCTGGGTATCGCGGGCGGTGTATACGGCGGCGAAGTTGGGGATCGCGGATTTATTAAAGGGCGGCGTTACGAAGTCGGTCATCGAAATGGCATCGGCGACGGGGAGCCATCCGGAATTTCTGTATCGAATGATGCGGGCGTTGTCGAGCGTTGGCGTGTTTCATGAGTTAGAAGGGCAGAAGTTCACGAACAGTCCGATGTCGGAGACGCTCGAGTCGGACCGGCTGGGGACGCTGCGGTACTTCGCGATTGCGGAGTTGGGTCAGGAACATTATTCGGCGTGGGAGGAATTTCCATATAGCGTCCGCACGGGTGGGTTGGCTTTTACTGAGAAATTCAAGAGGCCGGTGTTTGATTATTACCGGGCGCATCCGGCTGAGGCGGAAGTGTTCAACCGGTCGATGTCGAACTTGACTGAATGGGTGACCGGCGCGGTGATGGGGGCGTATGATTTTTCGGCATTCCATAAGATTGTCGATGTCGGTGGGGGACAGGGCGCGTTCCTGGCAGCCATGCTCGGAGTGGCGAAGAGTGCGCGTGGAGTGCTGTTCGATGATCCGCAAGTGATCGCCGAGGCGACGCGGTTGAAAGACGGGGGACTCGGGGAACGGGCGGAGCAGGTGGGCGGCGATTTCTTCGCGGCGGTGCCGGCGGGAGGGGATCTGTACACGCTCAAGATGATCCTGCATGACTGGAGCGATGAGGACTGCATTGCGATCCTGCGGAACGTCCGCAAGGGGATTGTGACGGGCGGGAAAGTGGTTATCGTCGAGACGGTGCTGGGGCCGGGGCCGGATGCTCCGATGAAAAATTTCCTCGACTTGAACATGATGGTGATGACGGGCGGAAGGGAACGGACGGAGGCGGGATTCCGATATTTGCTGGAGAAATCCGGCTTTAAGTTTGGGCGCGTGATCTCGACGGCGTCGCCCATGAGCGTGATTGAAGGAACGGCTGACTAGGCATGCCTCATCGCTTATCACTGACTGAGATTGCAGCGCTGGTGCGGCAACGGAAGCTGTCGCCGGTCGAGGTCGTCGA
>DASXZC010000200.1:0-7787 GCA_036502165.1 Bryobacteraceae bacterium
ATGTTCTTCTTTCCTAAAATCCGCGCCAGCTTGCGCGCGCGATCGGGAGCTTCGTAATCGCCCTGCCCGCTGAAGATGATGATCCGCTTGCCGCCGTGCTGAAGCTGAGGCAGGAAGTAGCCGTCGTTGAGATTCTTCAGATATTGGACGGGATTGTTGAAGTACAGATCCTCGCTCGAATATCCGTTCATATAACTGCGGATGTCGTAACTGCCGCTCAGCAGCAGTGCGCCTGAAAACAGATCCGGATGTCGGAAGAATACGTTCGCGGCCAGGTAGGCTCCGAGACTGATGCCCATTACGATCGGCTTCACGTCGCCGCCTCCGCAATCGTTGCGGATGAACGGGAGAACTTCTTCGGTCAGGTAGCCGTCGTAGCGCTTCAGCCACTCGATCTTCTCTGGAGGTGACGCCTGCCGGTTCATGAGCGCCAGCGTATTTACGCTGTTGACCGAGTACGCCTTGGCCTTCCCGTTATTGAGCCAATGAGAGACGGTGTCGATGAGCTGAAACCGCTCATACTCGAGGAAATCCGCGGCGGCGGTCGGCAGCATCAGGACTGGCGGACCATAATGGCCGTAAGAGACGATCGGCATGTCGCGGTACAGCCGTTCGCTGTACCATTGCGTAATATCGCGGCGCATAACTTTTGATTGTACTTGGTGCCGGAGGAGGGACTTGAACCCTCACAAGGAGTAATCCTTGGCAGATTTTGAGTCTGCTGCGTCTGCCATTCCGCCACTCCGGCAATGGAAGGCTTCCTCATTATATAACGCGACCGGCTTAGTCGCGCGTGTAGCGCAGCGCACGGCGGCGTTTCTGGCGCTCGATCGCGAGTTCGATCAGTTTGTCGAGCAGATCCGGATAGGGGATGCCTGAGTATTCCCACATCTTCGGGAACATGCTGATCGAGGTGAATCCGGGGATCGTGTTCAGCTCGTTGATGTACAGCTTGCCGGTCGAGCGTTCCATCAGGAAATCGACGCGGGACATCCCTTCGCAGCCCGTGGCCTTATAACATTCGACAGCGAGCCGCTGGATCTCCGCTGTCTGCGCGGCGTCGAGTTTCGCCGGCAGCTCGATCCGCGCCGTATCGAGCAGATATTTGTCGTCATAATCGTAGAATTCGCGCGACGGCAGAATCTCGCACGGCGTCGACGCCGAGGGATCCAGATTCCCGAGTACCGCGCATTCGAATTCGCGTCCTTCGATACCGCGCTCGATGACGATCTTCGCATCGTAACGGGCCGCGTCTTCGATCGCCTTCTCGAGATCGGCGGCGTTCTTGACCTTCGAAATTCCGACCGAGGATCCCAGATTGGCCGGCTTCACGAACATCGGAAACGGCAGTGCAGCGATCGCGGCGGCGGCATCGAGATTGCCGGCGTGCAACGTCACCGATTCGACGACCGGCAGTCCGCGCTCGCGCATGACGCGCTTGAATACTTCTTTGTCCATTGCAACGGCGGACGCCAGTACGCCGGGTCCGACGTATGCCAAGTCCGCCAGTTCCAGCAGTCCTTGCACTGTGCCATCCTCACCGAACGTGCCGTGCAAGACGGGCAGCACGACATCGATTTCGGGATTGCCGCGCGGCTCTGGCACGATCGGCCGAGGACGCCATTTTCCTTCGTGCGAAATGAAATATTCGATCACTTTGTAGCGGTCCGGATCGAGCGCCTGGCGGATGGATTGGGCCGAGCGCAACGAGATTTCATGCTCGCCGCTGCGGCCTCCGTAAACAACTGCAACACGTAGTTTCATGGAATGGGAATCGAGTGCAACCGGCGTTCCAAATGAAGAATGCAGAGTGATTGCGCTTCTTTAAAAGGTACCGCGTGTCGGCGGAGGCACGCTCGGGTGTCGGGGCTTCAACAAGGTAAGGCCGCCACCGCTATCGTCGAACGCGATCACGATGTCGAACCGCGAATGGTCCGCGCCGTGATCGCGCGCCATATTCGCATCCTCGATGTTGAGCGTATGGTCGTTCCACACCAGGTTCGCCAGAAACAGGAGATCGAAGACGTCTTTGTAAGGCGAGCCGACAAACAGAATGTGCTTGCCGTGGGGCGGCCTGTAGTCGAAGTGTTCGAGCATCGAAAGGACCTGGTTCGTCGTGGCTTGCGCGACCCGCCACTCCTGCCCTTTCCCTCTGATTTCCCGGCCCGTCCACCATGAGAACGCGAGGGCGATCACGACGGTTGCGGCGCAACGCAAGATCCATCGCGGCGGCATCCGCGCGATCAGCCAATCGAAAAATACCGCGAACCAGATGGCCCAGCCGGCCAGCGGCAAATACAACGATCCGCCCAGGCGCTTGGGGATGAAGGAAATCGGGAACGTCGCGAGCAGGACGAAGCCCAAGGCCCAAGCCATGGCCCGGCTCTTCGAGATCCACGCGACGACGGCCATCGCGATCCAGATGCAGACGGCCATCCATTGCGGCATCTGCGGTTGGTAGAAAATCAGGCCGGTGTAGGCGGCGTTCGCTTCGAGCCATCGGGCGAGGGTGAAAATCGGCCGATATTGCGCATTTTGCGTCATGGGATCGGCGCCGTGCATTTTCCCGTACATCGCGAGTGCGGCGATCGCGAGTGCGATCAGGCTCCACGAGGCGTGCTTTCGCAGCCAGTTTGCGTAGAACCGCGGATGGAACAGGATCTCATACAGCAGCAGGAACGCCGGTAGCGTCGCCGCGATTTCCTTCGCGTTGATCGCGAGCACCATCAGAGAAAGCGCGCCGATGCCGCGCGGGATGCTGACTTCGGAAACGTGGATTATCGCGGTGTGGGTGGTGTCGGGAATTCTGTCGTTTTGCGGAGCGTTGGCCTTCGCGGAGATGGGAGCGATGATTCCGGCGACCGGCGGACAGTATGTTTTTCTGCGTGAGGCGTTCGGTCCGTTGCCGGCGTTTTTGTGCGGATGGACGTTCCTGGTTGTCAGTATGACGGCTTCGATGGCTTGGCTCGCCGTGAGTTTTTGCAGATATCTCGGGTACTTTATGCACCTGCCGGAATGGGGCGCGAACTTGATCGGATGTGGGTTGGTCATCGTGTTGACTTGGATTAATTACCGCGGCGGTGTGCTGGGAGCTTGGGTGCAGAAGATCTTCACGGGAGCGAAGTTGACGGGGATTTTCGTGTTGATCGTGGCGGCGCTGTTGAGTTCGCAGAAGGTTGTTGGTCCGATCGCAGCGGCGAGGCCGATTCGGTTCGGGGATTTCGGAGTTGCGATGATTGCTTGTTTGCTCGCTTACGACGGGTGGGTCAACATGAGCTTCGTGGCGGGCGAGATCAGGGATCCGAAGCGGAATATTCTGCGAGCGCTGCTCGCGGGAGTTGCGCTCGTGATGGTCGTTTATATCAGCGCGAACTTCGCGTATCTGACTGTGTTGACGCCGGGAGAGATCGCGCAGAGCGAGCGCGTCGGAGCCGATGTCGCGGACCGTGCGATGGGGCCGATTGGCGGGGCGTTCATCTCCGCGACGATTTTGCTGTCGATCATCGGCTCGTTGAACGGAAGGTTCCTGACGCAGGCGCGAGTGTATTTCGCGCAGGCGCAGGATGGGTTGTTTTTCAAGCAATTTGCGGCAATTCATCCGATTTATAAGACTCCTGGGTTTTCGTTGTGGATGCAGGCGGCGCTGGCCATTTTCCTGATCTTGACCGGCTCTTGGAACTTTCTGATCGAGTATGCGATGCCGGCTATTTGGGTTACGTACGCGGTGTCAGTGGCTGGCGTGATCGCGTTGCGAAGGAAGATGCCGGATGCTGAGCGGCCGTATAAGATGTGGGGCTATCCGGTGACGCCGGTGCTGTTTGTGATTGCGGCGGTGGCGTTCGTGGTCAATTCGGGGATCGAGAAGCCGGCTCCGACGCTGACAGCGTTGGGATTGATCGCGTTGGGCGTGCCGGTTTATTTCATTGCTTTTAGGCGAGCATAGAGGCTCCGTTGCCGGGTTCGCAGAGGAGCACTTGCGGGTCGATGCCGTAGCTGTATTGGTAGGCTTCGCGGATGCGGGTGCGGAAGTCAGGAACGGCTTCGCGGGCTAACAGGTTCACGGTGCAGCCTCCGAAGCCGCCGCCGGTCAGGCGGGCGCCGAAGCATCCGTTTTGGATGAGAGCGGTGTCGACCAGGAAGTCCACTTCGGGGCAACTGACTTCGAATTCGTTTTGCAGGCTGCGGTGCGATTGGGTGAAGTAGACGCCCATCGATTGGATGTTTCCGGCGCGGCAGGCATTGGCGAAAGCCATGACGCGGAGGTTTTCGCTGACGACGTGGCGGGCGCGTTTGACAGGGACCCAATTGACATCCGCGAGCATATCGGGTGTGACGTCGCGAAGGCTTGATACCGAGGGAAACTTCTCCTGGATCGCGGTGAGGACAGCCTTGCATTCGTTGACGCGCTCGCGGTAGACGGAGGTTCCGAGCTCGTGCTTGACCATCGAGTTCACCGCAACGATAGCGACGTTGCGGGGCAGCGGTACGGGTTCGTATTGGAGGGTTCGGCAGTCGAGTTTGATGGCGACGCCGGCGCGGCCGAATACCGAGGTGAACTGATCCATGATTCCGCAGGGGACGCCGACGAAGTTGTTCTCGGCGCGCTGGCAGAGCTTCACGACTTCGAGCGGTTCCATGCGGACTCCGGCGAGCATCGCGAGGGTCGAGGCGACTTCGAGAGCGGCTGAGGAACTGAGGCCGGCTCCGATGGGAATGGTCGATTCGATCAGCATGTCGCGGCCCTTGAGAGGGATGCCGAACTGGCGGAGCTCGGCGGCGACACCGATGATGTAATCGGTCCAATTGTGGCGCGGCTTGGCGGATTCGAGATCGTCGATTCCGAATTCGACGCCTTCCTGGACGTCCTCAGAGAACACGCGGAAGCGGCCAAGACCATTGTCGGCGACGCCGACGAAACAGGCGGATTCGATGGCCATGGGCATGACCAATCCGTCGTTGTAGTCGGTGTGATCACCGATCAAATTAATGCGTCCGGGCGCGCGAAAGAACCGCGGCGCTGGGGCGGCGGGATACCGGGCGCGGAACTTTGCTTCTAGCTCGCTCTTTGGGCCAACCACAGGAGAGTGCCACCAAATCCGAGCATGACGAGCCCAGTGAAAAGATTCAGATTGTAGTCAGTAAGCGGCGCGCGCGCGCCGGTGAAGGAGTACGCCGTGAGAGTGATGCCGAGGATCACAAAAAAAATTCCAGATGGTTTTCGCAGATCGCCCATTCCCTGTGCCTACTTCCTATTTACCAGAACAACAGGTTCAAAATGATGAGCGCCGCGCCGACGATGATTGCCAGCGGAACCGGCCTCTTGTACCATGCTACTGCGTCATGGGGGATTTCCGTTAGTCCATAGACGAGGCCCTTCAATTCGCCGCTGGACTTGGCGTTGGTCGCGAGACTGACGACGGTGGTGACGACGACGCAGGTCGTCCAGGCGACGATGGCGATCCAGAAATTCTGAGCCATGGTGGAGGGGAAGATGTGGACGACGGTGCCGAGCCATCCGCCTTTGCCTTCGGCGACGGTGAGGCCGTGAGTGGCGGCGGCGGCGAGGGTGCCGCTGAGGAGTCCGGTGAATGCGCCGTGGCCGGTGGCGCGGCGCCAAAACATTCCTAACAGAAATGTTCCAAAGAGCGGCGCATTGACGAAGCCGAAGACGAGCTGTAGGAAGTCCATGATGTTGTTGAAGCTCTGCGCGAGGTAAGCGGTCGCGATGGAGAGCAGGACTCCGACGATGGTGGTGATGCGGGCGACTCTGAGGTAATGGGCGTCGGGCGCGCCCTTATTGATGTAGCTCTGATAGATATCGAATGTGAAGACGGTGTTGAAGGCGGTGACGTTGCCGGCCATTCCCGACATGAAGGAGGCCATGAGCGCGGTGAGTCCGACGCCGAGCAGACCCGATGGGTAGAACTGCGCCATGAGGGTCGTGAGGGCGACGTCGTAATCGTAGCTTCCTCCTTTGGCCGGGAGCGTGTAGCCGGAGCCGGCGGTCTGGGTGAGGGCGAGGGCGGCGATGCCGGGGAGGATCACGATGAAGGGCATCAGCATTTTCGGGAAGGCCGCGATCAATGGGACGCGGCGGCCGGCGGCCATCGAACTGGCGGCCATGGCGCGCTGAATGACGAGGAAGTCGGTGCACCAATATCCGAATGACAAGACGAAACCGAGGCCGGCGAAGAGGCCGAAGATTTCCACTCCCATGGGGTTCTCGCTGGCTTTGCCGACGTACGACCATGAGTGCGTCATGACGGCGGGGAGGCGCTGGGAGATGCCTTGCCATCCTCCGGCTTTGATGGTGGCGACGATGGCGAGGGGCGAGAAGCCGAGAACGATCAGAAAGAATTGCAGGACTTCGTTATAGATGGCGCTGGTGAGGCCGCCCAGGTATGTGTAGGCGAGAACGATGGCGGCGGAGAGGAGAACGGAGGCTGTGAAATCCCAACCGAGGACGAGTTCGAAGAGGCGTCCGAGGGCGTACATGGAGATGCCGGACGAGAAGATGGTCATCACGGCGAACGTCATGGCGTTGAGGCCGCGGGTCTTTTCATCGAAGCGGAGTTTCAGATATTCGGGGACGCTGCGGGCGCGGCTTCCATAGTAAAACGGCATCATAAAGACGCCGAGGAAGATCATGGCGGGGACGGCGCCGACCCAATAAAAATGGGCGGTCATGACGCCATATTTCGCACCGGAGGCGGCCATGCCGATGACTTCCTGGGCTCCGAGATTGGCGGCGAGGAAGGCGAGGGAGGCGATCCACGTGGGGATGGAATGGCCGGAGGTGAGGAAGTCGTCGCTGGTCTTGACCTTGCGCTTGACGATCCAGCCGATGCCGAGCACGAAGGCGAAATAGAGGGCGAGGATTAGCTTGTCGACAAGGGCTAGCTGCAAGGTGTTTAAACTCCGGAAGGATTCAATCTACCACGTATGGAAATTTCGCGCTCGCGTTTGGTGGATTCGAGCGTGGGTTTCATTGCAGATGCGGGCGGGATGGGAACAACGGCGGCTGTTTGGGGTGCGCGTGGGCTGAGTATTTTGAGATCCGTGTTCTCGCCGGCGGGTTGGGGATCGGCTGGTGGCTGGTCGATTTTGGGTTCGTTTGGCGTTGCGAAATCCTTGCGTATCTGGCGGAGGTTGAGGAGCGTGTTGCGGTATTGACGGTCGAGGGAGACGAGGTAGCGGCGGACCAATTCAATGCTGTTGACGTCGTAGCCGTTGGGTGGGGCGGCGGGATCTTTGGGTTCGTCGCTCTGTTTTTCAGGCTGCGCTGCGAGGGATTGCCAGGCTTGGACCAGGCGGAAGTACGGATCGTCGGCGGAATGGGGATGCTTTTCGCGGAGACGCTTGCGCTGGATGGACAGTTCCGCGTCGATGAGAGCGGTTTCGAGTCCGACGAGGCGGGATTGGCGCCAGTTGATGCCGGCGAGCTGGTCGATGAGGGTTTCCTCAGCGTAGTTCCGAGGCTCCAAGGATTGGCGGTAGCCGTCGAGGTGGGCCTCCCATGCGGGTTTGTCTTCGATGGTGAGAACGATGTTGATGACGGCGGCGAAGCCATGCTTGAGGGCGTTTTTGCTCGATGCGGATTTGCCTTCCATGGTGATGGGGCCCTTGGATTTCGACCCGTTGATGCGGGCTTGCTCGGAGCGGGAATTCTTGGGGGTGGTGGTTGTTGGGGGCATTAAGAGGTCCTTTCGGCCACCAGCTTACCTCCGGTCCTCCCAGGTTTCGGGTGGCCGGGTGGCGGATCTTATTGATTATGTGGTGAAAATATT
>DASXZC010000201.1:0-1844 GCA_036502165.1 Bryobacteraceae bacterium
GCTGAGTCTGTCCGACATTATGGGAGTGCGACCGAGCGGTCCCAATAGTATCGATATCGTACTCGCGCATCCGAACGCATTCCTTCTCTCGGACCTCGCGCTCGTCTCGGTAGTAAAAGCGGACAAAACTCAGTCGACAACCGGTCCGTTCATGGTAGTGAGCCGCACTCCGCAGGAGGCGGTCCTGCGCGCGTATCCACGCTATTATCGCGGGCGACCTGAACTCAGTGAAATAGACGTCAAGAGCTACCCGACTCAGCGGAACGCTTGGGCGGCGCTTATGAGGGGTGACATTGACATGTTGCAGGAAGTCAGCCGCGATGCCGCGGACTTCGTGCAGGCAGAATCGACCGTCAGTTCGTACTCGTTCGCGCGGCCGTATTACATCCCGCTCGTGTTCAACGTGCGTCATCCCGTTCTCAAGAACGCGGAGGTCAGGAAGGCGTTGAACGAGGCGCTCGATCGCGCGGCGTTGGTGCGAGACGGACTGAAGGGGTGGGGGCGTCCTGCGGACGGGCCAATCCCCACTGAACACTGGGCTTACTCCCGCGGTACGCCTTTCGAATTCAGTCCCGACTCCGCGCGCGCCCGCCTGGATGCGGCTGGATATCGTCTCAAATCTGGACACGGGAATGCCGCTATCCCCACAAGATTCAGCTTCAATTGCCTCGTCTACACCGGCGACACCCGATTCGAGCGCCTTGCACTGCTCGTGCAAAAGCAGCTTGCCGATGTCGGTGTCGACATGCAGCTCGTTCCGGTCAAAGACACACGCGAATGGGTAGACAGGATGAGGACGGGCAACTTCGATGCATTCCTGTTCGAAATGTACGGCCGCTCTCTCAGCTGGGTCTACCAGCTATGGCATTCGAACAGCGGTGAGCTGAATTCCGGCTATCGATCGGCCGATAACGCGCTGGAGCGGTTGAGGAGCTCGCGCTCCGACGACGAGATTCGAGCCGCCATCGCGGAGCTCACTCGCGTGATGCACGACGACCCGCCGGCGGCATTCCTTGCGTGGCAGACCACCACGAGGGCCGTGTCCAACAGGTTCGACGTTCGCTCCGAAAACGATCGCGACATCTTCGCGAACGTCTGGCAATGGCGGCCGGCCGGCGCCGGAGAGCAGGCGGATCGATGAAGCTCACGTGGCGGTTCGTACTCCTCATCGTCACCGCCGCCATCTTTCCGCTCGCCATCTACGGCATCGTCTCGGTCACCTCGCTCGACACAGGTACCAGTGAATCCGTGCAGCAGGGCAACGCGCGCGTCGCGGCGCAGGTCGCCGCGCAGGTCGACTTGTACATGACCAACAACACGCGCGTGCTGCAGGCAATCGGAACCGAGTTCAGCGCGATCGGACTCGGGCCGTCGCAGCAGGATCGGACGCTGAAGGACTACGTCATCGATTTCCAGGAATTTCGCGAGATCACGGTCTTCGATCGGGCCGGCAGTGCGGTCGCCACCAGCGCGCTCGGCGACACGCGGCTCGCGATTCCGGCCGAAGCGCAGAACGCGCAGGGACCCTACATCGCCCCTATCAAAGTCGATGACGATCTGCTCCCCACGACCACGATCGCCGTGCGGCTCACCCGCGCCGAACAGCAGGCCGGCTGGGTGGTCGGCGAAATCTCGCTCGAAGACTTGTGGCGGACCGTGGGCCGCGTCCGCGTCGGAAGCCACGGCTATGCCCTCATCGTGGACCGGAACGAGCGCCTGATCGCCCACGGCAACCCGGACGCCACGCACCTGATCGCCGACGTCGACCAGAGCCCGGCCGCGCCCGAGCTGCAGTTCGCGGCGGAATTCCGCGCGAGCCACGCGCCAGAGTCCCGCAAGACGTA
>DASXZC010000202.1:0-2614 GCA_036502165.1 Bryobacteraceae bacterium
CTGCATCGTCCGGCTCCCTTACTCGGCCGCAGGACGAAAGGACGCCGGCGGATGGCGATCGGCGAATCTCGCCAAGGCTTCCGAGCGAACGAGCTTCAGACCCTGCACCGCGTTGTAGCCATGGATCTCCTTGACATCGAGCTTGCGCATGAAATCGATCGTCTCCTGGGTGATAACCTGTCCCGGCACCATGATCGGGAAGCCCGGCGGATAGGGAATAACGAAGCTCGCCGACACCAAATCGGGACCGTTCTTCAGGCGCCGGTCGATCTCGGAATCGGTCAGGCGGAGATACTCGCAACCAGCGGCATCATAGGCGGCAAAGAAGCCGGTGCGGATGTCGCCTTCGTTGGTCTTCTTGCCGGCGTCGCCACGGAAACCATCGTGGAAGTACGAGAAGTTCGGCAAGTCGGGTACATCCGTCATCAGGCTCTTCACCCGCGCCTGGAAGGCGCTGACGGCGTTGGCGCCGCCCTGGGCGAGGTCGCGCTCGATCTCGCCGGAAATCTCCGCCAGCACGCGGATGAGGTGGGCGACGTCGCTGCGGGTGTTGTTGATGTTGGACTGGATCAGTACGGAATTTCGCGAGGTTTTGTTCACCTGGATTCCGTAGCGGTTGGCGAGAATGCCCTTGAACTGCGTGCCGTCGAAGCCAGCGGTTCCGCACACCAGCGTCAGCCGGGTCGGATCGAGACAGAACTCGTCTTCCTTCAGGCTCTGCAGCACCTGGCCCCAATTGACGCCCTGCGCTAGGTAGTCGGTGAAGCCGCTCGAGCGATACTCCGCCGGCACCATCTTGTCGGCGCCGAGCACCCTGAAATATTTGGAGATCAGCGGATTGGCGGCGACAGCCCTGCGGATCGCAAACGCGATCTCGACCGCGTTCGCGACGAGTCCGTAGCCTTCCAGCTCCATCTGCCGGCGAGCAACATCGAGACTTGCGATCAACTGCTGGTTCGGACTGGTCGAGGCGTGGGTGAACACCGCCTCCTTGAATTGCGCTTCCACGGTGTGGAAATCGACGTCCTTGACAATAAGCATCGAGCCCTGTCGGAGCGCCGACATCGATTTGTGCGTGGAGTTGGTTTGGTACACGCGCAGTCGAATCTGCCGCGGATCCGGGATCAGGCGGGTATTCAACAGGGTCTCGTCGGACGGATTGTCGCCGAGTTCGGAGCGCTGCTTTTCGTAGGTCTGGACAGATTTGGGGGCATGCATCCATTCCTCGATGTCGTTGGCAGCGCCCATGCCCGTTCGCGGACGCAAGAATGGCGAGAAGCGGGCAAAGGCGAACCAGGCTTCATCCCACAGGAAGATGAGGTCGGGCTTGATCGCGAGGCATTCCTCCATCACCCGACGCGTATTGTAAACGTGGCCGTCGAAAGTGCAGTTGGTCAGATCGAGCATCTTGACCCGGTTCAGCCTGCCCTCGGACTTGAGGTTCAGCAGCGCCTGTTTGATGGTCTTCAGCGGAACTGCGCCATACATCGAATATTCCGTCATCGGAAACGCTTCGACGTAAAGCGGCTGCGCCCCCGACAGCACCATGCCGTAATGGTGCGACTTGTGACAGTTGCGGTCGACAATGACGATGTCGCCGGGCGCGAGGAGCGCCTGCACCGCCATCTTGTTGGAGGTCGATGTCCCGTTGGTGACGAAGAAGACCTGGTCGCCGCCAAAAGCCCGCGCCGCCTTCTTCTGAGCCTTCTTGATGTTGCCCGTGGGTTCAAGAAGACTGTCGAGCCCACCTGTAGTCGCACTGCTCTCTGCCAGGAACAGGTTCGGCCCGTAGAATTCGCCCATGTCGCGGATCCAGTCCGACCTGAAGACGGATTTGCCGCGCGCGATGGGCAACGCATGGAACGTTCCGATCGGGCGCTGCGCATATTTCTTGAGATTGTCGAAGAACGGCGTCTCGTAGCGATCCTGCACGCCTTCGAGAATAGCCAGATGCAGTTCAAGCAGCTCTTCCACCGAGTAGAAGATTCGACGCGCGACATTGGCTTCGGGGTTGCCGGCAAGCTCTTCCACATTGCGGTTCGAGACCAGGTAAATGTCGAGTTCGGGGCGTATCCGCTTCAGCGTCTTCGCCAGCGCCAGCGCGGAGTCGGACATCTCCTTCTGGTCCATCGACGCCATCAAGGAGCGCAGTATCGGCGCGTCGTGGCGCGAACGCAGAGCAAAACCTTCATTGACGATGATGGCCCCAAGCGCGGGATTGAGCATCGCCGCACAAAACGCGTCCTCGAAACTGCCCGCAAAGACCGGCTCATAGACGAAGCTATCGGATGGACGGCGCAGTTTGCGCCACTCGGCAGCGAGATTGGACCAATTGGTGGCGGGAACGCCGGTGACGATGAGGGTTTCAAAATACGGCCGATGCGTCGTGGTATCGCCGAACCCGGGCGGCAGCAGATCGGGCATTTCGCTGTCGGTATCCGCATGGGTATCCCAATCGCCGGCGTGCTGACGGAACGACCGGCTCTGCAGCGCGTGGGTGATGCGCATGGCGAGTGCCAGCACCCCTCCTGCATCGCCCGTCGCCGCGCGCTCGTTCAGCGCTGCCATCAGGCGCAGACCGGGATAGGCGTGATATTCTTCGGCAATTGCGAGC
>DASXZC010000203.1:0-3580 GCA_036502165.1 Bryobacteraceae bacterium
AACATCTTTTCCTATGCCGCGCGGCGCGGCAAGAAGCGGGTTACCGGCCATTATCTTCCGACCAAGAAGAACGACATGGTCAAAGGCTTCTTCAAGAGCTTCGGCTTCGAGAAGATCGCCGATGGCGACGGCGGCGCCTCCCAATGGGCGCTCGCAGTCGAGGCTTATCAGCCGCGCGAGACATTCATGACGCCGGTCGCCAACGAGCTTTAAGGGGATTGTGAATGGAAGCGAATGAAATCGTGTCGCGCTTAACGCCTATATTCCGGGATGTATTCAATGACGACGCGCTGGTGGTCGACGAGGGGATGACCGCGGCCGACGTCCCGTCGTGGGATTCGCTTTCGAACATCAACATGATCATTGCGGTCGAAAAGGCGTTCAGCGCGAAGTTCAGCATCAAGGACGTCAGAAACCTGAAAAACGTCGGCGAACTTATCGAACTGATCAAGAGAAAGGCGGCATAGGTGAGTTTCACCTCGCCGCTATTTTATCTCGCGCTCGCTCCCGCGGTGACAGTTTTCTATCTCTTGCCCGGCCGCTGGCGAGCGATTTATCTTCTGGCGCTTTCTTACGCATTTTACGCGCTTTCGAGCCGAATCTATCTCGTGTTGCTCGTCCTCGCGTCGGCTGCAGTCTACGCGCTCGGGCTCGCCATCGCGAAGAGCGCCAGCGAACGGGCGAAGCAGGCTTACATGGCCATCGGTGTCGCCGCCGTGGTGGCCGTCATCGTGGTGTTTAAGGCGGCGGGCGCCTGGCGAGGGGTGCTGTTGCCGCTCGGGGTCTCTTTCTATTCGTTCAAGTTGCTCTCGTACCTCATCGAAGTCTATTGGGATGACGAGGCCGTCGAGCGCGATCCAATCGTGTTCTTCCTGTTTCCGGCTTTCTTTCCGCAGATTGTCAGCGGGCCAATTCAACGGCCCGAGCCGTTCTTCGGCCAGATGCGCAACGTCACGGCGAGGACGATTGATGTCGAGCAAGTCGAAGCGGGGTTGCGGCTCATCCTGGCCGGACTGATGATGAAGCTGCTCGTCGGAGATCGCCTAGCCGATTTCATCGCGCTAATCGACCAATCGCACTCAGACTATTCCTATTCGGTCCTGCTCATAACGGTCGGCTCTTATCTGTTGCAACTTTTCGCCGACTTCTCTGGCTATACGAACATCGCGCTTGGCGTCGGCAGGCTGTTCGGGATCGAGGGCCCCCCCAACTTCAATGCGCCCTTTTCCGCTATCAATATTCAGGAGTTCTGGCGACGCTGGCACATGAGTCTGACGCTCTGGCTCACCGACTATCTGTTCACGCCCTTGTCGCTGACGTTAAGGGATTATGGTCAGGCTGGATTGATCGGCGCCATTTTTATCAACATGATCGTCATTGGCATTTGGCATGGGTTCACGCTCAACTATCTCGTCTTCGGAATCCTTCAGGCTATCTTTCTCAGCGTGACCGTGCTGATCCTCGGCGCGCGCACTCGATGGAAACGCGCGGCCGGAAAGACAAATCAAGTTCAGCCTGCAACCTGGGCGTCGAGGTACGCGGTCCCCTTTCTCGGCGCCGGGCTGACCTTCGCGCTCGTGAGCTTCGCAATGATCTTCTTCCATTTCCGGACCTGGGACCAGTCGATGTCCGTCCTTGCCCAGATCCTCGGCTTGTCGCCTAGCGGGCGGATCGGTTGGTCCGATTTGCCGGCCTATCTGAGCGTTCCCGCATGGACCTGCATGGCCGTCGCTCTCTATGTCGGCGCTGGGCGGCCCGGCTCCCGAGCGCTGGCTCAATCCGTCAATGCGATGGCCCCGCATTGGCTTCAATACGGCGTCTGCCTGTTCCTGCTCACCGTCCTGTCCACTACAGGAAGCGGACGTTTCATCTATGGTCAATTCTGACGAGACAGACTTGACTAACCTTAAGGATCAGGCTGTCTCCGCAGCCTCCATTGAAACGGCAAAGAGAGGACAGGATGTCAGCCGGCATACAGAAAGATGACCACGCGGTCGGTCTATACCTTGACTTGCTGAAGAAGACTCTGACCAACACAATATACAAAGCAGAGCCGGGAGAAGAGAGCGAAGCGACCTTTGTCCGCGGATTCATTGATCATTACATTCAGGGGACAGCGATTTCCATGCTTCCTATGGCGCGGCTCGATAACCTTCAGTTCTGCATCGACGGTGTGCTGAAGAACGGCGTGCCCGGAGATTTGATCGAAACCGGCGTCTGGCGCGGCGGCGCCACAATTTTCATGCGTGCGATGCTGAAAGCGCGCGCGGTGACGGATCGCACCGTTTGGGTTGCGGATTCCTTCGAGGGTCTGCCGGAACCCGACGCCGAGAAGTTTCCAATCGAAGCGGAGACGCACAGCGGAGCGCTGATGACTAAGGTGTATGACCATTTTGCGGTCGATCTCGAAGCGGTCAAATCAAACTTCCGGGCATACGGCTTGCTCGACGACCAGGTCCGCTTCCTGAAGGGCTGGTTCAAAGACACCCTGCCAACGGCGCCAATTTCGTCTCTCGCGATCATGCGGCTCGACGGCGACTACTACGAGTCGACGACCGACGCTCTAACCAATCTTTACGATAAGCTGTCCGTCGGCGGCTACGCGATCATCGATGACTATGCCGAGGATGCCTGGACCCATTGTCGACGAGCGGTCGATGATTTTCGCCGGCAGCGCAACATCAACGAGCCTCTCATTCAAGTCGATTCAAAGTGCTTCTACTGGAGACGAGATAGCTGAAGCATGGCCACGCCAGCGAACCCGACAGCGATGCGGGCGGAAGCGGACACTCGTGTCCTCAATAGCGCAGCAAGCGTTCCGCAGCGAAAGCCGACCGTAGGTCAGCTCGTTTTCACGATCCTGGCGGCGCTTGCTGTCGCCTTTATCCTTTGCGCGGCGGTCTGCCTTCTGCCGGAAAACGACTATCAAAGATGGCAGCTGCAAGATGCGGACGGCCGGTTGCGCTGGATCTACGAGCGGATCCACTTCGACCCCACGCCGATCGACGTCGCCATCGTCGGTCCTTCCCGCGCGCAACTCGGCCTCAGCGCCGCCGCGATCGAGCAAGATCTCGCCAAGCAAGGCAAGCACGCCAATGTCGCCAATTTCGCTATGGTCGGCGCCGGGCGCGACCTGCAGTGGGCCATCCTGGACGAGTTGTTTAAAGCGAAATCGCCGAAAGTGGTCGTCCTCGAGGTGGACGAGCAGCCCTACCCGTTCGGCCATTTCCTTTTCAAATATGTCGCCCCTGCGGAGGCAATCGTGTTCCCGCCGTCGCCCTTCCTTCATAACTACTTTTACAACCTAGCCTATCTCCCAATCCGAAAACTGAAGCTGTTCGGCGCCAATCTCTTCCCCGAACTGTTTGGCCTCTCGAAGCAATTCGATCCCGGGCATTACGCGCAGAACCGCACGGACTACAGCACGAACTTCATCGGGGATGGCAAGCTGGTCGACATGGAGGACCGGGTTTCGCGCGCGACCCTCCTCGCTGAGCCGCGGGAGCCAGTGCCGCGAACCCGGGTCGCACGCCTGTTCACCAGGCTAAACGGCGGCGAAGATCACCTCTTCATTCAACAA
>DASXZC010000204.1:0-11320 GCA_036502165.1 Bryobacteraceae bacterium
GATGTTCGCGAACGCGATCGCCTGCGGAAATTCGTTTATCCTCAAGCCGTCGGAACGCGATCCGTCCGTCAGTTTGTATATGGCGGAACTGATCAAGAAGGCGGGAGTGCCGGATGGCGTGTTCACGGTTCTCCAGGGCGACAAGGTCGCGGTCGATCGTTTGCTCGAGCATCCGGATATCAAGGCGATCAGCTTCGTCGGATCGACTCCTGTGGCCAAGTTCATCTACGAGACCGCAACTCGGAACGGCAAACGCGTGCAGGCGCTGGGCGGCGCAAAGAATCATATGGTCGTCATGCCCGACGCCGATATCGGCATGGCGGCGGACGCGGCCGTGTCTGCCGCGTACGGCTCTGCTGGCGAGCGATGCATGGCCATTTCGGTGGTGCTCGCCGTCGGCGGCGCGGCGGATCCTTTTATCGACGCCGTGCGCGAGCGCATGACGAAGATCAAGGTCGGCCCGGGGATGGAAGCAGGGAACGAAATGGGTCCGCTGATTACGCGCGAGCATCGGGATCGCGTGGCCTCGTATGTGGCGAACGCGGAGGGCGAAGGAGCGACCGTCACGGTTGACGGACGCCACGATCCGTCAGCGAAGCGTGATGGATTCTTTCTCGGGACGTCGCTCATCGACAACGTCAAACCCGGCATGAAGTGCTACGAAGATGAGATCTTCGGGCCCGTCCTCGGAGTCGTGCGCGTCAAGAATTACGAGGACGCCTTGAAGTTAATCAACGACAATGAGTTCGGCAACGGCACCGCGATCTTCACGCGCGACGGTGGAACGGCGCGGCAGTTCCAGTTCGACGTCGACTGCGGCATGGTCGGCGTGAATGTCCCGATTCCGGTGCCGGTCGCCTACTACAGCTTCGGCGGCTGGAAGGCCTCGCTGTTCGGGGATTTGCATATGTATGGGCCCGAAGGCGTCCAGTTTTATACCCGCAGCAAGGTGGTCACGAGCCGCTGGCCCGATCCCGATTCGAGCCGTGTGGATTTAGGATTCCCGCAAGTTCGCTAGCGCCATGAGCACCATTCTCGTCACCGGCGGTACCGGATTCATCGGTAGTCATACGATCGTGCAACTACTGGCCGCCGGGCATCAGGTCCGCACTACGGTGCGGAATTTGAAGCGTGCTTCGGACGTTCGAGCCATGCTGAAGGAAGGCGGCGCGGCTGACCCGGGCGATCGGCTGTCCTTCTTCGTGGCCGACCTCGAGAACGATGCGGGTTGGAAGGAAGCGGTCGCTGGCTGCGACTACGTTCTCCACGTGGCGTCGCCCTTTCCGCAGTCACTCCCTAAGCATGAGGACGAGTTGATTGTGCCCGCACGCGAAGGAGCCTTGCGCGTCTTGCGAGCCTCCCGCGATGCCGGAGTCAAACGCGTAGTGTTGACGTCCTCCTTCGCGGCAATCGGGTACGGCCATGCGCCGCAGCAGACGCCCTTCAACGAGACGGACTGGACCGACACGAGTGCGCCGGACGTTCTTCCTTATGTGAAATCGAAGGCGATCGCCGAACGGGCGGCCTGGGATTTCATGGCCAAGGAAGGCGGCGATCTGGAACTCGCGGTAGTCAATCCGGTAGGCGTGTTCGGACCTGTCCTGGGACCGGATTATTCGACTTCGATTCTACTGGTGCAGCGCTTGATGGATGGCGCGATGCCGGGCTGTCCGAAGGTATATTTCGGTGTCGTAGACGTTCGCGACGTCGCGGATCTGCACATCCGCGCGATGACGGATTCCGCGGCGAAGGGCGAGAGATTCCTCGCCATCTCTGGGGATTCGATGTCTATGCTCGACATGGCGAAGGTCCTTAAGAGCCGCATGGGCGCGGCGGCGAAGCGCGTGCCGACACGGGAACTTCCCAACTGGCTGGTGCACGTCGCCGCGTTGAAGGATCCGGCGGTGAAGCAGATCCTACCTGAACTCGGCAAAAAGAAGAACGCGACCAATGAAAAAGCCAAGCGGCTGCTGGGCTGGAAACCGCGTTCGAGTGAGGATGCGCTGGCGGCAACCGCTGAGAGCCTCATGAGGCTCGGGCTGTTAAAAAACTGAGCGTAACTTACACACAAACCCGGACGCCTACTCACTTTGACCCGCCGACAAATGCTCGCGACGCCTCTGGGGATGGCTTTTGCCATTCCGCCTGGCGCCGCGCCCGTTACGAAGATTGAGGTCTTCCACGCGCCCTATCGCGTCACATCCTACTTCCGCTTCCTCCCCAAACCGGAGCGGCCGAGCGTCCTCGTCAAGATCACTTCCGAGGATGGCTCGACAGGTTGGGGACAGTCCGTGCCGCTGCCAACTTGGAGTTATGAGACGGAAGAGAGCGTCATGACCGGCATCCGGAACTACCTGGCGCCGGCGATCATGGGGAAGAATCCTTTCGACTTGCCGGTGATTCACGAAGCCATGCGGCATGCGATCGCGTCGTCGTTTTCGACTGGGATTCCGATTGCCAAAGCCGGCATCGATCTGGCGCTACACGACCTGATGGGAAAGGTTGCGAAACGCAGCCTGCCCGAGTTATGGGGACGGCCCACGCCGCTCAAGAAAATCGACATCAGTTGGACCGTCAACGTCCGCGACATGGCCGAGGCCGAACGCGTCGTGCATGACGGTATTTCGAAGGGCTACCGGCACTTCAATCTGAAAGTCGCGCCGGATCCGAAGTTCGATTTCGAGCTATGCAAGTACGTGCGGTCCGCCATCAAGCACGACTTTTTCTTCTGGATTGACGCGAACGGAGTGTACGACCTTGCGACGGCGCTGCGGATGGCGCCGAAGTTTGCCGATCAGGGCGTCAACGCGTTCGAGCAGCCGATCGCGCCGAATCGTTTGACCGGACTGCGCGAACTGAAACAGCAGGGCGCCGTGCCAATCATCCTAGACGAGGGCGTCGTGAATTCGGTCGAACTGGCCGAGTTCATCAAACTGGGAATGCTCGACGGCGTCGCGATGAAACCCGCGCGCACGGCCGGACTGTTTGATGCGCGGCGGCAGATCGAAATCCTCGAACAGGCGGGATTGATGTTCCTGGGATCCGGGTTGACCGATCCGGATATCTCGCTCGCGGCTTCCTTGCAATTGTTCGGCGCGTACGGGTTGAAACATCCGGCGGCGCTAAACGGATTGCAGTTTCTTTCGTCAAGCTACTTGAGGACTCCGTTCGAGCTGCGTGACGGATCACTCGAAGTGCCTACGGGCGCAGGATTGGGCGTCACCGTCGACGAAGACAAATTGAGAAAGGCATAGATGAAACGCATCGTGCTGGGCTTGGCCTTATCCGCCGGCCTCTTCGGGCAGTTCCAATTCAAAGACCTCGACGACCGCTCGGTCGAGCTGACCGAAGCGGGTAAGCCGGTCTTCGTCTACAACCACGGAATGATGCTCGCGAAGGGCGCGGCTGAGGATCGCACGCGGTGCTGCTATCTGCATCCCGTCTATGCGCCGAACGGCGTGGTCGTCACTGACGATTTTCCGGCGGATCATCCGCACCATCGCGGCATCAATTGGACGTGGCCGGTCGTCATCGTAGATGGCAAGACGTACGACCTATGGACGATCAAAGGGATCCACGCACGGCACGAGAAGTGGTTGAAGCGGGACGTGTCCGATGGGAAGGCCGTGCTCGCGATGCGCGAGGGCTGGTACATCGACTCTGACCAACGCAAGGTCGTCGAAGGCGATGTCGAAGTGACCGTCTATCAGGCTCGCGGCGATACCCGCGAGATGGATTTCGTAGTAAAGCTTCGGCCGGTCGGGGGCGCCCGTGTCTCGCTCGGCGGCGCGACCGATCACAACAAAGGCTATGGAGGATTCGAGATCCGCTTTGCGCCGCGCACCGGCACCGTGATCAATACGGCGACCCTCGCGGACACGCCCGATACCGACATGGCGCCCAATGCATGGTCCGAATTGACGGCCAACTTCGCCGGCGGACGAGTGACCACGCGCATCACGATCTATCCCGGCAATCCGATGTTTCCGAACGGCTGGTGTCTGCGCCACTACGGATTTCTGGGCGTCAATTACCCCGGCGTGACGCCAGTCGCTATGGCGGATCCTCTGACGATGAAGTACCGCGTGTCGTTCAAGGCCGAGCCAGGAACTCCGCCGGCGAAGAAGGTCTTGATCTACACGCGCAACGGCAAAGGCTACGTGCATGAGAACATCGCGGCGTCGGTCGCAGCGATTCAGAAGATGGGGCGCGAGAACGGATTCCTGGTCGACGCGACCGGCGATCCGAATTTCATTACCGACGCGACGCTCGATCAATATGACACCGTCGTTTTTGCGAATTCGAATAATGAGGCGTTCACGGCCGACCGCCAGCGTGAGACGTTCAAGAAGTTCATCGAGGACGGGCACGGGTACGTGGGGATCCATTCAGCGTCGGGATCCGAACGGACTTGGCCCTATTATTGGTCGACTGTAGGCGGCAAGTTCACAAGCCATCCGAAGCTGCAGAAATTCGTGCTGCACGTAGCGGATCCAAATCATCCAGCGACGAAGGGAATGGCCTCCGAGTTCGAGTGGGAGGACGAGTGTTACTTCCATGAGTTCATGAATCCGAGCATGCATCCGCTGTTGACTGTGGATCCTTCAAAGCTGGTCGATCCGGATCGCGTCAAGGCGAACCGCACGGGTGAGATGTTCGGCCACGCCATGCCGCTCTCGTGGACTCTCGAGACTGGAAAGTCGCGCCGGTTCTACACGGCGCTCGGGCACAAGAAGGAAGATTACGCGAATCCGCTACTCTACAACCATATCCTCGGTGGGATTTTGTGGACGCTCGGGAAAGATCCAAAATGAATCTGCGCTTCATATTGATGACGGCATTGCTGCTCGTACCGTGCTATGCCAGGGCTCCGGAAATCTTAACGGCCTGCAGCACGCTGAGCGATGCCGAAGCGGTGAAGCTGTTGGGTGGTCCTTTGGGCGAAGTATCAAAGGACGAGACGACGCCGTCGGACGAAAACGGCAATGATCATCAGACGGCGTGCGGGCACTTTCCTAAAGGCTACAGCCTCGAACATGCCGCCGGCCCTCCGGAGCGTGGCATCCTCATCACGTTGCACACCATGCCCAACAAGGATGCCGCAAAGCGGTATTACGACGGCGTGTACCAGATGCTCAAAGGGATGCCCGCCGCGAATGGCGGAGGTTCGAACATCACGTCAGTGAGCGGCATCGGCGAGAGCGCCTATTTGAAGCGCATTACCTTGCCCAAGTCCACTTCGAAGATCGTTGCCTTGACGTTTTTGAAGCGCAGCGTCATGGTAGACATACAGATCTGGAAGAGTTCCGGCAGCGTGGACGAAATCGCGCGGCAGGCGGCTCGGCAGGTGCTGGCGAAGCTTCCATAAAGCGGCGGATAAGGGTTTGCCCTATTCCTCCTATAAGGCAGTCGCCTATCCGCAAATGGGCCCAAGCTACTATTGGCGCCTTCCGTGACCTCCAGTACAGTTGCTATCACGGAGGAGCCTATGCGGAGTTGGATTCCGATCTTGGCCCTCGTTACGTCGTCAATGGAGTTGTTCGGGGGCGGTCCTTTGAGTCCGCAGGCCGTTCAAGCGGAGCCGAAGGTCGCAAGGCCGGGGTCCGTCATCACGATCAGTGGCGTGGCGTTGGGCAAACCGTCGGTCGAGGAAGTGTTTCTCACCGACCAGCGATTCGATATGAAGGTGAAGGTCTTGGAGCAGACCGACACCATGCTGAGGGTCCGGGTTCCGCCCATGGCGAAGCCGGGCCGCCAGCAATTATTGCTGCTCGTGGGCGGAGAACATCCTGCCTATCTGGAGCAGCCGGTGTATGTATTGATAGAGGTCGAAGAGCAGGAAACCTCGGATAAGGCGAGCCCAGCCAGCACGCCTGCACCGGCTGGCGACCGAGGCAATAGCGGGCGTCCTGACAAGCCGAACTAGGAGTCTCCCATCGCGATCGTGTGCGCAAAGCCGAGCAGGGACACGCTCGGAGGGAACTTCGCGTGATCGCACAGGTTCATCGTCAATAGCGGACAGCACAGCAGCGCCGACTGCATGTACGCTTTCCACTCCGCATCGAGCCAATCCTTTTCCTTGAGGATTTCGACGAGCGGGCGCAGGACGAGATTCGTCTTCGAATCGTGAGTCGCGGTGCGGATTGGCGTCGGTGAGAAGTCGTGCTCCACGTGGATGGCGCCGTCCGCGATTCGAACGGAGGTGCTCAATTTGGCGCTCGTCTCTTCCGGAAAATACATCCACTGCGCGTGGACGTTGTGATAGAGCGGCTTCACCAGATCGAGCAAGGGCGAATGATGACCCGCGAAGGCCGGATCGAAATACAGCAGGTCGCCCGTCTCGGCGATGTAGAACAAATTGCCGTTATGGGCGTCGCCGTGACCAGCGATGGCAGGGCCGGACTTCGCGGGATTCAGCAGTTCGATCGCGCGATCGACGAGTTCCGCGAGAGTATGGGGATGGGTGACACCGTTGATGGTCCAATGCATCCGCGCGAGATCCTCGAACGGGATCTCGATTCCGGGGAACTGCACCGTGCTGCCCAGATAAAATTCTGCGTAGCGGCCGCCGGTGAGGCGATGGTAGAAAAGTTGATGAATCGGACTCTGTGCGTTGTCGGCGGCCGAAGCCCAATGGAGGGACCGCCGGTATAGAGCGAGCAACTGTCGATCCGATTTCTGTTGCGCCGCAACCAGTGCGTCGAAGTTCGAAGCGGTGCCTTGTTCCAGCGCCCGGCAGGCGTCGAACATCGTCGGACTCTCTACGATCTCATACAGCATCACATGCTGTGCGGCTGACTCGCTGGCCTTCAGAACGGGCTTGAGGATCGGGTATCCGGCATCGGCGAGGACTTCCGTGTTGTAGTATTCCCGCCCCGCGACCTGGCTCTCGATATGAGCCTTGAAGAACAGCTTGCGCTCATCGGTCTCGAGGAACCCGTTGACCGAGTTCAGCGATACAGCCAGTGGACGAATCTGGACAGAACGAATCGGGAATGGAAGCTTCGCCCGGAACAGCTCAATGAGCAGCGCATTGGCGCGCGGAAGGTCGGTGAACTGCAGCGCCCGGATTTCGGCGAGCTCGCTCACGGGCGTCCGTTTTTCTTCCAGATCCTGGCCCGTTCGCGGATCGCGAGTGCGTGCGACGGGAAGCGTTCGTAGTCAGCGAGCGTCGCCGTAGGACCGCTCAGCAGATCGTAGCCGCGCGCGTCGAGGTATCCGATACCGGCGCGCTTGAGGAAGTCGTGGACGGTCACCGCCGAGAACGATCGCGCGAAGCGGCCGGTCGGCAGAATGGCATTCAATCCCAGGCAGTAGTTCGAAATCGAAATCGGAGTGTAGGGGCCGAGCAGGATCTCGCCGGCATTCCGTATGCGGCTCAACGCGAGGAACGGATCCTTGCACAGAATTTCCAGATGCTCGGGCGCGTATTCGTTGACGAAGTCGCAGGAGTCCTGCCAATCCTTCGTAATCAGGACGCCGCCGTAGTTGGTCAGCACGTTCTGGATGTACGTCCGCCGCGGCTCGGGGACTTTCGGCACATAAGTCTTGATCGCCTCAATCGCCTCAATGGCCAATTTTTCAGAGTGCGTCACGAGGATCGCGGCGGAATCATTGCCATGCTCGGCTTCGATCAACAGGTCGAGCCCGGCGATGAGCGGATCGGCATTTTCATCGCAGAGGATGATCGACTCGCTGGGTCCGGCGGGGACTCCGACGTCGACGATTCCGGCGACCAGGCGCTTGGCGGCGGTCGCGTAAATGGATCCGGGGCCGACGATTTTGTCGACGCGCGGGACGGATTCCGTTCCGTAGGCGAGGGCCGCGATGGCATGGGCGCCGGCCATTTTATAGACCTCGCTGATTCCGCAGAGCTGAGCCGCATAGAGGACCGCCGAGTCCGCACGGCCCTGGGGATTAGGGGGAGTGCAGACGCAGATGCTTTCAACTCCGGCGACTGCTGCGGGGATCCCCAGCATCAGCATTACGGAAGGGAAGTAGCCCTTGCCCCCTGGCACGTAGCAGGCGACCCGGCCGACCGGGGAAATCTTCTCACCGGCAAAGACTCCGGGCTGGAGTTCCGCGAACCACATCGGCTCGGGAAGTTGCTTGTGGTGAAAGGAGTGAATGTTGGCGTAGGCCGCGTCGACGGCCTTGCGTACCTCCGCCGAAAGGGACTTCACACTGGCGGCGAATTCCTTGGGCGTCACTTTCAGGCCGGTGAATTTGGCCTTGCCAAAATCGAATTCCTTGACGTAGGGCAGGAGTCCGGCGTCGCCTTGATCCCGCACGGAGGCGATCATTTCGGTGACGCGGGGAAGGACCTCCTCGATGTTCGCCTGTGCGCGGCGCTTGAAAACGTAAGATTCTTCAGGAGATAACTCCGCGAGAGTGCGGACTCGGATGTTGATAGGAGGCATAGGAAGCAGACTCGGCGTGAATTCCCAGTATAGCCTCGCCGCTACTCCGGGCCTAGGCCCATCCCCTCATGAGGATGTGTTGAAATAGAAGTATGATACTCGTACACTGACAGAGTTCATGCCTTAGTTTCCATCGAACGCTGGTTCGCCCGCTTACTTTCTGTTATCCCGGCCGTTCTCCGCCGATAGACATTCATAGCTCATGATCCTAAACCTACGAGAATTCGCCGTCGCAACTGGACTCGCCGTCAGCGCCCTGTGCACCGGGACCGCTTGCGGTGAGCAATTAACCAAGCCCGATGGGCGATTGCCGGCGCTGAGGAATTTCTTTGGGAAGTACCGCTCGCCCCTGGCCGCCCGCGCGGGTGAATTTCTGAAAGTTTCCGACAAGTTCGCCCTCGACTGGCGGCTGCTGCCGAGTCTCGTGATTATCGAGTCCGGTGGCCGTAACATCCGTAATAACAACGTCTTCGGATGGGGCAATGGAGCCAGCCGATTCCGCACAGTGGCCGAAAGCATCTCGATTGTCGCCGATTGCCTGACTAATAAAGTCCCGTATCGGGGGAAGTCCTTCGAGGACAAAATGAAGGCCTATAATCCAAGGCGGAGGGACTACGCGAAGTGCGTACGCAAGATGATGGACCAGATCGCCACGACGGATACTCCCAGTATGGAAGACATGGCAGTAGCGGTCGCCGGAAATTAAGCGAGCGGCCCCTGGGGAGCCGCTCGTTCAGATTCAAGAACAAGACTAAGCGGTCAGCTTACCCCGTTTGATGATCTCTTCCATGACGTCCGAGAACGTGTCGACTTCCTCGAGCGTGGTGTAGACGTTGGGGGTAATCCGGAGGCCAGAGTACGGATACGGCCCCTCGGTCACGATCGGCGTCGTCAGGATCCTATGGTGGTCCATCAGGTAGTTCGACAACTCACCCGCGTCGAAGCCTTTGACACTCAGCAAACCGATGCCGCAGGACTGTTCCGGATCATCCGAGGTCAGGAGCTCGACGCCCGGTAAACCCTTCAAACGCTTCGACCAGCGGGCCCGCAGGTAGCGCAAACGGGCGGCTTTCCGCTCACTCCCGATCGAATCGTGGAACGCGAGCGCCTCGGTGACCGAGTTCCGCTGCGAGGCCGGATGCGTGCCGATTTCCTCAAACTTCCGAATGTTGTTGTCCATCGACGGCGGAGCAGCCATCAGCGGCCAGATCTTCGAAATCTTGTCCTTGGGAACAAACAGGAAGCCCGTGCCGATTGGCGCCAGCACCCATTTGTGCAAGCTGGTGCCGTAATAGTCGCACAGCAGATCGTCTTTATATTTGAAGGGGAACTGGGCGAAGGCGTGGGCGCCGTCGACCACCACTTCGATGCCGCGCCTGTGCGCGTATTCCGAAATCTTCTTGACCGGGAAAATCTGGCCAGTGCGATTGGTGATGTGGCAGATGTGGATGACCTTGGTGCGGGGCGTGACCGCATCGGTAATCTGACCTACCAAATAATCCATGCTGGGCGGCGGGCATTTGAACGACACCTGCTTCAGGACGACGCCATCGCGGCGCGCGCGCTGTTCCCAAGTCGTGATCATGCGGCCGTAGTCCTGATCGGTGGTGACAATTTCGTCGCCGCGCTTCAGTTCCATGCCGAGTTGCACGATTTCGAGCGCCTCGCTGGCATTACGCGTGATCGCGATTTCCTCGGTGTCGACCCCGAACTCCTTCGCCAAACGGCGCCGCACCGTCTCGATATCCGGATCGAGGACGCGCCACATATAAAAGGCAGGACCCATGTTCTCGATGTCGAGGAATCGCTTCTCACTGTCGCTGACGATTTTCGGCGAAGGGCTGACGCCCCCGTTGTTGAGGTTGATGATGTTTCGATTGACCGTGAAGGCGTGGCGGATGTTCAGCCAGAAGTCCTCGTCGACTGCAATCGAGTCGGCTGGACGTCCCGCGGCCGATCTGGACGCAGACTGGGCACGTAACACGGAGTCATTTTGAAAAGCAGCAGCTAAAGTGGCAGCAGTGATGGTACGGCCGCCCATGGCGAAGAAATCCCTGCGATGCATGCATTTGTTATACCGCAGAACGGATCGAGGTGGGGAACGCCGGAAAACTACTCTTGCGCGGGCATTTGTGTGTCGGAGTCGCGCCACGCGGATATTTTCAGGCGGCGGCAGACCCAACACAGGCCTTCGTTCGAGTTGGGCGACGTTTCCGAATCGCAGACGACGCACTTCGTCGGACTGCGCCGCGGCCGTTCCGCGAACAGCGCGGCCTTCGCTCCTTCAAGAATTTCCGGAGCAATCGCGGGCTCGGGCGGTGTCATCGGTTTACGTTTCAACAGAGTGACCTCAACTTACTTTCACTATAAACCATATCGGATGTTCCCGCCCTGCCCGAAACCCGGTGATCACCCGAATCATCCAAAGGATGAAGCTTTAGATGGTGCTATAGTTCGAAGCGAGAGGGCCAATCCAGATGAACCAATATAGGTCGCAAATGTCGGTGACGGACAAATTATCGGGGACGATCGAGCTGACCGGAGCCATGTCGTCTGTAATCAAACAGACTTACATGCTGCTGGGAGTGAGCGTCTTTTGCGCGATGGCGGGCGGATATGTCGGCGCAACGTCAGAGACGATGGTTTCGTTCTTCTCGTCGCGATGGGGATGGGTGGCGGCGATGCTGCTGCTCAACGTCGTGCCGTGGATCGCGATGGCGTGCCGCAACAATCCGACGTTGGGTGTAACGGCGCTGGTGGCGGACGGATTCCTGTCCGGAATCGTGCTGTCGCCGATTCTGTGGATCGCGTCGCAGTACGCTCCGCAGATGATCCTCGCGGCGTTCATGGTCACGGCGGCGGTGTTCCTCGCAATCACGGGATACATTATGTCGACCAAG
>DASXZC010000205.1:0-2778 GCA_036502165.1 Bryobacteraceae bacterium
CTGCCACGGCCGCCCCAGCGCATCCAGCTTCAAATCCAGCCATGCGGTCTGCTCGTTCGCCGGGTCCAGATTCACCACCACAAGAATCACGCTGCTCTTATCCGCTGTGGCTTTCGAGTAGCAAAGAAGCTGCGGATTGGGCGCATCGTGAAACACCAGGTGCTCATTTCGCTCCAACGCACGGTTCTCTTTCCGGATTCGGTTCAACTTCGTAATCAGCGGAGCGATGGACTCCGGCGAGGTTCTGTTCCACTCTCGAATCTGATACTTCTCGCTGTCAAGATACTCCTCGCTTCCGGTCTTGCCCGGAGCAGGTTTCGCCGGCCGCCACTCACACAACTCAAACGCCGGCCCATAGATTCCCCAGTTCGCGCTCAGCGTCGCAGCCATCACCGCACGCAACTGGAAGACCGCCCTCCGCTTCACCGGATCGGGCTCCTGCAATTGCGCATGCAGAATGTCTGGCGTATTCGGCCACACGTTCGGCCGGAAGAAGTCCGACACCGGCGGATTCGAAATCTCCTCGAAGTACTCCTGCAACTCGCCCTTCGTCGTCCTCCACGTGAAGTACGTATATCCCTGTGTGTATCCACCTTTCGCGAGCGCATACATCACATGCGGGCGCGTAAACGCCTCGGCCAGCAAGATCACCTCAGGATGCGTCTTCCGTATCTCCGCAATGCACCATTCCCAGAACGGCAGCGCCTTCGTATGCGGATTGTCCACGCGAAACACGCGCACGCCATGGTCCACCCAGAACTTGAACACGCCATACAGCGCATCCCACAACCCGCGCCAGTCCTTCGACTCAAAGTTCAGCGGATAAATGTCCTGGTACTTCTTCGGCGGATTCTCCGCATACTGAATCGTCCCATCGGGCCGGATCGTAAACCAATCTGGATGGTTCTTTACCCACGGGTGGTCCGGCGAGCACTGAAAGGCGATGTCCAGCGCAATTTCCATCCCATGCGACTTCGTCGCCTTCACCAGGTGCTCGAAATCCTTCATCGTGCCCAGCTGCGGGTGAATGGATGTATGCCCACCCTCTGCCCCACCAATTGCCCACGGGCTTCCGACGTCACCTGGCTCCGGTGTCACCGAGTTGTTCTTGCCCTTGCGGTACTGCACGCCGATGGGGTGGATCGGTGGAAGGTACACAATGTCAAATCCCATCGCGGCAATCTCCGGTAGCCGGGTCTCAACGTCGCGAAACGTCCCGTGCTGTCCGGGCACCGGCGCCGCCGACCGTGGAAACAGCTCGTACCACGCCGAAAATCGTGCGCGCTCACGGTCGACCCACAACGGCAGCTCCAGATCCAGCTTCGTCGCAAACGTCAGGTCCGGATACTTCGCCACCAGTGCTTCCAGCTCCAGCGTCAGCGGCGAGTCATAGTACGGCAGGTTCGCATCCGCAAGATGCCTTAATTGCGCGGCAGCTTCCGCAAGCCTCTTTGCATCCGCCGCATTTGTCTTCTGGGCTCGATCCGCCGCCGCGTCCAACAGGTTCGCTCCGATCCGCAGCGCCAGCGGAATGTCCTGCGGAATAACCTGCTGCGTCGGATGTTTGGGATCAGGCTGTGCATCCAGCCGCTTCACAAGATCATGCGACCACGTGTCAAAATGATCGACCCATCCCTCGATGGTGAACTTCCACGCACCGATCCGGTCCACCGGAAATCGCGCCTGCCACAAATCATTCGTCAGCGGCTCGAACCACGCCTCGCGCCACTCCTTTTCGCTCTCGTGCCTGTACAGCACGCGCCCGGCGACATGATCGTGTCCGTCACCAAAGATCGCCGCCGTCACCTCCACCACATCGCCGATCACGCGCTTCGCCGGATGTCTGCCGCCATCCACCTCAGGCCGCACCTCCTCGATCACGACGCGCCGGCGTCCCTCCGTTGGCTTCATGCTGCGGCCTCCGCTCCAAAAATTCAATCTGCCGTTCGAGTCTAACCCGCCCGCAGTTGTCCCCGGGTCGGCCTGCATCCAACCTCATTAGAAGCAGAAACCGCCGGCCCGTGAGCATCGGCTGATACACCTGCGTGATGTCGCGAAAGGGAGGGTTCGTTGCCAGAGTGGTTTCGAAAGCAGGAACGCAAACCTCTCCACGGTGTGCGCATTGAGGACTACGCCGTCATCGGCGACCTCGAAACCGCCGCGCTGGTCAGCCGCGAGGGCTCCATCGACTGGCTCTGCTGGCCCAACTTCGCCTCGGGAGCCTGCTTCGCCGCTCTGCTCGGCACCCAGGACAACGGCTACTGGAGCCTGCGTCCCCGCGATAAGATCGCCGCCATCCAACGCCGTTACCGGCCCGGCACCCTCATCCTCGAGACCACCTTCACCACCTCCTCAGGCGAGCTCCTGCTCACCGACTTCATGCCTCCCCGCGGTAAACATTCTGATGTCGTGCGCATCGTCCGCTGCACGCGCGGCAAAGTCGCCATCCGCATGGAACTCGCATTGCGCTTTGACTACGGCCTCACCGTTCCCTGGGTTACCAGCAGCGACCACGAGCTCCGCGCCATCGCTGGGCCCAACATGGTCGTGCTCCGCAGCAGTTGCACCCATGCCAAACCCGCCGAGCTCCACGGCGAAAACTTCACCACCGTGAGCGAGTTCACCCTCCGCGCCGGCCAGCAGCAATGCTTCGTCCTCACGTACGCCAGCTCGATTGAAGACGTCCCTGAGCCCGTCCCCATCGACTCCGCGTTCAACGATACCGAAACTTTCTGGCGCGAGTGGATCGGCCGCTCCCAGTACGAAGGCCCCTACAAA
>DASXZC010000206.1:0-4613 GCA_036502165.1 Bryobacteraceae bacterium
TCCGCTCGCGTACACGCGTTGGGGAATGCCTTCCTGCGCCACATCGACACGGGCTTCGAGCGGTGGACGGAAGTAACGGAACGCGAGGCGGATCCCCGTCGTCAGCGCTGCCTCCTCCACATAGACGAGCGTTTGCTTCGGCCCCGGCGGAGTGGCGCGCATCCGCCAGGCATCGGGCTTGAACGTATTCAGCAGCTCCGGCGAGCCCGCACGATTCGGGCCGACCATCGCCCGGATTTTCGAAAGCGTCAGCTCGAGCTTCTCAGGCTCAGGCGCGGGCGGCCTGTAGAGTCCGTTCTGAACCACTCGCGGATCGACCGGCGTCACCGCGATCGTCAACGCCGCAATCGGAGCCGCCGGCGGATGAGCTTCGAGATCGAGCTGCACGAGCTTCCCGAGCGCCTTCGCATCATGCGTGGGAAACGGCAACTGCAACATCCGCGTGTGCGACGTATCGTTTTCAAGCTCGAGCTTGATCCGCAGTTCAGTGGTTGCGCGCGAGTGCGCGACCAGTCGTCCACAGAGCTCGTTCAACAAACGCGCGACGAGGAATAGCAACGGTTCGAGCAGCCCGATCGGATGATCCGTCTCGATGCGCTCGTCATACCGGACGCCTTCGCGCACCGGCCGCAGTGGACGCTTCGATTCGCCGCGTGCGATTTTGAGAAGATTCAATCCACGCGCCCCGAGACGTTCAGCGATGCCGGCTTCCGGCAGCTTCAGGAAATCCTCAATCGTGCGGATCCCCCAGCGGTCGAGGATCTCGATCGCCTCGAGATCGTCCTCGCTGGCAAAGAGAGCTTCGATCGGCAGCCGCGCCAGGTGTCGCCGCTCCTCGCCGGCCGGGATCAGATGCAGCGTCTTCGTATAACGGGCCGCGAGGATGGCAACTTCCGGATTGGCGGCGATGCCGATCCGCCCGTGTATGCCCCGTTCGTTGGCGCGGCGTGCGATTTCGCTCGCGACTTCTTCCGGCCCTCCGATCAGCCGGACAAGTGGCCCTATAGAGAAGACGATCGTTGCCGCATCGGCGGATTGTTCAACCTCAGGCGAGAACGCCTTGCCAAGCGCGAGCAGAGCGGCACTTTTGCTCGACGGGTCGTCCGGAATGTGAATCGCCGCGTACATGGAGCCGTAAAAAGAAGGGGACAGCTCAGGCTGTCCCCCTGGCCAAGAACGCACCAACGGAGCCTAACGGTTTGCGGGCCGCTACGCGATAGCGTGCCGCTTTGAGCAATTGAAAAGGGAACGATCCGTCAAAGGAAGCATCTTCCCGCTGCACTTCGACAGTCAGGGCCGTGCATGCTTTCGCATGCGCCTCGCGCCCTAAAACCAACAGGATCGTCGGAGTTTTCTCAACCGCTCGTTGAAATCGGTACCACCATGACAACGGGATCCTCCCTGTCGACGCCGCCGTCACATCGCACAAATCCAGAATGACGACCCCAAAGCCGCCACTGTGGATCAGCAGATCGGCCGACTTCATAGCGTGCTCGACATTGTGTCCGCATTGGACCCAGACCAGAGCATCCAAATCGGCTCCCGCCTGCGAGGCGGTCCACGGATCGAAGGAGTTCGCCGCATCGACCACGGCGCAATATTCCCCTCGCTCACCAGCCGCCGAGAGGATGCGGTGGACCAGGCTGGTGCGCCCCGACGAAGCGGCTCCGACAACCTCTGTAATCCTGCCCCGTGGACATCCGCCGAGGATCGCATCGAAAGAAGGAATCCCTATCGGAAGTCCTTCTACATCAATCGATTGACGCCATCCAAGCTGGCTTTGAAATTTGGCCGGAAAGAGAAGAGGAGCAGTTGCCATGACGGATTGTTTTCGCCCTTTATTCGCCTACTGGCAGTATGCCGCAGAACGAGGGCGCTGTCAATGCCCGTCACGATGCTTCTTATGTTTGTTTGCGATCGATTCCGCTTGCGGATCTTAAGCGGAAGGGGTAGCAGCCGGGGCGGCGGTGGAGGCCGGCGCAGCAGACTTCTCGCCCAACAACTTCTTCCTCAGCAGCCGCGTCTCTTCCCGCTTACGCAACTTCTGTTTCCGTAGCCGTCCGAAGCGCGATCGATCACCATTGTGGATAGACATGTGGCCTTAAAAGTAGCAGGTTTTGAGTCCAAAGCGCTACGGATGCTTGTCGAACGGCAGGAACTCCTGCTTCGGAACGCCCGGCTCGAAGCACCGGCGGCAGCGCGCCTCATAGAGTCCGGTCGCACCCACCATGATGAGATCCTGCGACTCCACGAGCCTTTGCGTATGCTTCGCCGGATTCCCGCATCGCACACAGATCGCGAGAGTCTTCGTGATCGACTCCGCACGCGTCAACAGATCCGGCATCGGCTTGAACGGACGCCCCATATAGTCCGTATCGAGTCCCGCGATGATGACCTGCTTACCCGAATCCGCCAGCCGTTCGGCGATGTCGATGAGGTCATCGCCAAAGAAATTGGATTCATCGATGCCGATCACCTGCGTCCGCCAGTCAAGCTTCTCGAGGATATCCTTGGCATTCTGCACCGCCTCCGATGGCAGCCGCAGAGCAGAATGCGAGACGATCTCTTCAACGGAATAGCGGTCGTCGATGATGGGCTTGAAGACCTGCACCCGCTTCCGCGCGATGAGCGCCCGCCGCAGCCGCCGGATCAATTCCTCGCTCTTCCCCGAGAACATCGGCCCGCATATGACTTCGATCCATCCAATATGTCCAGTGACAATATCCATACGTGAACAAACCGCCCCAAGAACGTTTTATTGTATCCGACACGCGCGCTACAGTGAATAGGAAGTGCCGCTGAATGTCCAACAACTCGACCGGAATCTGATCGCCCGCGTGACCGAAGCGGCGTTAAAAAGTCCTCGCCGGCGAATGAACTTCAATTTCCATTCGGGGCCTGAGGATAATCCGCACCGCTTCCTGAACGTCCTGCTCAAAGGCACCTACGTCCAGCCACACCGTCATCTGCGTCCGCCAAAAGACGAGGCATTCCTGGCTTTATCGGGCGAAGGTTGCGTCATAACGTTCGATGACGCTGGCATCATTACCGGCCGCCATTTCATTGGCGATTGCCATCCCTCGATCGGAGTCGACACCCCCGCGGGAGTGTGGCACACGGTCGTCGCGCTCAGCGATGTTCTTGTGTGTTACGAAGTGAAGCCTGGCCCCTGGAATCCGTCGACCGACAAGGAATTCGCGGCATGGGCTCCGGCTGAAGAATCACCCGATGTCGAGCGTTACCTGTCTGCTATCCTCAATTCATAAGCAAGCGGGCGTGGCGAAATTGGCAGACGCGCTGGATTTAGGTTCCAGTGGCCGCAAGGCCGTGTAGGTTCAAGTCCTATCGCCCGCACCAAAGCAATCTCTTCTGGGCGCTCACCGTCTTCATCAAGTCGCATCGAGGAACATCTCTTTCCGCATCGGCGTCCAACCCATGCAGGAGGAAAACTCGTGAAGCGAAATGTCACCATCGTCCAACGTCTGAGCTTTGCCGTAGCTACTTCTGCCTTCGCTTCATTGATCCTTGGTCAAAATCTGACTCCACAAAATCTGAGCCCCGAAGCCAAGCGCCTCCTGGACTGGTCACAGTCCCACAAGCAACTCAATTGGACCGGAGCAGGAGGCTGCGTGGTCGATTTCGTACACACTCCGTGCCGGACAGTTCGCTCTCACGAATTCTCTTTCGGACGGGGGCTGGGTTTTGACGGCATCAGGAGCGTTGACACGATCGAGGCGTTCGACAAGGATGGGTCCACATCGAGGACCTATTCGATTGCTGAATGGCCGTTCTGGCATCTTCCCGCGCCGACGACCAAGCGGACTCACATCACACGGCGAACTCAGAACCGGCGAATTGCCATAGACCACGACCATGCAGTGTTTGAAGAATACCCTGGAGGAGCGCATTCCGGCACGCCGATGTGGGAGGAAGATGACCAGCAATGCTCGCACATGAAGTCGCACTATTTGTATTTGTCGGAGCGTCTTCCGGATTCGATCGTGATCGGTGTGGGCGTCGTGGGCTACAGCGGCACCGATGATGGCGGATCCCACTACGAAGTGTTCTTTGCACCGTCTCTCGGTTGCGAACAGCTTCGATCTCTCATGTGGCGACAGAATCACTTCGGTCTGAGAACAGCGTACAGCGAGAGGGTCGTAGACTCGTTCGAGCTTGGCGCACCGTCGCCCACACTTTTCGCGGTGCCGCGTGGCTTCACGCGGGTTGAGCCTTAGTCCGCGCACCGCACCAAAACAATTGGTATCCTTTTTGTTTGATGTCTCACACCAACCGGTCCGCGTTGATCTTCGGTGCTGGCGGCCAGCTCGGCGTCGAATTGAAGGCTGAGCTCACTGCTCGCGGATATACGGTCCACACCTTTGAACGCACGCAGCTCGATATCACCAACCAGCAGACCGTCGAGCAGTGCATCTCGCACATCGACCCGCGATTCGTTTTCAACTCCGCTGCTTACAATCAGGTCGACGTCGCCGAGAAGGAGCCCCAAGCCGCTTTCCTCGTGAACGCCCTCGCCGTGCGGAACATCTCCCTCGCCTGCCGCCAGGCGGACGCGCGGCTCATCCACTTTTCGACCGATTATGTCTTCGACGGAA
>DASXZC010000207.1:0-8631 GCA_036502165.1 Bryobacteraceae bacterium
TGATCAATCCCAACAGGAACGGGGGATGCAGGATCGACAGATTCTCCAGTTGCTCTTTCAATCCCTTGGTGAGCGCAACGATGATCGAGAAGATCATGGTGGTCGCGCCGACGACGGCTGTGCCGATCAGCACGGGTTTCGCGGTCGCCTTGAACGTATTGCCCGCACCGTCGTTTTCTTCGAGGTTCTGTTTTGCTTCCTCGAATTTGGGTTCGAATCCGAAATCCTTCTTGATCTCCTTCTCGATGTTCGGAATGGACTCGATCATTGACAGCTCATAGACGGACTGCGCATTGTCGGTGACCGGCCCATAGGAATCGACTGCGATCGTTACCGGACCCATGCCCAGGAATCCGAAGGCGACCAAGCCGAAGGCGAACACGGCGGGGGCGATCATGATCTCATCGAGTCCGAAGGTCGACACGTAATAGCCGACCGACATGAGCACCAAGATTGCCATGCCCAACCAGTATGCGCTGAAGTTGCCGGCAACCAGGCCGGAGAGGATGTTGAGGGACGCTCCGCCTTCGCGCGAAGACGTTACGACCTCACGGACGTGCCGGGATTCGGTGGAGGTGAAGACCTTGACCAGTTCCGGAATGATCGCGCCGGCGAGCGTGCCGCAGGTGATGACGACCGACAGCTTCCACCACAGCGAGTCGCTGTAGCCGCCTTCGCCGAGTACCGGAATGACAAGGTACGACACGAGGAAGGTCAGGCTGACCGAGATCAGCGACGTCAGCCAAACGAGCGTCGTCAGCGGAGTCTCATAGTTCATACGATCGGCATTCTTGAATTTAGCGCTCGCCCAGGCGGCGTTGATGAAATACGATGCGCCGGAGGCGATCACCATCATGATGCGCATGACGAAGATCCACACTAGCAGTTGCACTTGGACTTTCGGTTCCTTCACGGCCAGCAGGATGAACGAAATCAACGCCACACCGGTGACGCCGTAGGTCTCGAATCCATCCGCCGAGGGTCCAACCGAGTCGCCGGCGTTGTCGCCGGTGCAGTCCGCGATGACGCCGGGGTTGCGGGCGTCGTCCTCTTTGATTTTGAAGACGATCTTCATCAGGTCGGCGCCGATGTCCGCGATTTTGGTGAAGATGCCGCCGGCCACGCGGAGGGCGGCCGCGCCCAGGGATTCGCCGATCGCGAAGCCGATGAAGCAAGGTCCGGCGTAATCGCCCGGAATGAACAGGAGGATGCCCAACATCAGCAGCAGTTCGACCGAGATCAGCAGCATGCCGATGCTCATACCGGCCTTGAGCGGGATCTCGTAGCAGGGGAACGGCTTTCCGGCCAGACTGGCGAAAGCGGTGCGCGAATTGGCGAAGGTGTTGACGCGAATTCCGAACCAGGCGACGCCGTAACTGCCCGCGATTCCGATGATGCTGAACATGAGGATGATGATCACCTTCATGGCTTCGAAGTGCTGCAGCGCGCCAAAATAAACCACGATAATGGTGCCGATGAATAATTCGAGCTGGATCAGGAATTTCCCCTGCGTGATCATGTACGTCTTACACGTTTCGTAGATCAGCTCCGAGATTTCGAGCATCGACTTGTGGACGGCCATGTTCTTCAATTGATTGAAGCTCATCAAGCCGAACAAGAGCCCGAGGATCACGATGGCGATTCCGCCCATCAGCAGCGAACGGCCGCCGATTTCATATTTCAGAAACGTGGCGGAATTCAGGTCCGGCAGCTTTAAATTCGCTTCCCCACCCGCGAGATGATCAGCGGCGCCGGGTTGCACTTGGGCCAGCGCGGAAGACGCGCCAAGGGTTGCCAGCACGAGGCAAATGAGCAGCAAAGGAAAGGTCCGCCGGGCGAGCCCTGCGACGGAAGTCGCAGCCGCGACGAGATGAGAAGTCATTCGATTACAATCCTCCAGAGTGTCCACATGGGCCCGGCGCACAAGGAATTGAGACGGTAATTCCCCCAAGGCGCAAAAAGTCCGCGCGTATTTCGGGCCGCCTCATACTCTACCAAGGAAAGGGGGAACGAATCAAATCCAAGCCAGTCCGAATCGGACGAGTAAGATCCAAAATGGGCTGGCTCGATTTATTCCTCGCGCAGGGCTTTCACGGGATCGATTCGGCTGGCGCGCCGGGCAGGCAGGTAGCTGGCGAGTAGGGCAGCCGCCATGAGGACTCCGGCCATCGCGGCGAACGTCGGCGCATCGACGGGGCGCATGCCTTCGACGAGCCCTTGCAAGAGTCTGGCGGCGGCGAACGCGGCCAACCCTCCCAACACGACTCCTCCGACAATCATCACGAGGCTCTGTTCGAGCACGAGACGAATCACGCCGCGCGAGGTCGCGCCGAGTGCGATGCGGACTCCGATTTCCGGCACGCGTTGGCCGGTCAAGTAGGCCATCACGCCGTAAATCCCGATCGAGGAGAGCAGCAGCGCAAGGCCCGCGAAGATTCCAAATAAGAGCATGAGGAAGCGTTGACGGGCGATCGTGCTCCTCGACAGATTCTCCATGGTGTCGACCTGATAGAGCACCTGGTCGCGCGTGGCGCCGCGGAGCTCATGCCGCAGGGATTCGAGAATATTTGCGGGTGGGATCGAGGTGCGCACGGCGATCGACATCAGTTGCGACCAGCGGCGCACGAGCGGATCGGGCACTTGCGCGAACGGATAATAGAGTTGCGCGCGCACGGTGGCGCGGTCGTCCCCGGCGAGTCCCCAATAGCGGACGTGCGAAACAACGCCGATGACGCGGGCGGGGTCGGCTCCTAGACCGATCCAGACATGCTTGCCGAGCGGATCTTCTCCAGGGAACGCCTGCTGCGCCATCACCTCGTCGATGACCGCGACCGACTCGTGACCGAGGCGATCGCCGCTATCGAAGAAGCGGCCGGCGAGCAGACGCAGCTTCATAACATGCAAGTAGTCGGGCGAGACGCTGCTCGCGAGGGCAATCGGCGCGCGATCATCAGGGACGGCGGCGGCACTGGTTCGATACGGGATCTGATTGTTCCCATCGCGCATCGGCACGGTGTCGACCATGGCGATCGCTTCGACTCCGGGGACGCGGCGCGCACGTTCGAGAATGTCATCCCAGGCCGCGCGCGTGCGTGCGGGATTCTCGAGAGTCGAGGGCGAGAGGGCAGCGCGCGCGACGAGGATATTGTGGATGTCGATTCCCGGATCGACGTTCGAAAGTTGCAGCAGCGTACGGGCGAGCATGCCGGAGCTGACCAATAATACGACCGCGAGCGTGAGTTGGACGACGACGAAGCCACCGTGCAGACGCCGTGAAGCTCCGCCGATACTGCGGCCGCCGGCACGCAGAGCGAGTTCGAGATTGCGAGCGGGCGCGCGGAGCGAAGGCGCCAATCCAAACAGGATTCCGCTGAGCAGGGAGGTCGCGACTGCGAACAGAAGCACTCGCCAATCCATGTGCACCGAGGTCGCGCGAGGCAGGCTGCCGGGCCAGAAGGCGACGAATGGCCTTAGGCCGAAAGCGGCGAGCAGGATTCCGAGTGTTCCTCCCGCAAGTCCGAGGACGGCGCTCTCGGTGAGGGATTGGCGGACGAGGCGTCCGCGGCCCGCGCCGAGCGCGACGCGCATCGCGAGTTCCCGATCCCGCGAAACGGCGCGCGCCAGCAGCAGACTCGCTATGTTCGCGCAGGCGATCAGGAGGATCAGGCTGACTGCGCCGAGCAAGAGCCAGAGCGTCGATTGTACGTCGCCGACACTGGGACGGAGGGGCTCGGCGATGAACGTGCGGCCCTTATTCGAATTCGGAAATTGCTCGGCGAGGTGGCGGCCCACGAGGCCGAGCTCCTGTCGAGCTCCCGCGATGGTCGCGCCGGGGTTGAGCCGCGCCCAAACACCGATGCCGTGAATGTTGCGGTTCTGCATGCCTGGTGAAGTGTCCTGAGCGAGCGGAGTGATGACGTCGGGATAATTGTCGTCGAGCGTAAAGTCCGAAGGGAGGATCCCGGTGATCGTGTACGGCTTGCCGTTGAAGTTGATCGAGGAACCGAGCGCGCTGGGACTCGCGCCTAGATGGCGCTGCCAGAAGACGTAGCTGATGATCGCCACAGGCGCGGCGCCGGCTCGATCGTCCGCGGCCGTGAACGCACGCCCGCGGAACATGCGCGTACGCAGGATATCGAATAAACTGGCCGAGACGCCGATTCCTTGTACTTGCTCGGCTTCGCTTGATTCGCTAACGATGGTGCCGCTGCCAAAGCGGAATGCGGCCATCTCGAGCGACTTCGAAGCGGCGTCCCGGCAATCGACATAATTCGGATAGGTGAATGCCCAGAGATCGCCCATTTGCGTGCGATAGCTGGTCTGTTCCTGCAGGACCAGCAAGCGGTCGGGCTCGGGATACGGGAGCGGTTTCAGTAGCACACCGTTGATGAGCGTGAACATCACGGTCGTCGCTCCGATGCCGAGCGCGAGCGTCACCAGTGCGACGGAGGTGAACGCGGGTTGGTGGCGCAGCGTCCGCAGTGCATACCGCAGATCGCGTCCCAGATCCTCGAGCCAACGCGTGCCGCGGGCGTCGCGCAGATCCTCTTTCAGTTGTTCCGGGCCGCCCAGTTCGAGGCGAGCCAGACGGCGCGCGTCCGATGGATTGCGGCCTTGTGCGACGAGGTCGGCGGTGTGCTCTTCGATGTGGAAGCGCAGCTCTTTGTCGAGGTCGGTCTCGAGGCGCCGATGGCGCCACAAACGTGCAAACCAGGTCATTCGATGCCTCCTTCTTCGCGCATGCGGAGAATCAGTCCGACGGCCTCGGCGAGCCGCTTCCAACTGGCGGTTTCGGAGTCGAGTTGCGCGCGGCCTTTGCGCGTCAGACGGTAGAACTTGGCCTCGCGGCCGGTTTCGGTTTCTTTCCAGTCGGCTGTGAGGAGTCCGCGATTTTCGAGCCGGTGGAGAGCCGGATACATGGATCCCTGGGGGACTTGCACCACATCGCGGGAGACTTGCTGCAGCCGCTGCGAAATGGCGTAGCCATGAATAGGGCCGAGCGCGGCCACCTTGAGGATGAGCAGGTCGAGCGTTCCCTGCGGGAGATCGGATTTGATTTCGTTCGGCATACCTTGCGCTTCTACATATTAAGCCTGAACGTGTAGAAGTGCAAGGGGTCCTACCAATCGATGAGGATGTCGTTCAGATCAGCGGGATTGATGAAGACGGGCAGCGGATTGGGCGAGGTCAGCAATCCGACTTTGATGATCGGGACCACGGAAGTCAGAGTGACGGTGTAGACGGGCGCGCCCAACGCCGTGATTTCGAGGACGCACCGCACTTGCGGATTGTCATTGATCGTCATTCCGGTCTGCTCGACGTTCAGGATCCGAGCTTTTCCACGCAAGCCGGATTCACGAAGCTCGCGTGCATGGCGTGCGCGTTTCACTTGCCCGATTCCAATCCAGACGTGCGACATTCCAGTCAGTCCGAAGATGAACGTGAAGAAGAGCGGCAGCCACCATACGACGGACGGAACGTGGACGATCCCAAAGAATCCGAGGATCGTTACGGCAGCGGCCGTGGCGGAGATGAGGAGGAAAATCGACGCCGACAGGAACATATTAGAGAATGTTGACGGCGCGCGCGGCGAGCAGCGCGAGGGTCGCGAGGGAAATCGAAGCCTGGAGCATCATCATCACCTTCGCCCAACGCGACAGTACCGGACAGTCGGTCGGCGAGAATGCGGTGCTGGTGTTGAAGGCGAGGAACAGATAGTCGACGAAGCCAGGGGACCACTTGTCGCTGTCCTCATCCTGCATCGTCATTTGAGGAAACAGGAAGGCGCCCTCATCATGAGTCTCGCGGCGGTCGCGGGCATTGGGACCGCCGGCGTCGAGGCGCCAATACCAGGACGCGAAGACCAGAATATTCGACACCCACAATAGGGCCGCCGACAGCAGCAGCATCTTCGGTGATTCGGTGTGCTCAGCCATCCCGATGATCAGGCGGACGAGCGAAAACAACATCCACGCCGTGATGACGCCGAGCATGACATAGCTGCTCAACTGATTCGCGCGTTCGCGTCCGCTGCGATAAAACAGCAGCACCGGAATCGCGAGCAGGCCCACAATCACGAGCGGCAGCCACGTCGGGCCGATGGTCAACGAAGACGGGAGCGCGAGATAGAGTCCGCCGACTCCGAGAGTCGCAAACAGCGCGGGCCAGCGAGCTTGACGTTGTTCCATGATTTGCGAGAGTAAAGAGGATGGCCCGGCTCATAAATGATGCCCGGGCCAACCTAGCGTTCCTTTTAACTTACCGCAAAGGTTAGTTGGGAACCTGGTAGCCGATTTCCGTGGCGATCATGTTCATCCACGTTGTCGGGAACGACTTCATGAGCGTACGGATCAAGCCAACGTTGAAGCCTTCGGCTCCGTCGTTGAACCGGAAGTGGTAGAACATCGAATTGCCGTTTGACGGAGCGTTGAAGGGCCCCTCATAATCAGGGATATAGATGTCCTTCACGCCGCCGCCAAGGGTGCCTAACTGCGCGGCAATTGCCTTGGCTTCATCCATCGTCGATAATTGGTTCGGATTCATAGTATGAACCTCCTTTCGCTGCAACAATAGCGGCGCGGCGGCGCGAACCGGCTCGAAAAATCGGGCTAACTCGAGGGAAATAAATGCGAAAAGATTTTCTAACGATCCGTGAATCACGAATTCCCCGAGTGCGGAAACCGGAGTGCCACGCGTAACGCCGGCTGAGTTCGACCGGATCGTCGAGCGCGGCCTTGGGCAGATCGATCCGCGCTTCCGCAAGCGGATGCAGAACGTAATTCTCGTGGTCGAACCGGAGCCGCCCGAACCTGGGCTGCTCGGCCTCTATCAAGGCCGGCCGCTGACGGAACGGAGCGTTTCGGAGTCGTTTGCACTACCCGATCGCATCACGATTTTCCAAGGTCCGCATGAGCGTATGGCGCGATCGTTGAGCGAACTCGAAGCGGTAGTGGCCGATACGGTGTGGCACGAAGTCGCGCATTATTTTGGGATGAACGAACGGCAGGTGGAACGAGCCGAACGGGTCCGCGAGGCGCGCCGCAGACGGGCGAGCCGCTCAGGATGAACGGCGGCGGCGCAGCAGATACAACCGGCGACTCGAGCCGGGCGCCTGCGCGGATCGCACAATCTCGAAATGCCGACGTGCGGCTTCCTCGAACGCTTCGATCGTGTAATCGGCATACAGTGCTTCGTTGCCACGCGCGAGGAAACGGAACATCTCGTCCTCAGGCCCGACGTACTCGATGACGGCGTGCGAGGCGACACGGGCGGCTTGCGCGAGCACTTCGAGCATCGGGATCCGGTCCGTCACGGTCAGATGGTGCAGCGTTCCCAATAGCAAAACCAGATCGAAAGCATTGTCGGCGCGGTCGAGGAAGCTCGAACATTCCGCGTTGCGCCATCCTGTCGCCGGCGTCGGACGGGCGAAGTCGGCGATCAGCGGCTGTATGTCCAGATTGTCTTTCGAAGCCTCGATCCACAACTGTCCGACCACTGCCGGATCGCGGTCGATCGCGATGACGCGCGATCCGCACTCCGCTGCCATTTTGCTGAAGTAGCCGGTGTTGCAGCCGACGTCGAGAGTCCGCTTCGGCTGCACGCCGATCAACGCCTCGGTGACGAAGGACGACTTCAATTCGAACTGCTCTTGCGAGTAGGTGAAGGTCTGCATGTAGCCGGTCCACCGCGACTCCATCGAGCCGGAGGAGGGGCGTACCGCCTTCAATTTGCGCCGCAGTCCTGCGATCAAACGATCCATCACCCAAGCCGTCTGCTCCGGATCGGTTGAGGTCGAGGAGCGCTTCATCGGCGGCGGAGAAGTGGGGCGAGACTTGGCCGCACGGTGATCGAGCAATGCGGGCAGGGTCACCGACGTCAGCAGCGCCGGGTTGAACCATCGATTGATCCAGGACGTCCATGCGTAGAGCTGCCCCGACTCGATCCCATCGCGATTCGCGAGCAGCAGGGCATCGAGAGGAAAGCGTAGGCGGCGGTGGGCGATCAATGGATTCAGGAACGTCCGCACGAATTGGCCGTAGGCGAACCAGATGGAATCGTGAGGATCACGGCGCTCGAACGAACAGACGTCGACGAAGATGGGGCGCGGCCCTTCGAACAGGATGTTATAAGGAGTCGCGTCCTTCAATCCCCAGCCTTCCTGCAACAGGCGCACGGCGAGATCGAGCGTCAGCTCAGCGGCGGCGTAGAGCATCTCGGCCGGCCACTCGTACGGATACGAGGGGAACCACACCTTGGGGTGTTCGACGGCAAGATTGCCGGCGGGCCGCGTCTCGACGATATTGCAGCGGAACGCTTCCAGAGTTTCGGACTTTAAAAAGGCATCCAGTACTGACGCGCCGCGCTCGTTCAAGAGCCGCAAAACGCGATCCGGTTGGACCGTGACAGATCCGGCTGGGTCCCGGAAGGATTGGAGGAACAGCTACTGCAATCATACATCACTCCAGGTACCACGGCACATTCACGACCACGATGCTCTGGTCGCCGCGCAGGTACAGCATCGTCTTCAACATCGCAGAGCGCATGTTGTGTAGGAAGTAAAAATACCAGTGGCGCTGCACGAGTTCCGGAATGACGACCGTGATTGGCCGCCCTGGGAACTCGCTCTGCATG
>DASXZC010000208.1:0-10964 GCA_036502165.1 Bryobacteraceae bacterium
CTGCTTCCGGGCGCAGTCGAATGGCGAGGACGCAAGCTGCGGCTCAGCCGCGACGGACGAATTCTGCCCGAGCCGCCCCAAGTCGTTTCATAATGAGAGGCAATGACCCGCTTGCTCCGCGCTGTTTTCCTACGTCCTCTCAATTGGATCGGCTCCCATGAACTCGGCGTCCTGCTGGCATTCGCCGGAGTCGGGGCCGGGGTCCTGGCCTTCGTCTTGATCGCGAGCGAAGTCTCGGGAGGAGAAACGCTCGCACTCGATAAGAAGATCCTGCTCGACCTGCGCCGTCCGGATCTCACCCCCAAAGGCGGCGAGAAGGTCGAGGAAGTCATGCGCGATTTCACCGCCCTCGGCGGCACTGCCGTGCTCACCCTGGTCACGCTTAGCACGGCCGGATTTCTTATGCTGAGCGACAAGAAACACATGGCGTTATTTCTCTTTCTTTCCGTCGCGGGAGGGATGCTGGCGAGCATGGGATTAAAGGATTTCTATGACCGCCCCCGCCCGCATATCGTGCCGCACGAGGACTACGTCATGACGTCGAGCTTCCCCAGTGGGCATTCGATGCTGTCGGCGCTCACCTACCTGACGCTCGGCGCGCTGCTCGCCCGATCCTACAACCGCAAACGCCTGAAAGCATACTTTTTATCCCTGGCGGCGCTGCTCACAGGACTGGTAGGTTTCAGCCGGATGTACCTCGGGGTCCACTGGCCGACCGACGTTCTGGCCGGATGGACCGCCGGAGCCACCTGGGCCACACTCTGCTGGCTCGGCGCGCGCTGGCTCCAAAACCGGCGCCAGGTGGAACCCCCGGAGTAGCCGCGGCAGGCTCCAGATGAAAAAATTTCAATATCGGTGTCGTTTTTTTGCCTGTTCGTGGGTCTATAGTAACGGGAACTCAATTGCGCGGGGTTGGTCCTAGGTGGCCTCCATCCAGATCGTCCGGCCCAGGATATCGGTTGTCATCCCGAATTGGAACGGCGCGGCACGGCTCAAGCGGGTTCTCGAGTGTCTGGATCTGCAAACAGAAAGGGCGTGCGAGGTGCTAGTGGTCGATAACGCGAGTAGCGATGCATCGAACCAATTCGCCAAAGCCCATCCTGCAGTAACCTGGATCCCTCTCGACCGCAACTACGGTTTCGCGCGCGCGGTGAATACCGGTATTGCGCGATCGACCGGGGATGGGGTCGCGATCCTGAATAACGACGTAACATTCGGCCCGGATTTTCTATCACGCCTCGCCGGCGCGGTCGAGAATCATCATTTCGTGGCGCCGAAAATCGTCATGGCTTCCGGCTCCGCCCGTCTGGATGGAACTTTCGACCTGACCAACCGAGGGTTCTGTTCCTGGCGGGCGGGGCATGGATCACCCGCTGATGCACCCATGTGGAATGAGCCGCGCGTGATCGCCTCGGCTCCGATGACGGCGGGGTTGTTCCGGCGATCCTTATTCGATCGCACGGGTTTGCTCGACGAACAATTCGGATCCTATCTCGAGGATGTCGACTTCGGCCTGCGCTGCGCACTACTGGGCTTGAACGGATATTACGAGCCCGCGGCCGTCGCGGTGCATGAAGGCAGCGCAACTCTCGGGGGTGAGTGGAATCACGCATCCGTACGCTGGATCGCGCGTAATCAAGCCGTGCTCGCCAGGAAATATGGCGTCGGTCTCAATTGGCCCGTTTTTGCCGGACAAATCCTGTGGGGATTGTCCGCCTTAAAACGGGGCGCCGGACGAGCCTGGATCCAAGGTAAGATTGAAGGGTGCCGGATCGAAGTCACTCCGGCTGCACCGGCCTTTGAAAACGAGAATGCGGACTTGAACCAAATCCTGCGTTTGCAAGAGCACGAAATACGAGACCTGCTGCAGCAAAGCGGCGCCCATGAGCGGTATTGGCGCGCCTATTCAGCCTTGACCGGAGGCGCCCAATAGCCATGTCGCGCACCGGCATCCTCATCGTCACGCACAATTCCGCAGGACATATCGGCGCCTGTTTGGATGCGTTGAATACGGTGCGTGCCACCGGTGATGTCGTGCTTGTAATCGACAATGCGTCAACGGATCACACGGCACACGCGGTCGCCGGGAAACAGGATATCCGGTTCGTCCAAAACAAAGCCAATGCCGGATTTGCGGGCGCCGTGAATCAGGGATTCCGGCTATTGCTCGATGATCAAGTCGATGATGTGTTGCTGCTGAATCCCGATGTGATTTTGCGATCGCCGCTTCACGATTTGAAAGCCGCTTGCCGGCGTTCCGGGCTCGCCTGCGGGCGCCTCACGGGTATTGACGGCAAGACCCAAATTGGATTTTCATTTCGGCGTTTCCCAACACCTTTCACGCTCTTATTCGAAACCGTCGGCGTCAACCGGATGTGGCCCTCGAATCCCGTCAATCGGCGGTATCGCTGCCTCGATGTCGATCACGATGTCGCGGGCGAAGTCGAGCAGCCCGCCGGTGCGATGTTGATGGTTCGCAAGGACGTTTGGACATTGGTCGGTGGCTTCGACGAAGACTTCCATCCCGTATGGTTCGAGGACGTCGACTTTTGCCGCCGCGCCGCCACAGCAGGATTTCGGGCCGCCTACATACCCACGCTCGAGGGTACTCACGCCGGTGGACACAGCGTGTTACAAATCCCGAATCAAAGCCGGAGGCGGTATTGGTATGCTAGTCTGTTGAGATACTCTCGAAAGCACTTCGGGAGAGCTGGCCGGGGATTAGTTGCCGTGGGCATTGGTGGAGCGGCGATGGTCCGGTCGGTCGGTGCTTTGAGTCAAGAAGAATCAGCCGGTGCTGCGAAATTGGGCAGTCGTGTATTAAATGAAGGTATACCTTCGACAAAAAATACGGAAAGAATGCTGAAACGCTTGCATGCCCGCTAATGACTTCGTAAGTGTCACGATCGTGACATATAATAGCGGCCGATTCATCAAACGCTGTCTCGAATCGGTGCTTGAGCAGAAGTACTTTAATATCGAGGTGATTGTCATAGACAACGCCTCGAACGATGGCACTGCGGATCTACTCGAGCAGTTCGAAGACCGCTGCAAAGTCGTCTACAACGAAGACAACATCGGTTTCGCGGCGGCGCAAAACCAGGCGATCGCCATGGCGCGCGGCGAATGGATTCTCACGCTGAACCCAGATGTTCTGCTTGACAATGATTTCATTCAGGAACTGGTCGATGCCGGCAATGTCGATTCCAAAGCAGGAACCGTCTGCGGCAAGCTGTTGACCATTCTGGCGTCCTTCGATCTCCCCGAAAAGCAACTGGTCGATTCGACCGGAATCTACTTCACTCCGATGCTGCGCCATCTCGATCGCGGCAGCCAGGAAGTCGATAACGGCCATTACCTCAAGCCCGAATATGTATTCGGCGCCACCGCCGCGGCCGCGCTCTACCGGCGGTCAATGATCGACGATGTGTCGATCGACGGCGAATTTTTCGATCCCGATTTCTTCGTTTATCGCGAAGATGCCGATGTCGCGTGGCGTTCCCAATTACTCGGCTGGCGCTGCGTATATACGCCCGACGCCCGCGGATACCACGTGCGGAACGTATTGCCCGGCAACCGCCGCGCACTGCCTCCCGCCATCAATATGCATTCGGTGAAGAACCGCTTTTTGATGCGGATCAAAAACATCACGCCGGATCTGTATCGCCGCAATTGGGTTTCGATCACCACGCGCGATCTCGTGGTCGCCGGAGCTTGCCTGCTGCACGAACACGCGTCGCTCAAGGCCTTTTGGTATTTAGCGCGCAATTGGCGCCGGGTGATGGCGAAGCGGAAAGCCATTATGGCGCGCGTCCGCGTGGACGATGAATATATCGCCAATTGGTTCTCCTATGAACCGGTGTCGAAGCCCGCTCCGCGATTCCAGGCGAAGCTGGCGGCGATCAAGTCGGCTCCCGCAAAGGCACAGGCCAGGGCGCGCGGCGCAGGATCCCGGCGTTCCTAATTCTTAGATTGGTGCCGGTAAACCCGATAGAAAATCCTGATGGGATTCGGGTTGATTTCGGACCGCTATTCAGAGTACGATAAGCCCAGTGGCCGTCTAACGAGTCCACGCAAGTCTCGCCGTTAGAGTCTTCCTCTTCTTTCCCAGTCGATCCAGCTTTCCATTCCGTCCGGAGTGTCTCTACTCCGCGCCACGGACCTTTCGCGCCCTGTTCCCCGCGAGTCTTTTTTCAAACAATCTCAAAGGGAGAATTTAGAATTATGAAATCGACGATTATTCGTTTCGCATTTTGCCTCACGGCATTGATCGCCTCTACCCAGGTGTTCGCCCAATCCCTCGGAACGGTGCGGGTATCGGTTCCATTTGAATTCAATGTCGCCGGCACACAGATGCCGGCCGGTGATTACTCTATCGAAGAAACCGGAGCCGGAGGCGCACTGCTGATTCAGTGTCTCAGCACCAGGCGCTCGATCATGGTGTTGAGCAATCCGGCGGCGGTTCCCTCCGGAGCGCGCGGCGCAGGCTTGACCTTCGAGCGCGTGAACGGTACGCGGATCTTGACGAAAGTCATGACTGATTCGGCAATCGCCCGTTCGTTGCCGAACGCTCACTAATCACACAGAGGCCCGGCGCGTCTCGAGCGTGTCCGGGCCTCCTTCGCATCCGAATTCAAAAACGGATAACATAAGGCCATGACCTACGAACAGGATCGCCGCGATTTCTTGAAAACCTTGATCGCAGGCGCCGCCGCGACCTATGGAACGGCGATGGCCAAGACGAGCGAAAAGCTCGGACTGCCTAGCCCTTATCCTGGCCGCGTCATCGGTGTCGAGCATTCAGGATCGATCGTGGACGGCAAGTTCCAGCGTCCGGCGATCCATTCGATGATGGACCGCGGCATGATGGATCTGACCGGCGCCCCCGCGCCCGTGGATGCGTGGCGGTCGTTCTTCGAACCATCCGATGTCGTCGGCATCAAGCTGAACCCCGTTGGACGTCCCGCCGTGATTTCATCGCCTGAGACGGTGCACGAGATCATCGCCGGATTGCAGAGCGCGGGCGTTCCTCTCAAGAACATCGTCGCGTACGATCGCTACAAATCCGAATTCCTGGACGCCGGCTTCGACAAGTGGCTGCCCGAGGGCGTCCGTTGGACGTGGGGCACCGACAAGACGGATCCGCTGCAGCTCGACATGGAAGGCTACGACGAGCACGAGTACGTCGAAATGCCGCTCGTGCTGCCGCAGGCCGATCCGAACAATCCGCACCACCGCCGCTCGTACCTCGCGAAGTTCATCACCAAGGACGTCAACAAGCTCGTCAACCTGTGCATGATCAAGCACCATCAATCCGCGGGCGTGACGATTTCGCTCAAGAACCTCTCGCACGGGCACGTCAACAACGTTTCGCGCAGCCACGCGACGATCACGCTGAACACGTGCGGGACGTTCATTCCCAACGTCGTCGATCATCCGATCATTCGTAAGAAGGCCGTGCTGAATATCTGCGACGGCATCGTGGCGGCTTATCACGGCGGCCCTGGGCCGTCCGTTGCGAAGTACAAGTGGGAACACAAGACGATGTACTTCGCGACCGATCCCGTGGCGCTCGACAAGACCGGATGGAAGGTGATCGACGCGAAGCGCGCCGAAGTAGGACGCCTGCCGATCGCGATTGCGAAGCCCGATCAGGACAGCCGTTGGGTCAACATGCAGGTCGAGCACATCGAAATCGCCGGAGCGCTCGGGCTCGGAACGTTCGACGACAAGAAGATCGACGTGCGCAAAGTGAAGCTCGCGTAGCGCGTCACTGAATCTGGACTTGATCCAGATAATACGTCGCGCCCGGCGAGAAGTAGAGGAAGATCGACTGCACCTGCGAGAGATCGGGAATGCCGCATCCCATTTTCGTGAGGTCGATCGAGACGGTCATCACGGTGTTCGGCTGAACATACCCGAAGTCGCTCTGGCACCACAGGTAATTGCTGCCGACCTGTAGGACCGCCGCGGTGGACGTTCCCTGATCGAGAGTCTGGATCTGGAAATTGAGCTGCGTGCGGCCTGTCCAATTCTGCGCCGGACTCTGCACGGTTCCAAACCATCCGCCATCGGCTGTCGTAATTTCGAGGCTCTGCGTGCCGTCGGCTGCCCAATCCGCGGACGGCATCACCGTTCCGGGATTCATCTGGAACGACGCGCCCTGCCATCCATCGGGGCCGTCCTCGAATGAGAATAGCGTGTAGGGAGTGCCCGGATCGGAAGTCACGTTGACCCGCAGGAGCGCGGCATTCGAGACTTGTCCGTTCGTATCCGAAACCATGTACGGCGCGGACGTCTTTCCCGCGTAGCCATCCGCGGGGGTGAACACGACCGACCAATCCGACTGCACACTGAAAGTCCCGAAGCTCGACGTGTACACAAGCTGCTGCGCGCCGACGTTCGGACCCAGACTGATCGTCGTCGGATCGATGGTCGCTCCGTTATACGCGATCGCGTTGACGGGCTGCGCCACTGCGGCCTGGGTCTGATAGGTGGTCGTGAATTGCTGATCATCGGCAATCGGAGGCAAGCTCAGCGCCTGCCCGGCGATGAGTTCCTGCCCGAGATTCGTCATCACCTGGCACACGGCGTTCGGACATGCGACATCGAAGCTGTCGTAGTTGCTCTGCGTCGTCAGCCACCAGAAGAGCGCGCCTGAGCCTTGCGCGGCCATCATGGCATCGGTCCATTGCTGATACGCAGTCAGGCGTCCGGCGCCGATCTCATAGCCGAATTCGCCCATGACGGCGGGCCTTCCAGTAGCGGCCGCGTCGTTGAAATGATTCGTCACCCACTGCGTTCCCCAGTCCGGAGTCTTGCCCCAGCTCACTGGATACAAGTGGAACGACATCCAATCGATGCCCGGCGCCTGCGCGAGTGCGACGGTGTCGACGCCCTCTACGCAGTTCATGGTCCAGTCATCCGGCGCCGCGTCGGACTTGCAGTAGAATCCCTCATCGCCGGCGGAGACCAGATGATTCGGATCGATCGACTTGATGAACGACGCCATGTCGCCTGCCCAATTCGTGAGCGTCGCGGTCGTGCAGGCGCGCGAAGTCGGATAGAGTCCGCTGCCCTGACAGCGAGGCTCGTTCGCCAGCTCCCATCCGAGGATCGTCGGATCGTCTTTGTAGGCGACGCCGGTGAAAGCGTTGACGCGCGTGAGCAGGTGCGTGATGTAGTCCTGATACCAGCCCCGGATCGTGAGATCGGTGTAGAACGCGTCGTGAGTTTTCGCTCCGCGCCATGCGACGTACTGATCCATGCCGCCGAAATCGGTCCAATTGTTGGTGAACGGGATGATCAGCTTAACACCCGCCTGACCGGCGCTATAGATGACGTAGTCGAGATTGACGAGTCCGCTCGAGTCGTCGTTGAAGGCGGGCTCGGCGCCATCCCAATAGTGGAAATAGATGCCATTGGGAGGCGCGGCGACGGAGTTCTTGCCATCCGTGGTACCGGTGTCGATCCAGCCCCAGGTCCGCATGACCGTAAGTCCGTTCGCGGCTGCAGTCTGGAGGATCGAGTCCACGACCGGCTGCGGCGAGTACATCAAATAATAGTTGTTGCTGCCCGCGAACTGGAACGGCTGACCGTTGAAAATGAGCTGCGTTCCGGCAGTCTGAACGAACGGAGATTGCGCGTAGGCAATGGCAAATGCGGAAATGAAAGCGAGCCGGCCCAGTCGAAGCATACTGACCGCAGTGTACCGCCTCTTCAATCGCGGGAGTACGGCGAGGCCATTCTAAAAACCCGCGAATCAGAGCCGATAAGCGTCCCAGGAGTTGCGTTGTTAGCGCCAGCGACATCTAATTCGAGCCTCTTGAGACTTCGAAATCTACCGCCGTTCCCGCCGGTAGCCTCGAAGCTGATCGTTCTGTTCCGCCGCCAGGATTCGAACTTCCGGGATGCGGTCAGTCTGATGAAGTCCGATGCGTCGATCACCGCGGAAGTCCTGCGGCTCGCGAATTCGGCCTCTGTCGGATTGCGGTTTCCCGTGACCAATTTGCTGCAGGCGCTGTCGACGCTCGGCGTGAACCGGCTCGTTTCGCTGACGACGACTTTGTGTGTGGGAAAACTGCTGAAGTCCGTCGCGAATCTGCCCGTGATGAGGATGTGCTGGCGCAATAATCTGGCGACCGCGCTGATCGCGTCCAAGATGAGCAGCCAATTCGATGTCGATGCCGAAAAGGCGTACACGTTCGGCTTGCTTTCCGGGATCGGGCGCCTCGGACTGCTGGTCTCCGATCCGCAGTTGTACACTCATCTGGCGATGCGTGCGGAACGCGAGAGGCTACCCTTCGACGTCCTCGAGCGGGAGCTGTTCGGGTGCGACCATATCGAGGCCGGCGACTGCCTGATCCGGCAATGGAAGCTGCCGCCCGAGATGGCGACGATATTGTTCGGCGGCACTCCCATGAACGGCTCGGATGCAAGGCTCGCCCAGTTGATCCGCGAGGCGGGCGAGGAGGCAAAGCGTGCGGGCTTTGGAGTGATCGAAATGGCGTCGATCGGCCAACCCGATTCTTCAACGTTCGAAATCGTGAAGCAGGTTAATCAGATCGAGCAGAGCCTGGGAATTTGACCTTCGTCGCCCACAGCACCCACCAGATCAGGACGGCTTGAAAAGGCAACCGGCCCCAACGGATCGCGGCGGAGACTGATGCGGCGCCCGCCTCCACAGGATTGGTCGCCATGTAAACATTCGCCGGGAAGATGGCGATCAGTAGCGCCACCAATCCCCACGCTGCTGCTCGACGCGTTTGCGGAATGAGGAGTCCGACGCCGCCCAGGATTTCGAAACATCCGCTCAGTTCCACCAGGAACGCATGCCAGGGAATGTACGGCGGCATGATCTTCAAATACGGTTCTGGCTTGAGGAAATGGAGCGTCCCCGCGCTGATGTAGAAGACGGCCGCCAACACGAGCGCGACCCTTTGCGCCGTCGACAGACTAGGTTTCGTACAGCGTCTCGCAGTTCTCGAGCCGGCTCTCGCCGCCGGTGTCGTTCACTGAGAACTTGCTCGGCTTCCCGCGCGGAGCGAACAGCACAGATCCGCCATACACGCCGTCTTTGCGCAGAGCGTAGAAGTTGATGTTGAACGACTCCATGCGCTTCCTGTCGTGGTCGTAGTTCCGCGACACACGCTTCATCGCATCCACGCAGGCCTCGGTGGGCGACATGCCGTGGCGCATGTTCTCGACGATCGTGTGCGCGCCCGCGACACGGATGTTCTCCTCGCCGCGGCCGGTCGACCCCGCGCCGCCGACTTCCTGATCGACGTACAATCCCGCTCCGATGATCGGCGAATCGCCGACGCGCCCAGGGATCTTCCAGGCCATGCCGCTGGTCGTCGTCACCCCCGACATCTCGCCTTTTTCGTTCAAGCCCAGGCAGTTGATGGTTCCGGTGATCGGATGGATCGCCCGCTCCCACGCATAGGCGAGCAGGTCCTCGTCCGCACCCGGGAAGGCCTTGCGCAGCTCGGCGATTTTGTTCGCATGCGGCGGGGCGTCGGTTCCATCCGTCCAATAGCTGTGCCCACGCGGATCGCGCAGGCTCTGCTTCCAGACCATCCAGGCGATGCGCGAACGTTCGGTCAGCAGGTTGACTTCCGGGAATCCCCAATCCTTTGCGAATCGAGTCGCTCCTTCGCCGGCGAGCATGACGTGATCGGTCTGCTCCATGACGAGCTTCGCGACGCGTGAAGGATACATGCAGTTGCGGATCGATGCGACCGCTCCGCACCGCCGAGTCGGGCCGTGCATCACGCTGGCGTCGAGTTCGACGATGCCCTCTTCGTTGGGGAGTCCGCCATAGCCGATCGAGTCGTCGTTGGGATCCTCTTCGAGCAGATTCACACCAGCGATAACTGCGTCGAGCGTATCGCCGCCCTTGAGGATGACGCCCATCGCCTTCTGACAGCAGTGGACGCCGTTGGCGCTCGCAATGACGATGTTCTTGGGACGTCCGTTGGAGGAGGACTGTGGCGCTGCGGCTGCCGCTGCGAAACTGGCGGATCCTGCAATCAGACCGCGCCGTGTGAGGGTGCTCATTGGGTGAATCGTATCACCTTCCTCAAGAGGAAGGAAAGACTAGCGGCCGAAGAAGGCGGCGTTCTTCTGCGTGAACTCGGTCCACTTCTCCGGCAGATCGTCGAGCGCGAAGATCGCCGACACCGGGCAGACCGGAACGCAAGCGCCACAATCGATGCATTCGACCGGATCGATGTACAGCATGTCGACTTCGGCGAAGTTCGATTCATCCTTTTTCGGATGGATACAGTCGACCGGGCAGGCGTCTACACACGCCGAGTCTTTGGTGCCGATACAGGGTTCTGCGATGACGTATGCCATAGATTTGAAGTGACTCTCCGGATGAAAAAGGAAACCCGCGCGGCTCCGCATAGGGGAGCGGTTGCTGGAAGCGTAAACTCAGTAATAACACAAACCGCCCGGCCTGCTCAATGGTGAGCCCCGAAACGTCAGACCTTCTCAGGCACCACGTAGGGCTTCCGGTAGTTCCGGGTCAGCATTCTGTTCGCTTCAGAATCGCCTATGAAGTGACGCGTGTCGGGATCGAATTTCAAGGTCCGGCCAACGCGGTAGCTGATGTTCGCCAGGTGGCACAGATCCGCCGAGGGAACGCCGATCTCGAGCGGCGCGTGCAGGCTCTGGTAGTTGCGGGTCTTGCAGGCGTTGATGAAGTTTTGCATGTGCGGAACGGTGTCCTTCTCGTCCGACTTCTTCTCGTCCATGGTCTTCTCGCTCTTCTCGCCTTTGTAGACCTGGAAGCCGGCGCTATCGACAGACATCCAGCCATCGAGCCCGTAAAACAGGTCGGCGACAAAATTGCCGCCGCGGCGCTCGAGGTCGCCTTCGCCGCCAGTCAGCAACCCACGGACTTCGAACTGAATCTGCTTGCCGCCGTAGTCGTACGCTGCGAATTGCGTATTCGGCGT
>DASXZC010000209.1:0-24325 GCA_036502165.1 Bryobacteraceae bacterium
CCACGCATCGTCTAATTTAGGAACGGCCGGATGTGCCACAGGCTGAAAAGCCCAATGTTCCGAGGGTTTCCGCACAACAGCCGCCGTCGCGCCACTGTCTGCGAGAGCAGGCCACTCCGCCCCGCCATCGATCCATTTGCGCAGCACCGCGATCTCGTCCGCAGTCAGCCGCGCGCCCACGGGCGGCATGACAACGTCCTTGTCGAGGCCGGAGACATATTTGATCAGCAGGCTCTCCGCGCTGCTTCCCGGCGTGACCGCGGGCACTCCCGACTCGCCCCCGCGCAACGCATCCGCGCGCCGGTCGAGACGCAAGCCGTGCATTTGCGCCTTGGCTCCATGACAAGGCAGGCACCGCGTTTTGAGGATTTGTCGCGCGCCGCCCGCGTCACTGGCGGGACTGGCAAACAGGACCGCGCCGAAGCTCAGAAAGGCCAATCCGCGAGCGGCGTCCATGGGTCAAAACCCGCCCTACACTTCATCCAAAGGCTGGGTGGCGTCGCCGAACTTCGGCATCCGGACATTCATCTTGTCCATCATCGAAAGGTACAGCCGGCACATTTGCCGATCGGGCTTTTCGTTGTATGTGAGGATGCGTCCACCCTTGATCCGGCCTCCGCCGCCGCCCAGCAAAATCACCGGCAACTGCGACGCATCGTGATTGCCGTTGAGCATGCTCGAGGCGAACATCAGCATCGTATTGTCGAGCAGCGTCCGCGAACCCTCTTGGATCGAGTCGAGCTTGCGCGCGATATAGGCCACCTGCTCGAGGAAGAACTGATTCACCTTCAGCCAATCCGGCGTGTCGGTGTGCGACAGCAAATGGTGAATCATATAGTCGACGCCGAGATTCGGAAACCGCAGCGAACTATGGTCGTTATTGAGCTTCAACGTCGTGATGCGTGTCGTGTCGGTCTGGAAGCCAAGCACCAAAATATCTGACATGAGCCGCATGTGCTCGGCGATATCCTGCGGAATGCCATCCGCCGGCCTCGGCAAATTCGGCTTTTCGAGCGACGGACGCCAGCCCTGCAACTCACCCTTCTTGCCGGCGTTCGCGATGCGCTTCTCGACGTCGCGCACCGATTCCAGATATTCGTCGAGCTTGCGCTGATCGCCTGTACTGATGCCGCTCCGCAAGCTGCCCGCGTCCGCCAGCACCGCGTCGAGGACGCTCTGATCGCCCTTGCTTACTTCATCTTTGAACAGCCGGTCGAACGCCAGCGCCGGGTAGATCTCGAGTGGTGTGGGCGAAGTCGGCGAGCTCCAGGAAATATGCGAGCTGTAGAGCATCGAATAATTCTTGTGCACCGACGGATTCGACTTCTCGCATCCCAGCACCAGGCTCGAAACCTTGGTCGAATTCCCATACCGCTGCGCCAGAATCTGATCGATGCTCGTTCCCGAGCGGATCTCTCCACCGGAAGCCAGCGGCGCTCCGGACAGCAGATTCCCAGTCTGCGAGCTGTGGATGTTGCCCTTCTGAGCCTCGGCGTTGAAGAGCCCGCGCACCACCACCATCTTCTGCTTCACACTCTCGAGCGGCGCCAGCACTTTGCCCAGCTCCATCTGCGCGCCTTCGCCCTTCGCCCACCACTCCTTATGGAAGCCGTTGCCCGAGAACATCACCGCGAGCCTCACCGGAGCTTCGCTCGACGCCTGCGCGCGGACGGTCTCATCGCCCCAGACCGGCAGCGATTCGAGCCACGGCAGCGCCATGCTCACGCCCAGCCCGCGCAGCATGCGGCGGCGTGAAAACTGATATTTACTGAGGGTCCGGTTCATAATCGCGTCCTCTGATTTCCTGGAACTGGCGGCTCGCCACGATCATATCAATAACGGTGCCGGCATGATACCCGCTGGCGGCTAACTTCGTTTCGATTTCCTTCAGCAATGGCTCATCGGAAAGCTGCACAGAGCGGCCCAGCGAGTATCCGAGCAGCTTCTTCGAGAACTGGTGCACGTAATCGTCCCAGCGCTTCGTCAGCAGATACTGTCGCAGTCCGTCGATGCCTTGCGCCTCGGAACCGTCTTTGAATTTCGCACGATCGTCGATCGCCCGGTTTGCCAGATCCCTATCGCGATAACGTCCGATCGCATCGAATCGTTCGAGCGTATAGCCGTACGGATCGCTGCGCGAATGGCAGCCCGAGCAACGCTTGTCCGACGTGTGCTTCTCGGTGAGTTGCCGCACCGTCAACGTCTCAGTCGCTTCATCGGTGGGCAGCACCGGAACATCCTTCGGAGGCCGCGGCATATTTTCACCGAGCAGCACTTCGAGCACCCAGATGCCCCGCAAAATCGGACTGGTCCTCGACGCCCCCGACTCCTTCGCAAGCACCGCCGCCTCGCCGATCACCCCTCCACGCCCATACTGCTTGACGCCGTCGACGCGCCGCCACTCCGGTCCATGGATCCCCGGAATGCCGTAGTACTTGGCCAGCGGCTCGTTGACGAACGCGTAATCGGAATCGATGACGTCGCGGATCGAGGCGTTACTCGAAAACAAATTCGTCAGGAAGCGGACTGGCTCCTCCGCCATGGTCGCTCGCAGATCGCGGAACTCCGGGAAGTGGCGTTCGCTCTTCTCATCGAGCGAGTCGAAGTCATAAATATGCAGCCATGCCGCGCCGAACTCCTTCGCCATCCGGGCAACTCGCGGATCGCGCAGCATACGATGGGTCTGCGCTTCGAGCCCTGCCGGAGTGCGCAGTTTGCCCGAAGCCGCCGCCGCGCGCAACTCCGCATCGGGCATCGACGACCACAGGAAATAACTCAACCGGTCTGCCAATTCGTAGCTGCTGACGAATGCCGCCTGATTGCCGGATGGAGCGTGCTCCGCCCGATACAGGAACGATGGCGTCACCAACACGCGCGCCAACAGCAGCCGGATCGAATCGTCGTGCGGCAGCCCTTCGGCGCGAAGTTTGGAATAAAGATTTCGTAGTTGTGTACGCTCGGCGTCAGCCAGTGGACGCCGATACGCGCGATCGGCAAACTCGAGAACAGCGTCGATGTGGCGCGGCTCCGTGTCGAGCAAGCGTTGCCGGAACGCGGCCGCGCGCTCGTGAATCGGCTTGCGAAGCGGCTCAAATGCCGATGGATCCGCGTCCTGTGTGGCGAACTGCCAGATCTGTTCAAATGCATCGACCGACGTCAAGGCATCGCGGCTCACGTAATGCAGCTCATCCCATAGCCGGTCCAGCCTGGCTTTTTCCTTCGCGTTGAGCATCAACCGGGACAACTGATCGTCCTCGCGATAGAACAATGTCAGCGTCACCACTTCATCAACGGGCACGATCTTCGTGTAACAGAGCGAGGCCGGGAACATTTGGCGGAACTCTTCGAAGGCCGCCTCCACGCGCTTGCGCGCCGCGCTATGCTCGTTCACGACCACAGGCATTCCATACGCGACGGTCTGATTATTCGAACTCCACATCCCCTGCATGTCGCGGACGAGCGTAGCGGTCGGCAGCAATCCAGCGCGATCTTCCGGTTTCGCGCCGAGTACTTCAAGTTGTACGCTGCCTTCCGCGCCTGATGTTTGGTCCAACGCTCCCGTCGTCACGAACTCGCCGTTGGCCACCAGATCGGCAGGCAGACGCACCGCGAGCACAGATGGTGCGCGCACGAAGAGGCTCTCCGTATCGGTCGCCGCTGCTCCGCCTGAACGTTTGCCGAACATTGCCGGATCAAGCCCCCAGGACGACTTTGCCGCAACAACGGTCTTCGGCAATTCGCCCGCAAACAGCGGACCCGCCAGCGATGAAAGCTGCCGGTACAGCGCGCCGTCCGGCGTGCCCTCCGCTGGAGCTGGCGACGTCAGCAGCGCCTGCAATTCCTGCGCAAGCTTGCGCCTTTCTTCCGGCTGTTCCGCGGATTGCCACCGCGCCAAAATCGATCCTGCCGGAATCAACGTGTCATACGTAGCGCCTGCCAGCGGCTGTGTGTAGAAACTCCAAACCCCCTCGTTCCCATTCAGATCGGAATGCGGATTCGCCGCGAGCACACTCCCCGAGACATCTTCGCTCAAGCCCCACTTCCGATCGGCGCTCGCAAGATGAAGATCGATGTCCGTCAAGTCGCACGAATGATCCCCATTGCGCGGACCGATCAGCACGGAGATCAGGTCGCCCGGCTGCACTCGAACCCGTTCAAATGGACCCAGCTTAATGGGTTTCCCCCCGCCGGATGTGCCTGTCGCCAACTGCTGCCGAGTGCTTCCACGGCGCAGTTCGAGAGACCACGTGATCCCGCTGCCACACTCCGGATTCGTGCGGACAATCGTCCCATCGACCCGCAGCGTTCCATTCATGGGACTGCGCCAGCCTACCGCTGCCTTCAACGTTACGGATGGATGCACGACGACACCGTGCGCACGCATGCCTCCCGGGATGCGTACGTTCTGAGCCGAAGAATTCGCAAGCAGCATCGGCGTGTCCGTCGAACCCCAACCCTGCACGAAATCGTATGTGCCGGCTTTGTCGATCTTCTTCGTCAACAAGTCGAGCTTGAACTCGCTGGGTTTCGAAATTCCCAGGAAATCCGACCACGCCTTCAACGCTTCCGGATCCACGCGTGTTTGCGGATCGTCAATCGCCGCCAGCGACGCCGCAGTAGCGGCGAAGATGCGTTCGCGCCGCGCCGTCAATTCGCCAACGAAATCGCGCACATCGCGAAGCAGCAGCGGCTTGCGGCCGGGAATCGCAATTCTTGGTTCGCGCCACTCGACGAAGTCGCCGGCTGATCCGTCCCCAGCATCGTGCGCTGTCAAATAGACTGTGACTTCATCGCTACCAGCCGGAGCCGCCAGCTTCACATGGAAGTCCTGCGCCGCGACCACCGGATCGACCGGTTCCAGCCACGATTTCGGACCGCCGACCTTCCCGATGTGACCGACGCTGCTGAATTTCCAAAGCGTATTCTGCCAAACCGCGATCTCCGCGAGCATGGGATCGATCTCGCCCGCGCGCCACTTCGCACGCAACCCATCAAGCAGCGGCGACGTCCGCTGCGACTTCATCAGTTCCACCAGCAAACCGAGATATTTCGGACTCAGCCCGTCCCGCTTCGCGATGCTCTCGACCGAACCCGTGCTGCCCCGTAGCGCGAGTGAGGCCTTCAAATACTTGCGCAAGGGAATCGCCCCACCCTTGTTTTTGTCGAGCGCCATGCCTTGCTGCGTCACCGTGTCGGCGCCGCCGGCTTCGGTATAAATCCCATACAAGCCGCGGATCTCCGCCAGCAGTTCATTGGTCCAATCGCGGCGCGTAGCCACAGGAGAGAACCGTATGCCATCGGGCAGCAACACCGCGTGGCTCGCGATGGCCTTTCCGGCATCCAGGTATTTCGTGATCAATGACGGCGACATCGCCAGTGCATTGCCGGTGTTCATGAAGCCTTCACCCGCCGCTCCATCGACCGGAAATTCCTTCACCGGATCGAGCGACGGAACATGCGTCAGATCGCGAATCGTGTACGTGTACTCGGCATTATTCAAGCGGCGCAAAACTACCGGACCCGGATCGCCGGCATGCGCGCGTGAGGCCACCGTCAAAGCGCCATTCACCCATGCCAGCAGCCGGGTCCGCTGCTCCGCACTCGGCTGCGGCATTGGCTTCGGAGGCATCTCGCCGAGCGAAAGCTGCTCCACCGCTTTCTGCCAGATTCGCGGACTCTTCAGCACATCGTCATAGGACGCGAACCGCTCGAGATTGACATCGGCCGTATGCGCCGCCGCGGAGTGGCACGTCAAACAATATTGCTTCAGCATCGGGCGGATTTCGCCCTGGAACGATGCCTCGTTCGGCGGCGCGGGGGCGGCAAGAGCAATCGCCGGAACCAGTAACAACGCGAACCTTCTCATGACAAAACCTCTCGAATCACGTGCCCATGCACGTCGGTCAACCGGCGATTGATGCCGTTGTGATACCAGGTCAAGCGCTCGTGATCGAGACCGAGGACATCTAAAACGGTCGCCCACAGATCATGGATCGTCGAGACGTTTTCAACGCTGCGCCTTCCAAAATCGTCAGTGGCGCCGTAGCTGACGCCGCCCTTCACGCCGGCTCCCGTCATCCAAACCGTGAACGCATCGGGATTGTGGTCGCGCCCCAGCGTGCCCTCCTGATGTGTCGGCAAACGGCCGAATTCACTGGTCCAAATCACTAGCGTGTCCTTCAGCAGTCCGCGCGATCGCAGATCGCTGATCAGCCCCGCGGTCGGTTTGTCGAGGATCGGACAATGGCGTTCATAGTCGGATTTCAGCGTCTTGTGCGCGTCCCAGTTCAACAGCCCATCGACTCCCGAGGCGCGTGACGAACAGAAGAGTTGCACGTAGCGGACATCCCTTTCGAGAAGCCTCCGCGCCAGCAGGCAGTTTCGCGCATACGCCGCAATCAGCGGATTCGCATCGTTCGTCCCATACAGTTCGTGCGTCGCTTTGGTCTCGCGTGCGAAGTCCGAAACTTCAGGCGCTGAAAGCTGCATCCGCGCCGCGAGCTCATACGAAGCGATGCGGGCCCGCAGATCGGTATCGCCCGGAAATCGGGCGGCGTGCCGGGCGTTCAAATTTCCAATGAACGCTCGCGTCGCTTCGTCTTCCGCTTCACCGATCTGATCCGGCCGTTTCAGATTTTGAATCGGTTCCGTCGCATTGAACGCGATTCCCTGATATTCCGCGGGAAGAAATCCGGCAGTCCAATTCGCCGGCCCCGACGGAGGTGTCCCGCGAATGTCGGGGATCGCGACGTAGGCCGGCAAGTTCTCGTTCGTCGAACCCAACGCATAGGTCACCCACCCGCCCGCGCTTGGAAATCCCTCGAACATGAACCCCGTGTTCATCATCACGCAGGCCGGTCCATGCGTATTGCTGCGCGATGTCATTGAATGGATGAACGCCATGTCGTCCACCATCCCGCCGAGGTGCGGCAACATCTCCGTCACATATTTTCCGGATTGCCCCCGTTGCACAAAGTTCCACGGGCTCCGCATCAGATTGCCGTTCGCGCCTTGGAAGCTCACTTCCTTTTCCGCACCAGGCATTGGCTGATCGTTGCGTTTCTCGAGCTCCGGCTTGTAGTCCCAAAGATCGATGTGCGATGCGCCGCCGGGACAAAAAATCTGCAACACCCGACGCGCGCGCGGTGTGTGATGAGGAGCAACCTTGCCTGTCGCGGCCATCAGGTTCCCCAATGCGATGGCGGGAAGCCCGAGCAAAATATCGCTGAATAAATCTCGCCTAGTTATCATCTGATGTAAATTAACTCGCTCGTATTCAGCATGGCCCGGCAGAACGCCGGCAATCCATAGCGCTCGATCAACTGCAGCGCGTCGCGTGTCTCCTCAGCCTCTGCTTTGCGCCCAAACGCCAGTTCGAACGCACGGTTCACCTGCTTCGCGCGGTCGGCTCCGGCATCGTGTTCAAGCCTCTCCGCGAAGAACTTCGCCTGATCGAGAAGGAACGCGTTATTCAGTAACGCGAGCGCCTGCAAGGGCGAAGTCGTCACGATCCGTTTTGGCTCCGGCAACGACGAATCCGGGCAATCGTATTGCCCCAGCAACTCGCTCGGCACCGACCGCGCGGCCGTCTGATAAACCGCGCGGCGCCATGTTTCCGGACCGAATTTCTCGATTGGAAAATAAGTCGCGACATTATCCACCGTGTAGCGATAGAGCTGGAATCCCGGCCCACCCATCCTGCGGTCGAGCTTGCCCGTCACAGAAAGAATCGTATCGCGCACTTCCTCCGCCTCTAAGCGCCGCGGCGGAAATCGCCATAAAAACCGGCCATCGCCGTCGATACGCGCGCTCCCTTCATCAAATGCGCTCGACTGCTGATACGCCTGCGACAACATGATCTCGCGATGTAGCGGCTTCATCCGCCAGCCGTTCTCAATCAGTCGCGAAGCCAGATAATCGAGCAATTCCGGATGCGTCGGCCGCTCGCCGTTGAAGCCAAAATCGCCTGGCGTTCCCACAATCCCGTGGCCGAAATGATAATGCCACAAGCGATTCGCCAGCACGCGCGGCGTCAACGGATTTTTCGGATCCGCCAGCCATTGCGCCAACGCAACCCGCCGTTCGCCCTCGGGCCGATCTTCCTCGACCGCGAACTTTGCGAACGGCAGCGTAGACAGACTCTCCGGAACCATCACTTCGCCGCGATCCATTGCGTTCCCATGCTTCAACAGGTACGCCGGCTCCTTCGGATCACGCATGCGCCCCGCATAAACCATCGGCAATTTAGGCGCGTTGTCCAAAAGCTTCTGGACACCCTTTCGCCGCGCCTTCAAATCGTTGTACTCATCACGCGCAGGCTCGTCGAGAACTGCCAAAAGCAGCAACTCCTCGCGATCCGCGGCGCGCGATGGCAGCCGCCCTTCCGAACTCGCGACCTTCTTCCATTCGCGGCCATCGGATGAAATTGCGACCTCATAGACGCTGACGGCCGTCTCTTCGAACTTGCCTTTGAACCCGCCGGCCCGATCGCCCGACCACGACACCGCATCGACCATCTCACCAACAGGTAACTCGATCGTGAGATCCACCGCGCCATCGGTTGCCGCGATCCATCGCTGGTTGAATTTCCCGTCGATCAGAAACGCCGGCGTATACGCGTCCGGGCTTCCATCCGCAATGCGAGTGGAACTCGCCGTCACCTTGCCGCCAGCCGAAGCCAGCGCCACGTTTCGCGCGCCTGACCAGACTTCCAGTTCCTCGAGGCCCGCCGATCCCCCAGTCGTCCCCAGGATCTTGAGCCGCACAAACCGGGCCTCCTCAGCAGCGAAGTCTTCGCGCGTAAGTCCCGTTCCAGCCGCTGGCCGGTACTTCGAAAGAATCTCCTCGCGCTGCTCCGCAATGTCCGGCGCCGCGGCCTTCCTGATCGCTTCGAGCCGTTCGTTCGCGGCCTTCAATTCCAACTCGAGCGGTTCCCGGATCGCACGAACACGCCTCTTCTCCGCCGGCGAAGCGAACTCGCGATCGCCATGCGTCACGCCATTGAAGATCGCAGCCATGCGGTAGTAATCGCGCTGCTCAATCGGATCGAATTTATGATCGTGACACCGCGCGCAATTCACCGTAAGGCCGAGAAATGCCGACGCCGTGGCGTTGATCATATCGTCGAGATCATCGGCGCGCTGTTGCCTGCTCGCGGCCTCGTTCGCGTTCCCCACCGTGTCGTGCGGACCGGCCACCAGAAATCCCGTTCCCACCTCAACGTTCGGATCTCCGTTCGCCACCACATCGCCTGCAAGGTGCTCGAGAATCAACCGGTCGAACGGCTTATCATCATTGAACGACCGGATGATGTAGTCGCGAAACGGCCACGCATTGGGGCGCAAATGATTCTGCTCATACCCATGACTTTCGCCAAAGCGGATCACGTCCAGCCAGTGACGTCCCCACCGTTCCCCATAAGCAGGCGATGCGAGCAGCCGGTCGACCAACCGCGCATATGCATCGGCACTGGAATCGTTGGCGAATGCCTCCACCTCTTCCGGCGTCGGCGGCAAGCCGGTCAGGTCGAATGTAGCGCGGCGGATGAGCGTGCGCCGATCGGCCGGTGCGGAAGGCTTCAATCCCTTGGTCTGCATCGCAGCCAATAAATATCGGTCGATAGGAGAGGTCCAACCCGCCGCAGTTCCCGCGGGCGGCTGGGATACTTTCAAAGGCTGCAGCGACCACCAGTCCTTGCCCGCGCGTTTCCGTTCTACAGCCGTAAGAGTCGACGTCCACGCAGCGCCCGCATCCACCCAACGCGCCAGAATCTGACGCTCGGCATCGGGCAGCGGCTTGCCCGGAGGCATCTTGCCCGCCGCGGTCTTCTGAACGAGCAGGCTGCCCGCGGAATCTCCTGGCTTGATGGCTGGCCCGTGGGCGCCTCCCTGCAGTGCGAGCTCCCGCTTTTCAAGGACGAGTCCGCCCATTTTTGCCGCCGCTGAGTGGCAGGTCAGGCAGTTTCGCTTGATCAAACCTGTGGCTTGCTCCTCTAAATCCTGCGCGGAGATTGGCGCGAATGAGGCAAGCAACGGAAGAATGAGTGCGAATCGCATGAAGAGTCGGATCTGTTTGAGCTATTCTATACCCTCACGCTTCTCACGAAATTACAGTGTCAGCCAATCTCCAACAGAGCCGCGAGAACGAAGCGATTAACTCGGCATCCCAAGCATGATAGCCTCCGGCTCCGTTCGTGGCGTGGCAGAAGCAAGTCAATTCGAACGCTCTGGACAGGCTTCGAATTCACGAACGGCGATCGCCACGAACAGAAACAGGAACCCATCCCAGCCGCGCCGAGCCTCGCGAACGCTCACCGCCGGACGCTCCAACCCAATTGGGCATATAATATCTGGCACTGTGGTACGTCTACTTTTGCTGCTAGTCGGTACCAGCGTTTTCGCTACCGACGTCAGTTATTTCCGCGACATAAGACCGGTCGTTCAGCGCCAATGCCAGGGCTGCCATCAGCCCAGCATCAAGTCTTCGAATCTCGATCTCACGACGTACCAAGGCCTCAAGACAGGTGGCAAGCGCGGACCCACCGCGGCCGTGCTGGTCCAATACCTGACTGGTGAAATGAAACCGCAAATGCCGTTAGGACAACCGCCGTTATCGGCTGCGGAGATCGAAACATTTCGCGCCTGGATCAAGGCCGGTGCGGGCGATGACACGCCTGCAGAAGCCGCCGGGGAAGACAAACCCATCATTTATCTGCAGCCGTCGGTGATCAACGCGCTGGCCTTCTCGCCCGATGGAAAATCGCTCGCCGTCTCAGGGAATCGCGAGATTCTGATTCATCATCTCGGCTCCGACGCGCCGGCACAACGGCTGGCCGGATTGTCCGAGCGGATTCTCTCCCTCGCTTATTCAAAGGATGGTTCAATTCTCGTCGCCGCTGGCGGAACTCCCGCGCGCTTTGGCGAAATCCAAATCTGGGATGTGCAAACGGGCAAGCTGCGACACTCCGTGACTCTGACTTCAGATACGGTTTTCGGCGCATCCATCTCGCCCGACAACTCGAGAATCGCCGTCGGATGCACCGACAACACCGTGCGTATTATAGATGCCGCCGCCGGCAAAGAACTGTTCAAGATCGGCAACCATGAGAACTGGGTGCTCGGCACGGTCTTCGGCGAGGATGGAAAGCGGATCGTTTCAGTCAGCCGCGACCGCGCTGCAAAGTTGACCGACGCCACTTCTGGTGCGTTTCTCGAGAACGTCAATCTCTTGCGTGGTGAATTGGCTGCCATCGCGCGCGAGCCACGCAAGGAAGTTGTCGTGGTCGGCGGCGAGGATCGAACGCCGTACATCTACATGATGGATCGCCCAAAGAACATGAAGATCGCGGATGACACGACGCTGATCCGCAAGCTGGAACGTCAGGATGGCGCGATCGCCGCCCTTGCCTGGTCGCCTGATGGACTGCACATTGCTGTTGGCGGCGCGTCGCCGGAAGTCACGATTTACGAAGCTGAGTCCGGCAAGCGGATTGCGGCCTGCAAAGGACACAGCGCAGGTATTTACGCGCTGGCATTTTCATCCGACGGGCAGACGCTCGCGACCGGAGGATTCGATGGTATGGTGCGGCTTTATAAGGTGAGCAGCGGTGAACTCGCGAAGCAGTTTGTGCCCGTGCCGCTGTCGGCGGGCGTACCCGGAGGTTCGCGATGACCCGAATTGTTGGCGCACTCCTGTTTGCGAGTTTCACGTTCGCGGCAACGCCTGTCATTACCGAGCTGCAGCCCCGCGGAGCAGAGCGTGGGCGGCCATTCACCCTGGTTATTAATGGTCGGGACCTGGCTCCGGACGCCAGGATCTCTTCTACTCTGCCGGCGTCGTTCACGCTGGTCAGCCCGCCCGGAACGCCGGCGATGACGAAGGGCAAATCCGTGGCATTTCTTGTCGAGCCAAAGCCTGACACCGCGCCCGGAGTCTATCCGGTTCGCATCGAATCTTCGAATGGAATTTCGAACGTGCTGCTGTTCACCATCGGCGCATGGACGGAAGTAACGGAGGAAGAATCGAAGCCTTACGCGCGTCCGAATAGCAACGACTCAATTGAGACGGCCGAGCCGATCCAATCGACGCCGGTCACCGTAAACGGCACACTGCGCGGCGCTGAGCGCGATGTCTTTCGAGTATATGGCAAGGCCGGCGAGCGTCGCGTATTCGAAGTGGAAGCCCGCCGTTGCGGCTCGGCCATCGACCCTGAGCTTCGCATCCTTGATAGCGCGGGCAAGCAACTGGCGCGCAGCGACGATGCCCCGGGAGTCGGGCTCGACGCTCGCATCGACTTCACCTTTCCTCGCGAAGGAAATTATTACGTCGAAGTGCACGATGTTCGATTCAGCCGCCAAACGCAAAATTTCTATCGTCTTAAGATGGCGAGCTATTCGTACGCCGATACGATCTTTCCGCTAGGGGGCAAGCGCGGCGGAATTACCGAAGTCACATTCTCAGGCGCAGGATTGAAGGCGCCTGTCAAGGGAACTGCCGATCTTCGCAACGTTGCGTCTGAGTTCGGATTGACTACCATCGCCGTGCCCGATTCGCCTGCACTGCCGCTCGTCTTCGCGGTAAGCGATCTGCCGGAATTCATTGCGCCCATCGAAGGCCCAGTCGCCGTGCCGAGCGTCGTGAATGGCCGTCTTGCGAAATCCGGATCGATCGATCATTACCAGTTTAAAGTACAGCCGGGCGAGCGGTATTTATTCGAGTTGCAAGCCCGCGAGTTGGGAACGTCGCGCCTCGAAGGAATCATCTCCGTATACGGTAAGGACGGCAAAAAGCTCGACTCCGCCGGAGACAAGCCGCTCCCTGAAGACGTCTTCGCCGTCCAAGGCACCAGCCGCACAAGCAGCGATCCATTCCTTAATTTCACCGTCCCGAACGATACGCATCAGATCACGGTCGCTGTAGAAGACCTCGCCGAACGCGGCGGTGCGAACTATGGCTACCGCTTGATTACGCGCCGTGAGGCAGAAGATTTTCAGCTTGCGCTATCCAACGCTTATTTGAACGTTCCCGCAGGCGGAACCGCAATGATCAGCGTCTACGCCGATCGCCGTGGCTACGATGGACCGATTCAGCTCACGATTCCGGACTTACCTGTTGGCATTCATGTGGAGGGCGGCTACATCCCGCGCGAGTTCGTCGACGCAACCAACACTCGCAGCTACAATCGCCGCGGAATCATAACTCTTACGGCGGACCCCGGCGTTGAGCTTCCTTCGCGCCAACTCGTTGTGATCGGCGAAGCAAAGCTCGCTAGTGGAACGCTGCTGCACAAGCGGGCGCGCGGTCCTGGCATGCTCGTCGATGTCGCGGGCGCGACTGCTCAAGGCGTGGTCGATCGTCAACGGCCCGTGTCGGCGCCGTGGCTTGGCTTCGATCTTCCGGCGGCCCTCGCGCAGCCAGCGCACGCAACGCTCGAGGTAAAGCGGACGAATCTCATTCAGATGGCGGAAGGCGGCCGCTACGAATTCGAGTTCGCCTGGAAGATCCGCGCAGGCACGCCGCCGAAAGAAGTAGACGTCGACGTTGTCGGCGCGAAAGATATCCGCGTAATCGATATGAAGCTGACCGAGAGCGGTGGCACGTTCGTGGTCACCACGACCAAAGCCACCGACCCCGCTCGCTACGACATGTACATCACGGGCTTGTTGAAGACCGATGAGGGGAACGAAACCATCATCTCGAGGCCCATTCCATTTGAAGTCACGGAAGGAACGTCGAAATGAAATTCCTGCTTCCATTGCTCGCGATATCGACAGTGTTCGCGGCGGCCGAAGAACCGCGAGTTAACTTTCTGCGCGACGTCGCACCGATCCTGAGTAAGTCCGGCTGCATGTCGGGCACTTGCCACGGAGCGGCCAAAGGCAAGAACGGCTTCAAACTGTCGCTACGAGGCTATGATCCGCAGTTCGATTACGAAGCCTTGCTCTACGATCTTGCGGGACGCAGGTTCAATCGAGCAGATCCGGCAAGAAGCCTGATGCTCACGAAGCCGACGCAGGCGGTGCCCCATGGTGGAGGCCTGCGCTTTGACGTCAAGTCAGACTACTACAAGACGATTTACACCTGGATCGCCCAGGGCGTGGTCTACGGCGATCCCGCCAAGGATTCCGTCACTAAGCTCGACGTCGCGCCGAAAGAAATCATGATGGATAAGCCCGGCGAGACCGCTTCAGTGAAAGTCATCGCCACGTTCGCCGACGGCGGAACGCGCGACGTGACGCGTGAAGCTAACATCGACAGCAACGTTCCTGATCTCGCTGCGGTCGGCACGCACGCCGATGTCAAAGGTGCGCGCATTGGCGAAGCAACGCTGCTCATACGCTATCAAGGGAAGTTCAGCACGGTTCCCGTCACAGTTCTGAATCCTGCGCCCGGCTTCGCCTGGAAGCAGCTTCCGCAGAACAATTACATCGACAAATTCATCGACACGAAACTGCAGCGGCTCAAGATCCAACCTTCGCAGGTAGTCGATGATGCGGGGTTCCTGCGCCGCGTTTCGCTCGATCTCACTGGCCAGTTGCCCGATCCGAATGAGGTCCGCGCGTTCATCGCCGATACGACGCCGGAGAAAATCAAGCGCAGCCGGTTGATCGACAAGTTGATCGCGGGTAATGCCTTCGTCGATCATTGGACTCTCAAGATGGGCGACCTTCTCGAAGCCAACCGCAAATTCATGGGCGAAAAGGGCGTCTATGAGTTCGACGAGTGGATTCGCGAATCGTTCGCCGCGAACAAACCGTACGACAAGATGGTCCGCGAAATCCTTTCGAGCAGCGGCAGTTCGTATGAGAATCCCGCGGCCAACTTCTTCCGCGTGACTCGCAATCCGAAACCGACGATGGAAGTGACGACGCAGGTTTTTCTTGGCGTGCGCATGGTTTGCGCCCAATGCCACGATCATCCATTTGAGCGCTGGACGCAGAACCAATACTACGAAATGGCCGCGTTTTACTCAGGGCTCGGCATTCGCCCAGGCTACGAAGTCGGCGAGGAGATCATCTACAACCAGCGCGAAAACTTCGACATGAAGCATCCGAAAGACGGGCGCATCATGAAACCGGCGTTCATTGTGCCCGCGTCCTTCGGCCGGCCCGGACCCGTACCGACGGATTCGAGCCGCCGCCTCGCGCTCGCCGAGTGGGTGACGGCGAAGGACAATCCTTTCTTCGCAAAATCGACTGTCAACCGCTACTGGAGCTATTTCTTCGGCCGCGGCATCATCGATCCCGTTGATGATATTCGCGCCTCGAATCCCCCGGCCAATCCGGCGCTACTCGAGGCCATGACCAAGGATTTCATCGACCATAGTTTCGACTTACGCTATCTGCTCCGCACGATCACGAATTCGCGGACCTATCAGTCGAGCATGAGCGTGAACGAGTGGAACGCGAAAGACATTGAGAATTTCTCGCACGCTGTGCCGCGCCGGCTCAGCGCGGAAGAGCTGATGGACGGCCTGACGCTCGCCACTGGAGTTCGGCCGGTGTTTACCGAAGTGCCGCCCGACACGCGCGCCGAGCAGCTACCTGATCCCCATGTCGGCAAGGATGGCTTCCTCGATCTGTTTGGGCGGCCTTCGCGTGAATCGCCTTGCGAATGCGATCGGCGTACCGATCTGAGCTTGCCGCAAGCCTTGAATCTGGTCAACGGCAAGACAATCTCCGATGCTGTCTCCGACGGCGGTGGTCGTATTGCGAAAGCGATCTTAAGTGGGAAGAATGATCGCGAGTTGATCGAGGAACTCTACCTCGCATCGTACAGCCGTCCGCCGACGGCAACTGAGCTCGAAACCTCGATGAAATATATCAGCTCAGGAACTTCAGGCCGCGCGTCGCGCGCTCAGGATTTGCTCTGGGCTCTCGTTAACAGCAAAGGATTCCTGTACACCTTCTGAGGACAAACCCATGCTCGTCATTCCTGGACAAAAAAGCCACACATGCGAAGGACCCACGCGGCGCGAACTGTTGCGGTCCGGTTCGATCGGCCTGCTCGGGCTGAGCCTCGCCGAGTTCCTCTGCTGGCAGGATCAGGCGAAAGCCGCCGGAACGCTCGAAGGCTCGCGCGGCTTCGGCAGTGCCAAGTCGGTGATCATGGTGTTCCTGCAGGGCGGTCCGAGTCACATCGACATCTGGGACCCGAAGCCTGATGCCGCGGCAAACATTCGCGGTGAGTTCAAGCCGATCAAGACCAAAATTCCGGGCACGCACATCAGCGAAACCATGCCGATGATGGCGGACGCACTCCAGCACGCGACGCTGATTCGCTCGATGAGCTACACGCCGAACGGCTTGTTCAACCACACGGCGGCGATCTATCAGATGCTGACCGGCTATCCGCCGGATCGCGTTTCCCCATCCGGTCAACTCGAGCCGCCGAATAGTGCGGATTTCCCCACGGCGGGCAGTCACGTCTCGAAGCTCAAGCCGCCGAAGGAAGCCGTTCTGCCGTTCGTCGAAATGCCAAGGCCGCTGCAGGAATCAGGAGTGATCGGCAAAGGCGGCGCTGCCGGATTCCTCGGCAAAGCGTACGATCCGTACCGGATGTATCAGGACCCGGCGAAGCCGCTGCAGATCGATGACCTCTCGCTTCGCAAGGACATTCCGAAGGAACGTTTGAAGGATCGCTTTGAACTGCTCAAGGGGATCAACGGCTCAATGCCCGAGCTCGAAAAGGCTTTGAATGCTCAAGCTATTGATGAGTATTACGGCAAAGCATTCGACCTTGTCCTATCCGGCAAAGCGCGCGACGCCTTCGATCTGACGAAGGAAAAGGAAGCGGTGCGCGAGCGGTACGGCATGACGACGTTCGGCCAAGGCCTGCTCCTTTCGCGGCGTCTGATCGAAGCCGGTACGAAATTTGTCCAGATGAATTGGCCGGCGGTCGCAAATGGCAATCCTGAAGTTGACTCCTGGGACACGCACGCGGCGAACTTCGGTCCGTTGAAGAATCTGCATTGCCCGAAGCTCGATCGCGGGCTCTCGGCGTTGCTTGATGATTTGGCGCAGCGAGGTCTGCTCAAAGAGACACTCGTCGTCGCGATTGGCGAGTTCGGCCGTTCCCCGCGCATCGGAGTCAGCACATCCGGAAATTCGAACGCTCCAGACGGGCGCGATCACTGGCCGTATTGCTATAGCGGCGTTGTCGCAGGCTGCGGCATCGCTGCGGGCGCCCAATACGGCGAGTCCGATCAGACGGCATCGTCACCGAAGGACAAGCCAGTGCATCCGAACGACCTGCTGGCGACCGTCTACTACGCACTCGGCATCGACCCCGACATGGAAATTCGAAACCATCTCAACCAGCCTCGCGAGTTGGTAAAAGGAAAGGTCGTCCGGGACCTCTGGGCGTAACACCCCACCCCCTTCGCCTTCGTTTTGTCGGGTCTATAAAAAGAGACCCCGCGACTCAGATTCGTGCTCCGGCATCGTTGCCGGTGCTGCAAGGTCATAGCACCGATTCGGCTCGATTCGCCTGGCACTGGTCAGGTCGTTGCGGCGCAGGCAACGGAGACGCCCGCGAAGGCCAACGGCAAGGTTGACTAATCCACCCGCCCGACGCGCCCGAAAACTCCGCCCAAGCACAAGTTGGCCATCGGACCCAGCCGCTATCACTCATTCCCCTTTTGAGAGAAACACCAACGAACAACCCGCGACAAAGAAGATCAATTGCGCCAACGACTGCCGCAGCCCCCGCTCATGTTGTAATTCCGGCATCAGACTACAGGCAGCAATATAAAGGAAGTTCGCCGTCGTAACCGGAAGCAGAATCGTGGTCAAGCCCACCGTTTGGGTTCCCACAAACAGGACCGCCAAAGCTCCGATCACGGACGCGGCGCTGGCCAGCAAACTCAGCAGCACGGCTCGCATCACCGGTATACCCTTGTGAATGAGCACGCTCACATCGCCAATGTGGTGTGGCGCCTCGTGAATGAGTACGGCGATCGTGGTGATGATGCCTAAGTGAGTGTTCACACAATAGGCCGATGCCATAGCCATTCCGTCGATTGAACTGTGGATGGCGGCGCCCAACAGCAGATTCGTGATCACCGGACCATGGTCGCGGCGTATTTCTTCTTCCGGTGAATGAAGCCCGGGCTGATGATGGTGATGATGAAAATCGCCGTTCCCGGATGAGCGGCTATTCCATACGACCAGCGCTTTCTCAATCGCAAAAAAGATCACGAATCCCACAAGCAGAAGGATGGACAACTTGCGTCCGCTCCCGACCTGTTCGATCGACTCAGGCAGCAGGTGCCCGAGAGCCGTTCCCAGAAGCGCGCCCGCCGCAAGACTGAGCAACGGCGGTATCACCTTCGAAAGGCGTTTGGGACTCAAGGACAGGGCAATCATGCCCAGGAATGACGCACAGGAAACCAGCACTACACTTCCGAGCGTATAAATCCATTGGATATCGAGAGGATGCATGATGTGCGCACACGACAGCCCGATCCGTGCCTTCCGCGCACGCCAACCGAACCAGCGGCAGCCCCAGCGGGATTGTAACAAGGGCGGGACATTGAGTATAGTCCTTTAAGCGTCTGGAGCGGCGAATTCGATGTCAGCGGGCAGATTCCAAGAGTGAGCGGACGATAGGAGGGCAGCTTGCGAACACGGCGCACCGATGCGGCGCGCGAGAGCGCGGACATTGTTCTCATCGGTAATGATCTCCCCAAGTTCGTTGAGACCGTGAAGATTGCTCGCTGGTGCCGGAGCATCATCATGACAAATTTCGCGGGGACCCTCGCCGTGGATGGCATCGGGGTGGGACTCGCCGCCTTCGGCCTTCTCAATCCGCTTCTCGCGGCGCTCATCCATGTGGTCTCCGAGTTGATATTCATTTTGAATTCCGCGCGGCTGTTGCCGGCTGTTTCAGGTAGCGTCTTCGAGAAGAACCCTGCGCGTGGAGCGAAAGCTACCGCACTGAGTGGAACTGCTGCGTAGGCGATACATCTTCTAATTGCATGGACAACAGCTTGTTCTGGGACCTGAAGTACGAGGAGGGACTACCTTCGCTCACGAAGCCAGACCCATTCTTCCTTGCGGCCTATGAAACGTTCGTCTTCCCCTCATTCCCCAACGCAGGCACGGCGCTCGACGTAGCGGCCGGACTGGGCAGGCATGCCCTATGGTTAGCAGGCAAGAATTGGCAGGTCACCGCTGTAGATGTTTCTCCCGTCGCGATGGGAAAGGTCCGCCGCGCCGCTCGTGAGCTCAATTTAACCCTCGATGTCTTTGCCGTGGACGCGGCGCAATACGAATTCGGACTTGCCCGATTTGATTTAATCGTACTGTTTTATCACTTTGATCGCAGGCTATTCCGCGAAATCATTTCCGCTTTGCGTCCAGGAGGACTGGTCATCTGCAAGATGGCCCTCAGTTGGAGTTCGGAAATCGCTCCCAAGGCAAAAGGCGAGGACGTGCTAACCAGGAATGAGCTGATGTCGCTCCTCACTGGCTTGGATGTTGTCGCTCATGAGGAACGGCCAATTCGGGATCGCGGCGTAGTCGAATTCGTTGGCAGGAAACCGTTAGCTTGAGCTGTACCGCGCCGCGGCGTTGCAAGATACGGTGGGGCGCTTCGGTTGAACTACCTCAAGGCCTTGGGCTGCCAATCACCAGTGTGCAACGAATCTTACCGCTGTTTGCGTTCAGCCGGAAACCTTGCATCGATCGGCTTGCTTGGGTTCGCGTGGATCTGAAGATCGGCACAATGATGGTAGGTATAACCCCCATCTTTATTGAATCCATGGGCAGCCATAAACTCGATTACCTGCAAAGTGCATTTAGTGCAGTTAATATTCGGAAGCTCGATGTCGGATTCCAGTTCGTTCTCGAAAGGCGCAACATGCATGAACAAGCCGTCAGCAAGAACGGGCGGCACGGGCGGATAGTGAATAACCCCCGAAACGGATCTGGGACGTCCGTTCGATCCCGGCTCGCTCATCGCTTCGGGATCCGGCGGGAGCTCGGCTCGGGAATTTACGGCAAGAGCCACGCGGTAGAAGCCTGGATGGAAAGCCATTTCGCGGATTCGAATGTGGAGCTTGTCGCCGCCCTGAATTTTCGTGATTGCGCCAGTGGGTTTTCCGGGGTCAGTCACCGTTCCGCCGCACGGAGCCGACCACTGAGGATCGCCGAGTTCCGCTGATTCCTGAAGCCAGGATGCCGGCTCGAGCAGTCTGAAATGCGCGACAGCGCGGCTGGTCAAGGCTAAAAACAGACAGATACCGGCCAGTAAAGTGAATCTTCTCATGGGATCTCCTTTCAGCGGCTCCGCTGGAGGCCGTTCAGAAGGGCGGCATCAACACGGTAGGCGTGATGAGTCATAAGTTGGTAGCCAATCCCCATCGCTAACCAGCTCGTGAAAGTTGCTGCGAGGGCCAAGTGGGAATCGGGCGATCGCAGGAGGGCCAAAACGATTCCAGCCATTGGAAAACTGATCACAACAATGCCGGCGCGCGCGGCGTTCGACGTCACAAATGATTGAAGCGCACGACAAAAAAGACCGTTAACGAGTCCAAAGATCAGAACCTTGGTGTGCAAACCTGCCGCGGCACACGACGCGATCAGGACCGCGTCGATTAGCATCATAACCAACGCAGCTTTCTGAAATCGATGACTCTTGAAAAGCCTTTCGAAGCGGATCAGGCCCTGATAAGCTGCCACCGATGCGAGGATATCGAGCGCTTCGATCATAGTGTGTCTGCTTCCCAGCAGGCTCAAAATGGAAGTTCCGAAGCAGAGCGCCAGGCAGGACTGTACTGTCAGAATCGCTGCCAAAAGCGCGCTCGCGAGGACCGTGGTCGAAAGCGTAAATACGAGCGCTCGAAGGCTCCGTCGTTCGTGCCGGTAAACCCACGCAAAACCATTGCCAATCTGTCCGGCGTCGCCGAAGTTGGCGAGTACTAGTTTCTCGATCTCAGTCTGATCGCAGCCGTCCTCGCGCGCCGCGATGATGGAGTCCTCAATATGGGAGCGAAGCTCGCGTTGAATTTCCTGACGCCTTCCGGGTGGAACCCGCGAGGCGTTCAGGATGCGGTCGACCAGTTCCTCTGCCACGCTCATTTACTCGCTCCCCAGTATCGCGGCGATCGCCCCTGATAGATGGTGCCATTTCTTTTCGTATTCCGCCGCGGCTTTGATGCCTTTTGCGGTCAGTGAGTAATATTTGCGCTCCCGGCCACTCTCGGCCGTGCGCCATCGAGACTTGATCTGCCCCTTTTTTTCGAGTTGATGCAGCGCAGGGTACAGAGTGCCTTCCTTGAACTCGAACGCGTTCGCGCTACGCCGCGCGGCTTCCTGAAGGATTTCATAGCCGTACATTTCGCCGCGAGAGAGCAAATTGAGCAGTAATAAACCGATGCTTCCCTTTAAAAACTGCGTGTCGATATCCACCGGGCCCCCATCCGCTGCCACTCGATCGATTGCATTTCTTTGATACCTTGCTTTACAAGCCTTGCATAGCATAGTATCATTGCCTGGCAGTACTGTCAATCCACATGATGAGAGGTGCACGAGTGTTGAAACGATCTGTTGTCTTATGCGGCGCATGGATTGGATTCGCGGCGGTTGCGTTGCCGCAGCAGGGCTCGGGCGTGCCGGGTCCTGCTGTCATCGCTGCACGCCAAGCCAGCCTGGATATGTCCTCGATCACGCTCCGCGCGATGGGCGACGCCATGAAGGCGGGTCGTGAGGCAAAGAGCCAGGCCTACGCGGCCGTCGTTCTCTCCAAATGGGCGAAGGCCCTTCCGCAAATGTTTCCGGCCGGCACAGGCAAGGGTGACACATCTGCTGAAACACAGGCGCTCGATGCAATCTGGAAAGACCGCGCCGGTTTCGATCAGGCGGCAGCCAATTATGCGGCGGTAACAACCCGGCTGGCTGCTCTGGCTGCAGCCAATGACACTGGAGGGTTTACAAAGCAACTCGAGGAAGTTGACCAAGCCTGCCGTTCTTGCCACGCGATCTACAAGGCGGGACCTCAGGGCGCACCCAAGAAGTGACCCTCGCGTGAAGGTCCGGGTTCGTGATGCTTCTGGCGAGACCGGCAGCCGCCGTTGGCGCAAGGGGCGCGCCGGCAAGTTGTCAGATTGGAGGCGGCGCTGCCTGGCGCCGCGGCCGATTTTGAACTCGGACATGTCCACACTCGCCCAAAAAGGTGTTGACCATCCAGGGTATCGTCAGCTCGGTACAAGGAAGCGCCTGTGCGGAAGACCTCCCGCTCCGGCGCTTTGACAAGCCCGGCCGCAGGAAGTCATCGTAAGGCCGTATTTTGGGTATGCAAAGCTATCGTCGGCCCTAGGCTTTGACGAAATCGAAATCGCCCTCTACGTTCAATGAGGACGGCCTTTGGGCCGTTCGATATCGTGGATGGTAGCGCCGCGGCACACCCGTGCAACTGTACGACAATATGAGGGTGCTCAGCCGGCGCGAACTGATTCCCATGTTAGGAGCCGTAGCCCTGCGCGCGAGCCCCGCCCCTGACCATCGAATTGTCATCGCACCCTACACTCTCGATCTGTCGCCTCGCGTGCGCATCCGAACGACCGCCTACAACCAGCAGGTTCCCGGCCCGCTGTTCCGATTCACAGAAGGCCGGCCGGTAACGATTGAGGTCGAGAACCAAAGCAGCCTCCCTGAGATCGTTCACTGGCATGGGCTCTTCCTGCCGCCGGAGGTCGATGGGTCGATGGAAGAAGGCACGCCGGAAATCGCGCCGGGAAAGATAGCCCGCTACACCTTCACTCCCTCTCCGTCCGGATTCCGGTGGTTCCATACGCACACCATGGCCGGACGTGATCTCACCCGCGCGCTTTATGGCGGACAGCATGGCTTTCTCTATGTCGAGCCGAAAGACGGGCGGCCTGGTTACGACTCGGAGTTTTTCCTCTCGCTAGGCGATTGGAAGGGCATGATGGTCGCAAGTGATGACGGGTCGATGAACCCGGAGTATTCGGTCTCCGCAATAAACGGAAAGATGTTCGGATTCGGGGAGCCGTTGCGGGTCAAACAAGGCGAGCGCGCGCTGCTTCACATCTTGAATGCGAGCGCCACGGAGGCGCATTGGATCGTATGCGCGGGCCATCAGTTTCATGTTGTCGCTCTCGATGGGAATCCAGTTCCCCGTCCAGCGCCGGTTTCTATGTTGCGCCTCGCTCCGGCAGAGCGAGTAAGCGCCCTGATCGAAATGGCCAATCCCGGGGTATGGGTGCTCGGTGAAGTGCGGACGCACATACGAGACCGGGGAATGGGTATGGTGCTTGAATACGCCGGTCGAAAGGGAAATGCGCAATGGCTCCAGCCGGAAAGTCTCGACTGGAGTTACGCTCGTTTCGCTGGTCCTCGTCAGCCACCTTCAGGAACACCGCTCACACTCAGTTTCAATTCGAGATTCGCAGGCCACGGGGCGCCGGATCATTGGACGATCAATGGCAAATCGTTCCCAAAGACGGTTCCCGTACGACTTCAACAGGGAGAACGTTACCGGCTGCGGTACATCAATCAAAGCAGCGAGCCGCATCCGGTTCATCTTCATCGCCACCTTTTCGAGGTCAGCGGCATTTTAAAAGATACGGTGTTAGTTGAACCGAAGTCGGAAATGGAAGTGGAATTGGTGGCAAATCATCCGGGACTTTCGTTGTTCCACTGCCACCAGCAAAACCACATGGATATGGGATTTATGATGCTCTTTACATATGTATAAAACGCTCGCGCTTGCTGTGTTCTACGCAGCTATCCTTCATGGACAAGGAAATTATGAGATCCAGGTGTACGGCTCGGAAACGGTCGCGCCCAAAAGCATGATGGTGGAAATGCATTCTAACTTCACCGCTCTGGGCCAGCGGCTCCTTGTCAACGGCGTATACCCTACCTATCATCAGGAGCACCAGACACTGGAGGTGACTACTGGCCTCAATGAATGGTCTGAAGTCGGCTTCTATATCTTCACTAGTGAACAGGACGGCCACCGCGTTCAGTGGGTAGGAAGCCATATCCGCCCGCGTGTTCGTGTCCCCCCGAGTTGGCATTGGCCGGTAGGCTTCAGCGTCTCAACGGAAATCGGATATCAGCGTCCACCATACTCTCCGGACACCTGGTCGTGGGAGATTCGTCCTATCATTGATAAAGCCGTAAACCGGTGGTATTTTGCCGTCAACCCTGCCTTGGAGAGAGTTTGGCACGGACCTGGAGTACGTGGCGGCGTGGGCTTCTCACCCGCCGCCAAGGTTGGCTACGACATCACGAAGAAGGTGAGCGCCGGGGTAGAGTACTACGCGGATTATGGCCGCTTCTTTGGATTCGATGTGTTT
>DASXZC010000210.1:0-10656 GCA_036502165.1 Bryobacteraceae bacterium
TGATCCTGACGCGGCAGGGCTTCAATTCGAAGATGGTCGTAACCGGCGACTCGACGCAAACCGATCTGCCCACCGGCCGCCGTTCCGGATTGGTTGAAGCCATCGACGTTCTGCGCGGTGTCGAGGGGATCTCATTTGTGCAGTTCGACGATAAGGACGTCGTCCGCCACGCGCTTGTGCAGCGCATCGTCAAGGCCTATGAGCGCTACCAGGAATTCACGGGCATCGGACGCCAAATGCCCTTGAAACTGAACGAATCCGAACCGCCTTCCATTCCGCGATCGAGCGAGCCGGAACCGCCGCTCGCCTCCTGATCCATGCGCTCCAGTGTGATTTTCGATGTTGCATCACGTGCGGCCCTTGGCCGCCGTGTCACCAGGCGAGCATTGCGCGAATTTGCGCAAACGCTCGAATCTCGAGTGGCCCGCGGACAGTCCTTCGACTGCTTGATCTCGGGCGATGCCGAGTTGCGCCGCCTCAATCGCCAGTATCGGCATAAGGACTACGCGACCGATGTCCTCTCGTTTCCGGCGTCGAACGCGGCGCTGCCGAAAGCTCAAAGGATACTTGGCGAACTTGCCATCTCGGCTGACCGTGCTCTCTTACAGGCGCGCGATTGCGGCCACGCGCTCGGCGACGAACTGCGCATCCTGATGCTGCACGGCCTTCTGCATTTAACCGGCCTCGACCATGAGACCGATGATGGAAAGATGGCGCGCGCCGAGTCGCGCTGGCGCAAGACCTTCGGCTTGCCGGATGGTTTGATCGAACGGGCGCGGCGATGACTCTGGTAATCCTGCTGATCGTGAGCGCGGCGGTGATGTCCGCTTTGATGGTGTTGTCGACGCTTGTGCAAGCGATGTATCAGGAGTCGATGCGGCTGCGCATGCGCGCCGTTCCCGCGGTCGATTTCTTCAAGGATACGCTCGAGGACAAGCTCGGCCAAGCGCCCGAGTACGGCTTCCTGGCGTTCTCTCTGATCAAACATATCGTACTGGTTTTGTTCGCGCTCGTCGTTCTTCTGCTGTTCAATATGACAGGCGCCGGATATTGGGAATCGGCTGCCGAGGCCGCGGCTGTGGCTGTCGCGATGTTGATTCTGACGTGCCACATGATTCCGAACATTCTGTTCCGGAAGACCGAGTGCCGCTGGCTGCTGCCGTTCGTCCCGGGCCTGCGATTCCTGATCCTGCTGATGCGGCCGCTCTCGGGATTGCTTGCGTTCGTCCTGTCCTTGTCTGAGCTTTCCACTGCGAACCCTGTGAAGGAGGAACCTCCGACTTCATCCGAACAGATCGAAGCGTTGATCGACGCGAGCGCGGAGGAAGGCATCATTGAGGAGGACGACCGGAAGCTGCTGCAATCCGCCGCATCCTTTGGCGACAAGACCGTGCGCGAAGTCATGACGCCGCGGCCGAATATTGTCGCTATCCAGCAGGACAAATCCCTCGAGGAACTGCGCCAGCTCGTCGTCAAAGAACAGTATTCGCGCATCCTCGTGTTCGAGAAAAATATCGACGAAGTCAGCGGCTTCGTACACGCGCGCGATATGTTCGAGATCGACGATCAGGAAGAGCGCGAGCGCCGCACGGTGAAGGAATTGATGCGCCCGCTGCGGCCTGTTCCCGAAACCAAACTCGCGCACGATTTGATGCGCGAGATCCAGAAAGAAGGCTCGCATATCGCGGTAGTCGTCGACGAATACGGCAACACCGCCGGGCTTGTGACGATGGAGGATCTGGTCGAGCAGATCGTCGGAGAGATCCAGGATGAGCACGATCCCGAGCGAGACTTCGACAAGCAATCCGACGGCAGCTACATTCTCGCGGGCAACTTCGATGTCGATCGTTTGGAAGAACTGGTCGAGTTCAAGCCCGATGAGGAGCTCGAATCAACCACCGTCGGCGGCCTGGTCACAGAGTGGCTCGGCCACGTTCCTGAGCGCGGGGAGACAGCGGAGCGGGACGGAATCCGCATCGAAGTCCTCGCCAGCAGTGACCGGCGCGTCGAGCAGGTCAAGGTGCAAAAACTCGAACAGCCTACTGTGACGTAGCGGGCTCTACGGGACTCGCGCGGCAGGGGCGACATAAAATCCTAGATCGCCCTGCGTCATCTGCTTGGTCGCAAACATAATCTGTCCTGTATGTTGTTGGAAGTGTCCAACGACCTGATACACGACGTTGAGGATATGCGTCTGCGTGTCTTTGGTCGTGACGGGTTCGGCGAGCCTCTCAGCAGTGAGCGCCGCGATATCGGCCTTCGCCAGGTCGACGGCTGCCCGCAACTGTTCCTTCAGAACTGTTTTTGCAGCGTGCGAATCGGCGGCAAACTCGGCTGGACGATTGCGGAGATCGGGGCGCCCCGCGATGTAATGTCCAACGAACTGCCCGAGATTGCCGCACAAGTGCAGCACCAGATTTCCCACTGAATTCTCGGGGCCGCTGCCCCGGTGCCAGATCTGGTCGACGGTCAAGCGGTCGAGGCAATCCTCGATGTGACCAGTCATCTGTCCTAACTTGTCGGTCGAATGCGTGATGAACAATTCAGCCAGCATATCCAGCGATCATCCCTTCTTTCGCGGAGCAGCCGCAGCAGCGGGCGGCTTGTCTTCATCGCCGATATCAACGACGGTTCCTTCGCGGATCTCATCCGTCGGATTCAACACCAGCCGATCGCCGACGCTTACGCCCGACGTCACTTCGACCTTCGAGCCCGTGTCTCGCGCGACGACGACCTTGCGATAGTGGACGCGATGGTCGGAGCCCACGAGCGCAACCATCTGCCCCTCGTTTCGCGACACCACGGCGTCGGCCGGAATCGCGAGAACCGTTGGCGGATTGGGAACCATGATCCTCACGCGGCAGAACATTCCCGGCATGAGCGGACCATCCGCGTTGGGGACGCGCAGCACCGCCAGCATGGTTCGCGACGTGAGATCGAGCGAGTAGGTGATGCCGCCGACGGGGATGCGGTAATCCTTGTTCAGATCCTCAATGTGCACGACCGCGGGGGTGCCTGGACGCACCGCCGACACGTACGCTTGCGGCACGTTCACGAAGATCCGGATCTTGCTGATGTCGGCGACGCGAAAGACTTCCTTCTGATTAGCGCCCGCCGAGACAAGCGTTCCGATATCCGGATTGCGATACGTAATGACCCCATCGAACGGCGCGGTCAGCTTCGAGAACGACTTCATCTCGTCGAGCCGGTGCAGATTGGCCTGCGCGGCGGCGACGTTCTGATTGGCGGCTGAAATGTTGGCCTCATCCGCGGCCAACTCCGCCTTCCGGACTTCGAATGCCGCGACCTTCTCGTCGGTATCCTGCACCGACGTAACGCCTTCCTCGGTCAGTTTTTTCCAGCGTCCGGCGGTCACTTCCGCGAGTTTCAGATTCGCCTTCGTCTGCAGCAACTGCGCTTCCTGCTGCTTGACCGCGGCGAGGCCTTGGGAAATCGAGGCCTTCGCCTGCAGGATCTGTTGATCGAGTTCCGGCGTCTCGAGCTCCGCCAGCAGTTGCCCCTTCTTCACGCGCCATCCGATGTCGACCGTACGCTTGACGATGTAGCCTTCGACGCGCGCATTGACCGGAGTTTCGATTTCCGCCTGCAAATCCGCGGGTAAATCGATTTCCGTCGCACCGGTCATGTACGCGACTTTCGTCACGCGCACGGCCGGCAGCTTTTCCGATTCCTCTTTGACGTCCGCGAGCATGGTGCGCTGCTTCATGATGCGCGGCCATAATCCAAAGCCAACGATCGCGAGCAGCGCGACAGCCGAAATGGTCAAAATCGAATACAGCGTGCGACGCGAACTTTTCATGATTCCTTCACCGCGCCCTCGCCAAGCTCGTCGGCGGAGTCGAGTTCGATTTCAACCGGCGCGTTCTTCCGCAGGTAACTATATACGACCGGAACGAAGAACAGCGTCGCGAACGTCGCAACCGCCAGTCCGCCGATCACGGCGCGACCGAGTGGAGCGTTCTGCTCGCCGCCCTCACCCATTCCGAGAGTCATCGGGATCATCCCGGCCAGCATCGCGCACGCCGTCATGATCACCGGCCGCAGCCGCGTCGCGCCCGCCTCGAGCGCGGCTTGCCTTGCGTTCAAGCCGTTCCTGCGCACTTCATTCGCGAAGTTCACCAGCAGAATCGAGTTCGCTGTCGCGACGCCGATGCTCATGATCGCGCCCATCAGCGAAGGCACGTTGATCGTCGTCTGCGTCACGAACAACATCAGCAGGATCCCGCTCAACGCCCCGGGAAGCGCCATCAGGATGATGAACGGATCGAGCCACGACTGGAAATTCACGACCATGATGAAGTACACGAGCAGGATCGCGAACAGGATTCCGAAGCCCATGCCGCGGAACGAATCGTTCATCGTCTTCACCTGGCCGCGGACATTGATATAGCTGCCGCGCTGCAGCTTCGGTTCAAACTTCGCGAGGATCTTGTCGATGTCGCCCGCCACCGCGCCGAGGTCCCGTTCCTGCGTGTTCGCCTGTATATCGACCACCGGCTGCGCATTGACGTGATTGACTACGGCTTCCGATCGCCCGCGATGCAAGTCAGCGAAATTGTCGAGCCGCATCGGAGTTCCATTCGAAGTCTGCACCGGCGTATTCATTACGGAATCCGTCGAGTCGAGCACATGCGTCGGCGTCTGCACGGCGACCAGGTAGTCGATGCCGCTCGCCGGATTCAGCCACCAATTCGTCGAGACGAAACTCGATGACGCGAGCGTCACCACCATGTTGTGCGATACGTCGGCTTGCGTGATGCCGTGCTGCTGCGCCCGCGTGCGGTCGACGTCGATGCGTAGGTCCGGCAGGTCGTCGATCTGATGGACGTGGACGTCGGCTGCGCCGGGAACTCCGGCGACTTCGCGCTCGATTTCCTTGGCCAGCAACTGATTCGCATGATAGTTCCGGATCGGCCCCGCGATCTGTATGTCAATCGGCGCCGGGATGCCGAAGTTCAAAATCTGGCTGACGATGTCCGCGGGTTGAAAGAAGAACGTCAAGCCGCGCGAGTGATACTCGCGGTTCAATTCGCGCCGCAGGAGCTTGACGTACTCAGGAGTCGCCTGATGATCCGGCTTCAACGAAACCAGGATTTCACCGTCGAACGAACCGACGGTGACGCTGTCGCTATACGCCATGTTGTTGCCCGTATAGGGCAATCCGATATTGTCGATGATGTCCGAAATTTCTTCTTTCGGAATGAGCTTCTTGATCGAGTCCTCGACGTTGGCGAAGATCGCCTCAGTCTGCTCGATGCGCGTGCCGGCTGGAGTCCGCACGTGCAAACGGATCTGCCCGGCGTCGACCGTCGGGAAGAAATCCTCGCCGATCCACGGGATCAGCGCCGCGCACACGAGCGTCAGCATCACGAAAAATCCGAGGATCGTCTTACGGTGATCGAGCGCCGCCTCGAGCAAACGAAGATAACCCTTGCGCCGCAGTTCGAACCAGTGATTGAACAGATGATGCACGCGCCAGATGATGCCGGCGTTCTGCGGCACCGGCTCCTCTTCTTCCGAGCCGTGCTTGTACAGATGGATTTCCGCTGGAATCAGGTAACGAACCATCGTCGGCACGAGCGTGCGGGACAGCAGGTACGATGCGGCCATCGCGAGCGCGACCGCCAACGCCAGCGGCGTAAAGAGAAACTTCGAAGCGCCGCTCAGGAACAGCACCGGCATGAAGACGATGCAGATGCACAAAGTCGAAACGAACGTGGGCACCGCGATCTGCTGCGCGCCGTCGAGAATCGCACGGATGATCGGCTTCCCGAGTCCGATATTGCGGTGGATGTTCTCAATTTCGACCGTCGCGTCGTCGACCAGAATTCCCACTGCCAGCGCGAGCCCTCCGAGTGTCATGACGTTGATGGTCTCGCCCATCAGATACATCACGCCCAGGCTCGTCAAAATCGAACAGGGGATCGAGACGCAGACGATCAGCGTGCTCCGCCAACTTCCGAGGAACAGCAGGATCATCAGGCCGGTCAACATCGCCGCAATCGCCGCTTCCTTCAAGACGCTGATGATCGCCGCACGGACGAAGATGGACTGGTCAAACATCACCGACATCTTGACCTCGGGCGGCATGGTCGACGCAATGCGCGGCAGGATCTTTTTCACGCTCGCGACGACATCGATGGTCGACGCGCTGCCGTTTTTCAGCACCGTTAACAACAGGCTGCGCTGCCCGTCGTGCCGCACGATGTTGGTTTGCACCTGATATCCGTCATGGACGTCGGCGACTTCATTCATGAAGGTCACGGCGCCGTTGTCGTGCACCTTCACCGGAATGTGATTGAAGTTCTGGATCGCTTCCGGTGAATTGTTCAACTTGATCGGGTACTCGCGTCCGCCGATCTTCGCCGTTCCGGATGGCTGCAGCAGGCTCTGATTGTTCACCGCATTGACGACATCCTGCGGATTCATTCCCTTCGCCATCAATGCATCGGGCTTCAAGTCGACCATGATCTGCCGCGGCTTGCCGCCATAGGGCATCGGCAGCGTGACGCCTTGCACAGTCGCCATCTGGGTGCGGACGAAGTTGAAGGAATAATCGTACAGGATCTGCTCGCTCAGCGAGTCGCTCGATACGACGAGCTGCAAAATCGGCACTGCGGACGCGTTGTAGCGCAGAATCGATGGTGGCGCGATTCCGATGGGCAGATAGTGCACCATCGAATTCGATGCCGCTGTCAATTGCGCGACCGCCGCCTCGACCTTCGCGTTCGGATGGAAGAAGATCTTGATGATCCCTAGTCCTTGCAGCGACTGGCCCTCCATGTGTTCGATGTCGTTGACCGACGACGTGTACCCGCGTTGCGCGCGGATCGTCACCATGTCGGCCATTTCTTCGGCGGAAATGCCGGCCAGCGACCAGATGACCGAGGCGACCGGAACGTTGATTTCCGGAAAGATATCCGCCGGCATGCGCACGATCGCCAATCCGCCAAGGACGCAAATCAGCAGCGCCATCACAACGAAGGTATACGGGCGCTTGAGCGCGAGCCTAACGATCCACATAAGTTAATTTGCGTGCGAGCGATGCGAGCGAAACGTGAGAGCCGGAGACTTACGGTAAGGGCGGAACGGGCCACCTAGGGGTTACTGGCCCCGCAAGAGTCACATAAGGTCCGGTGTGTGGGAACGCAACCCACAATGTACCATGCGAACCGAGGCTCAAGGACTCTTCCATATCCAGCCTTCCGACCGGTCGACTTCCTCCGGAAGATCGGGCCGGTACGGAGCCATGCGCGCCGTATCGCGGTCGACGTCGGCAATCCAGAAATGGCGGCCCGGATAATAGCGCGTCACCTCCGCCTGATCGGCTGGGTCGGTCGCACGCATCCAAATAATCCGCGCGCCGTCGATATCCGCGCCGTTGTAGACCCATTCGTCAAGGAAGGAATGCTCGGGGCCGTAGCGCACGAACACCACGTGCTGTCCGGGGATCTTCAGTAGTTCATCCTCGGCGAAGGGCCGGTAGCTGGTCGGCCTCGCGGGCGGCATCCGCAGTAACGTTCGAGCGGGCACGATTCGCATGGCCATCATGAGTCCGCCGGACATGAGGAATAAGGCCAAAACGGCGCCCACCGCACGGCCGCGGAACTTCCATTGGTAGAGCCGACCCGTGCCGCTTGCGATCAGGAATACGATCACGCAGGTGTAAGCCGCGAAATAATGCGGGAAAAAGAATGGAAATAAAATCGCCACCACCAGCGCGAACAGGACCAGCGCGGACGCGAGCAAGACCAGCCGGTCTTTGAATACGAAGAGAAGCGCGACCAGCAGCGGCAGGGAATACCAGGGCGTGACGAAGAACGACCAGACGGTTCCGACAAACGATGCCCAGCGCCGAATCGGATGCGCCGCGGTGAAGTCCTTCCCTTCCCTTTGCCACGCGTAGACGGCTTTCAATTCCGCATAGCGCATGGGCGGCTCGGGGATCGGCTTCTGCCACATCAGGCTCTGCGGACCTCCGTACAGCTTTTGCCCCAGTTGATACGGCAGCGTCGTGTAGGATCCTGTCACCGCGTGGTTATGCAGCAGCGACACTCCGCCCGCGGATAGTTGCAGGCACACAATCACGGCCACGGGCGCCAGCCATTTCCTCCAACCCGCTATATTTCGGAAGAATACCGCCGCGATTACGGCCCATAAGAACAAACAAAGGAACACGGATTCAAATGGACGCGTGAGCCAGACGATCGCCCATCCGAGTCCCGCGATGGCGGCCATGCCGATCGAAGGCGACTTCCACAACCGGCACAAAGCTCCGAACAGCAGCGCGCCGCCGAAGGCGCAAAATGCGCCGCCCCAATAGCTGTTGAGCCACTCCGGCTTGAGGCCCAGGCCCGCGGCCGTCAGCGCTCCTCCGATCGCCGCCCATGCGGGAGGCAGGCATCCATAGAGCATCCACGTGATCGCGCCGCACATCAACATTGTCGACAGCAGGACCCCGGCCCACGGATTTCCGAAAATGATTTTCCCTGCCGCCAGCATGATTCCCTGCCCAATTGGATAATTGGATGCATAATGCGGCTGCTGGATCACATAAATCGTCTCGAGATGTTTCCACAAGGGATGCGGTGGATTCGCGAGGCGGCCCGCCTCGAGCGTCTCTGAGACGAGCAAATGTCCGAACTCGTCGTGCACCACCGGTCTCGGCGGCGGCAAGATGGGCAGGAGTGCCACACGCACCACCAGCGGCAGCAGCATCGAGAATAATATCGCCGGAACGATCCGCTTGCCGCGCGCCCGATTGATCCAGTCGTCAAATTGCGCAGTTGCCCGAGGATTGCGGTACACCAGGAAACAAATGATCGCCGTCAGCAGCAGGGCAACGCCGAACTCCATCGCTCCCCGTGCCAATTCGGACGGCGAAAAGACTGAATAAAGGATCTGTTTCATTGATAATCGGCGGATATGCGAAACGCTGCGGAGACGATGGACTTTGCCCGCGGGGCGAACCAACACTCAGAATACCAGGAAGGCTACCGGCCCGAACGCATAGGAGCAGCGACGCAGACGCCATCCATGAACTTGTCGAGTACGCTGGCGGTGTCTCTGTCCATGCTGGAATATGAGACCGTTTCCCCGAGCTTCGCGATCGTTCGCCAACGGGTGCCGTCGGCCCATTCGCCCCGGCTATCCAGAATCTCGAACCCGCCGACATCAAAGCTGTCTTCCTCGAACGTCACGGATCCCCAGACATCCCTGTTGGCCGGCGTTCCGAAGCTCCACATCGCACCGCTGCCGTGAGCGATTCCGCGTTTGCCGTGTGGCGTGTTCAGGTAGTAATAACGCATTCCGTAGTCGATATCATGGCCTTGTGTGCCAACCTTGATCGGTTCCATCGGAGAGAATCGCAACCGCGCTGTCCATCCCTCGAGCGATATATATTTTCCTTTTTCGGAGCAGATGGGCAGGCTGCGCTCCACGGGTTTCAGCACGAACCGCTGTTCGGGGTCTGAGCTTCCGTCTTTGGTGCGAAGGAACGCGCTCCTGAACCCTGGCTTCCGGATTACGATGGCAGGCGCGTTCGTCGTGATTTGAAATCGGCCCTCCGCATCGGTCTTAATGGCCGCGCGGCTTCCGGTATGTGCGATGTCAGCGTCTTTGATCGGACCGCCGTCCATATCAACGACCCGGCCCGCGATGGTTTTTCCCTCATCCAGGGGCGGATGTCTGGACTGCTGCGCGTGCAGCATGGATGCGATGACAAGACCGGTCGCGATCATCATCCGCATGCAGCCAATATATACTCGCGTGCGGCGTTCGCACCGCTGTGTCATAGAATGACAATATGTTGCATCGACTGGAGATGCAGCATTGCTCACTCTCACAAACCAGCAAATGAGCTTTAGTCAAACCGAAAATCTTCGCGTTGTCATCGTGGGCGCGGGCTGCTCCGGGTCGTTGGTAGCGACACATCTACTCAGACAAGCTCACTCCGTTCATCTTGACATCGTCGACCTGCGCGCCTCAGGACGTGGCCTCGCATACTCGACCGCATGGGACCAGCACCTCCTCAACGTTCGCGCAGGCCGCATGAGCGCGTTTGGATCGGAACCGAATCATTTCCTCGAGTGGCTCGGGAAGAACGGCCATCCGGAGGCGACCACAGATTCATTCGTGCCGCGAAAAGTATTTGGAAGCTACATCCAGGATCTTTTGGAATCCGCGATCCGCGCGGCCTCAACGAAGGATCGTTTGCGACATCACTGGTCAACGGCTGTCGGACTTCTTCACGACGGCACAACCGCACGGGTGTTTCTAGCTAACGGCGAACGCATCACGGCTGACCGCGTCGTGCTGGCGCTCGGCAATCCGGCGCCCTGCCCGCTCGAAGCAGTTGGCGAGCGATATCACAATACGCCTTGGGAACGCGGCGCCCTGACGGGCGTGCCTTCGAAGGCGGCGGTCTTGCTCGTCGGCAGCGGATTGACCGCGGTCGATGCGTTCCTCGCACTCGATGCGCAAGGGCACCAGGGTGACATTTATTGCGTGTCGCGGCGCGGGAAGCTTCCGCACGTCCACACGGTGTATCAATCGCTACTCGAGCCGTTCGAGCCAGTGGGCATCACAAACGCACGCGATTTCCTACATGCGCTGCGTCGCCGGGTCGCCGAGGCC
>DASXZC010000211.1:0-6047 GCA_036502165.1 Bryobacteraceae bacterium
CGCTAGGAACGCATTCAGCTCATCGAGGCGTTCGTACGGTTTGAAATGCATAGTCGAAGCTGTTCCTCGCCAATCCTTCTATTTCCTCGCGGCTGAATGCGAACTCCCGCGCGAGTGTCGCATACTCATCGAGCAGCGTAACCTGAAACAGCGCCGGATCATCGGTGTTGATGACCATCGGCACGCCTGCGTCATAGAGTCGCCGCACCGGATGCGCCGCCAGATTCGGCACTGTACGTGTCAGCACGTTGCTCGTCACTGAGATCTCGAGCGGAATCGAATGATCGCGCAGGTGCCGCACCAACACCGGATCCTCGATCGCACGGAAGCCGTGGCCAATCCGCTCGGCGCCTGCTTCAAGCGAGGCCCAGACGCTCGCCGGACCTTCCGCCTCGCCGGCATGACATGTCAACCGCAACCCCTGCCGCCGCGCATATTCGTAATTCTCGCGGAACCAGTCGACGGGGCCGGTCTGCTCGTTGCCCCCCAACCCGAAGCTGACAACACCGTCGTTCACCCGCGACGCCGCGAACTCAACAACAGGCCACGCCGCCAGTGGACCCCACTGCCGCACGGCATCCAAATTCCACAATACGTCGATCGCCGCGGCACGTCCTTCCCGCGCGACGGCGTCATAAACGGCGCCGAGATCCTGGCCTTTCCACAGCACCACGCCCGCCGACAACGTCACTTCGACATACTGAACACCTTGCGCCGCGAGCGCCTCGAACATACGGCGCGCCGCGATTGCATAATGTTCAGGCTGCTTCAAACGTGATGCGACAAATCCGAACGCTTTCAGGAACCCCGGAAAATCCTCATACCGGTATCCCGTTTCCGCCTCTTCGCGCGAGAGAGTCGAATCAATTTCGCACAGCGTCGCCGCATCGACCGACCCCTCTAGGTGGACGTGCAATTCGGCCTTCGGCAGTTCTTTCAACCAAGCATTCACTCTCTTGAGCCTGACATAATAATCGACAATGAACCAAGCCGACTCCGATCCGCGCCCGATCCCAGAGGAAGTCGCAAAACTCACCGGCGGATATCATCGGGACCCGTTCAGCATTTTGGGTCCTCATGAATATGAGGACGGCTGGCAGGTGTGCGCGCTGCTTCCGCAGGCCGAATCCGTCGATGTTTTGCTCGGCGATTCCGTCACGCCGATGCATCGTTCCGCCGAGGCAGGACTCTTCACCGCCGACTTCCCGCTGCCGCTGCGCCGCGACTATCGCCTGCGCATCAAGCCGCGTGTGGGAGAGGTGCACGACATCGAGGATCCCTACCGTTTTCCGATCCAGCTCACCGCGGACGAGATCCACTATCACGCCGAAGGTACGCATTTTGAAAGCTACGGCACGCTCGGCGCACACCTGGTGACGAGCGAGGGCGTCGCTGGCGTGCGGTTCGCAGTGTGGGCTCCCAATGCGGAAGTCGTCAGCGTGGTTGGAATGTTCAACGATTGGGACTCGAAGCGTCATCCCATGCGGATGCGCGACGCGGGCATTTGGGAACTGTTCCTGCCGGATCTGAAAGCCGGCACACTCTACAAATACGCGGTGAAGGTCCCGGGAGGGCGGGTGCATTTGAAGTCCGACCCTTGCGGATACGCGCACGAAGTTCCACCGAAGACGGCGAGTATCGTCTACGATCCCAAGACCTACATTTGGAACGACAGCCAGTGGCTCGCCCAGCGTGAAAAGACCAATCCTCTTAAGGGTCCGCTGTCCGCTTACGAAGTGCATCTTGAAAGCTGGCTGCGCAAGCCCGATCACACGCCGCTCGGCTATCGCGAACTGGCCCATTCCCTCGTCGATTATGCGAAGGACATGGGCTACACGCACATCGAATTGATGCCGATCATGGAGTACCCGTATTCAGGCTCCTGGGGCTACCAGGTGACGGGTTTTTACGCGCCCACATCGCGCTTCGGTTCGCCTGACGACTTCAAATATTTCATCGACCACTGCCATCAGAACAACCTCGGCGTCATTGTGGATTGGGTCCCAGGACACTTCCCGAAGGACGCTCATGGGCTCGCGCGCTTCGATGGCACCGCACTCTATGAGCACGCCGATCCGCGGCAGGGCGAGCATCGCGACTGGGGCACGCTCATCTTCAACTACGGCCGCAGTGAAGTGAAAGCGTTCCTGATTTCGAACGCTCTGTTCTGGCTGCGCGAATATCACATCGATGGCCTGCGCGTCGACGCCGTTGCCTCGATGCTCTACAACGATTACTCGCGCAAAGCGGGCGAGTGGATCCCTAACCAATACGGCGGACGCGAGAATCTCGAGGCCATCGAGTTCCTCAAAAAGTTCAACGAACTCGCGCATCAGATCCCCGGCATCATGACGCTCGCCGAAGAGTCGACTTCGTTCCCGAACGTCTCGCGGCCACTGTATTTGGGCGGACTCGGCTTCACCATGAAGTGGAACATGGGGTGGATGCATGACATGTTCAAGTACTTCGGCTCCGATCCGATCTATCGAAAGTACAATCACAACAACGTCACCTTCAGCCTGCTGTACGCGTTCACCGAGAATTTCCTGCTGCCGGTTTCGCATGACGAAGTCGTGCACGGCAAAGCTTCACTCGTTAGCAAAATGCCCGGAGACGAATGGCGGCGCTTCGCCAACACGCGTGCGTTCCTCAGTTATATGTACGGTCATCCCGGCAAGAAGCTATTGTTCATGGGCTGCGAAATCGGCCAGACGACCGAATGGAATTATCAGGCGAGCGTCTCGTGGGACCTGCTCAATTTCCCCATCCACCGCGGATTGCAGACGCTCGTCCGCGACCTCAATCGCCTGTATGTGAACGAGCCGGCACTGTACGAGATCGACTTCCACTGGGATGGCTTCCAATGGGTCGACCTTAACGACATTGAAAATTCAGTGATTTCGTTCATGCGCTTTTCGACCGGCCGCGAGCAGATGCTGCTGTTCGTGTGCAACTTCACTCCTGTGGTGCGCCACGGCTACAAACTCGCGGTCGAGCACGATGGATTCTACCGCCAGATTCTGAACAGCGACGATCCGCGCTACGGCGGCAGCGGAGTTGGCGGCGTCGACGGTGTTTGGGCGGAGCCGAATCCGCATCTCGGTAAACCGTACATATTGAATTTGACACTGCCACCGTTGGCGGTCATGGCGTTCCGCATCGAGGGTCGTCCGTCCTGATGGCCGGCCACGCAGTCGTCGTCGCCGGAGGAGGTCCAACAGGACTGATGCTGGCGGGCGAATTGGCGTTGGCGGGCGTCGATGTGGCGATCGTCGAACGGCGCGCCAATCAGGAAATCATCGGCACGCGCGCGGGCGGTTTGCATTCACGCACTATTGAAGTCCTCGATCAGCGTGGCATTGCCGATCGGTTTCTGTCGGAGGGAAAGACAGCCCAGATCGTCGGATTCGCATGGTTCCGCATGGACATCAGCGACTTTCCCACGCGTCACAACTACGGCCTGGCATTGTGGCAGAAGCATATCGAACGCCTGCTCGCCGGCTGGGTGGACGAGCTCAAAGTGCCGATCTATCGTGGACGCGAGGTGACCGGATTCGTGCAGGATGACACCGGCGTCGATGTGGAACTTTCCGATGGGCCGCCATTGCGTGCGGATTATTTGGTCGGCTGCGATGGCGGACGCAGTGTGATTCGGAAGTCCGCCGCAATTGATTTTCCTGGATCGGATCCAACTATCAGCCACCTGCTCGCCGAAGTCGAGGTCGCCGCGGAACCGCCTTGGGGATTGCGCCGCGATGCTTTCGGTATCCATGCCTTTAGCCCGTCAGTAAGTGGAAAACCAGTGGGGATCCTCGTGACGGAACAACAGCTCGGGAAGACCACCGAGCCCACGCTGCATGATCTCAGTGAAACGCTGATCGCTGTGTATGGGACTGATTACGGAGTCCACAGTCCGACGTCGATTTCCAGGTTCACCGACATGTCCCGTCAGGCGGCGACGTATCGCGACAGACGGGTTCTACTTGCTGGCGACGCGGCGCACGTGCATTATCCGGCGGGTGGACAGGGCCTCAATACCGGCGTGCAGGATGCCGTGAATCTCGGATGGAAGCTGGCGCAAGTGATCAAGGGAACTTCCCCGGAAAGCCTGCTCGACACGTATCACGCCGAACGTCATCCGGTAGCGGCACGCGTGTTGCGCAACACGATGGCGCAAGTCGCACTGCTTCGCACGGATGAACGCACGAATGCTTTGCGCGATACCTTTTCCGAACTGATCCGCATGGACGAGCCGCGCAAGCGTCTGGCTGCGGAGCTGTCTGGTCTCGACATTCACTACGACCTCGGCGAGGGGCACGCTCTGCTCGGGCGCCGCATGCCCGATCTCGATCTCATCACCGCGGCGGGTCCGCTGCGCGTATACACGCTACTGCACCGTGCGCGGCCTGTCCTAATGAACTTCAGTGAGCCGGGCAGCCTCGAGACGGATCGGGTTCAAGTGATCGACGCGAAATACGATGGCGCCTGGGAGCTTCCGGTACTCGGCACGGTCACCGCTCCGACGGCTGTGTTGATTCGGCCCGACGGATACGTCGCCTGGGCAGGAGACGGCTCGTCAACAGGGCTCGACGCCGCGCTCACCACGTGGTTCGGACCACCCGTAGCTCATAATAGTTGACGTGCCCACGCTAAGCTTTGAGGACGCGCGCGCCATGGTGTTGTCGACCGTGCGGCCCGGCTTATTGCGAGTGGAATCAGTCCCGCTCGAGCAGGCCGCCGGACGAGTTCTGGCCGAGCCGCTCATTGCAGATCGCGACTATCCTCCGACCGCCCGCTCGGTCCGCGATGGGTTCGCAGTGCGCGCCGCGGACACTCCCGGAACGTTCCAGTTGATCGGCGAAGTCCGCGCCGGAGGAACTCCGTTCGCGGGCACCGTCGGACCTCATCAGGCCGTCGCCATCATGACCGGAGCCCCAATGCCCACAGGGGCCGACGCCGTCGTCATGATCGAACATACGACGCACGACGCGACGTCCGTTGCCGTCGGACGGGATCTGAAGTCTGGCGATAATTTTAACGTCCAAGGCAGCGAAGCCAAGGCCGGTCAGGCAATCATTTCGCCCGGCGTGCGCATCGGATACACCGAGATCGGATTGGCCGCGACTTATGGAAAGACGAGCCTCAACGTATATGCGCAGCCGCGCGTAGCGATTCTCGCGACCGGCGATGAGATTGTCGGCATCGGCGAAACTCCGCTGGCGCACCAGATCCGAAATTCGAACACCTGGTCGATTTGCGCACAGGTGAGCCGCGCGGGCGGACTTCCGGATCCTCTTCCGGTTGCGCCCGATCAGCTCGACGCGACGCGCGCCCTTATCGCTCGCGGACTCGAAGCAGATCTCCTGTTGCTCTCCGGCGGAGTCTCGGCCGGTAAGTACGACCTTGTCGAGCAGGTACTCGCCGAATTCGACGCGAAATTCTATTTCGACCGTGTGCTGATTCAGCCCGGCCAGCCGCTCGTCTTCGGCGAGGCGCGAGGCAAATATTTCTTCGGACTCCCCGGAAATCCCGCGTCGACGATGATCACGTTCGAGCTGTTCGCACGCGCCGCACTCGAGATCCTCAGCGGCATCGCGCATCCCGAACTGCATCTGCTATTCGCGCATCTCACACAGGATTTCAAACACCGCCCCGGACTCACGCGCTTCCTTCCCGCGCACCTCGATGGCTGCCACTTGACTCCGCTCTCATGGGCCGGATCGAGCGATGTCGGAGCCATGGCCCGCGCCAACGCCTACCTCGTCGCGAGCACATCGCGGGAGTTCTACGCCAAGGGCGATCCGATCCGGGTACTCTTAAAGTAGATGTCGAAACTCTCGCATTACAGCGACTCCGGACGCGCCCAAATGGTCGACGTCTCGGCGAAACACGACACGCTGCGAACCGCGCGAGCTCACGCTTTCGTGAGAATCCGTCCGGACGTATTGGCAAAATTACCGGAAAATCCGAAAGGCAATCCCCTCGAAGTCGCGCGGATCGCCGGAATCATGGCGGCCAAGAAGACCTCGGAGCTGATTCCCATGTGC
>DASXZC010000212.1:0-23403 GCA_036502165.1 Bryobacteraceae bacterium
GACGTCCGTCGAACGTCGCGACGACAAGGCGCGCTCGCGCAAGAGTGGCGTCTTCGCTTATCTCACCAAACCGGTGCGGCGCGACGAACTGCACCACACGATCGCCGCCGCCCTCGGCTGCAAGAGTCCGGAAGAGCGGATGCCCGCTGTCGCCGCCAGTCACGAACGGAAGCACACCGGCGGACTCTCGCTGCACATTCTCCTCGCCGAGGACAATCCAATCAATCAGCGCGTGGCCACTCGAATTCTTGAAAAGGAAGGCCACCGCGTGCAGATCGCCGAGAGCGGCTTCGAAGCCGTCGCCGCTGAAGAACGTGCGGCCGCCGGGCCGCCGGCCGAGCGCTTCGACCTCATCCTCATGGACGTTCAGATGCCCGGCATGGATGGCCTCGAGGCGACCCGCGCCATCCGCCAGCGTGAACGCGAGCACACGAGCGGCTTCCACATCCCGATCATCGCCATGACCGCGCATGCCCGCCCCGAGGATCGCATCGAATGCCTCGAATGCGGGATGGACGATTACATCTCGAAGCCGATCGACGCTCGCACGCTGCTGCTCCTGATCGAGCGCCGCACCAGCCTCGCCACCACCCTTGTCGGAACATTGGAAAAGTAGTCAGCTACTATAAAGCCCATGCGATTCGCGATCGTTCTAGCGATCCTCTCCATTCCTTCGACAGCGCAGCCGATGCCCGCCGAGATGCGTGAAGTGCTCGCCTCGGAGTTCGGATTCTCGCCCGCCGATCTCTCGAAAGTCGAGTCCGGCAAGGCCGTCGCCCGCATGGTTCCGACCGGCCGGCCCGATGACCTACGAATGGCGGGAGCGGTATTGATGCACGTCTCCTCCGCCGATTTCATACGCGCCTTTCGCGACGTCGAGCACTTCGCCGCGGGCAAAGAAGTGCGTCAAACCGGCCGGTTCAGTTCTCCGCCAGTCGAAGCCGACTACTCCACGAACCATTTCTCCGATCTGAGTAAGGACGAAATCTTCGCCTGCCATCCGGGACATTGTTCCTACAAGATGCCCGCGCAGGCAATGGAAGCCTTGCGCACCGGCATCGACTGGAACGCACCCGATTCGAATGCCCGCGCCGAAGCCTACATCCACAAGCTCATGATCGAGCGCCTCATCGCTTACCAGCGCGACGGCGACAAAACGCTCGCCGTATATTACGACACGCCGGCGCCCTATTCAGTCGCTGAAGGACTCCATTCCCTGCTCGGCCAGGAGACCCGCTTGCAAAGCAACTTCCCCGATCTGCTGCGTTACGCCGAAAAATATCCCAACGCGAAGCCGCCCGACACCGACGACTTCTTCTATTGGCAGGACGCCGCGTTCGGCCTGAAACACGTCCTGCGCGTGCAGCATGTCATCATCAGCAAGGTGCCGCGCGCCTCCGCCGATCCGCACTACGCCATCATTTCGAAGATGCTGTTCGCCACCCACTACTTCCGCGCCGCCATGGAGTTCAGCTACGTCTACCCCGTGCGCACCGCAACCGGCGAGCCCGCGATTTATTTCGTCGCCATGCAGCGCTCCTACGTCGACGGACTCACCGGCGTCAAAGGCGCCATCCTCCACAAGATCGCCGAGAACCGCAGCCCAACGAGTCTCGCCGCGAATCTCGAACTGGCCCGGCAGCAACTCGAAACCCGGCATTGATGCGTCCATAATGAAAAGGAATACGCATGCGGCTGTTCGTAGCGCTCGATTTGCCTGATACAATCCTCAAAACGCTGGACGCGCTCTCGAGGCAATTGCAGCCTGCCGCGCGGATCGGCTGGAGCCCGGTCGCGAACTTGCACATTACAACCAAATTCATCGGTAATTGGCCCGAAACGCGGCTGGCGGAATTAAAATCCGCGCTCGCCGCCGTCCCGCGCGCCGGTGCGATCCGCGTGCAAATCGAAGGCCTCGGATGGTTCCCGAATCCGCATTCGCCGCGCATATTCTTCGCCGGCATACGCGCTCCGCACGCGCTCGCGGATCTCGCGCACGCGACCGACGCCGCCACCGCCCGCTTGGGCGTCCCTTCAGAAGCCCGCGAATTTCACCCGCACCTGACACTCGCGCGCATCAAAGAGCCCCTCGATCTCGCCGGTCTGCGCAAGGCCGTCGCGAATCTCCCCTCGGTAGCGTTCGGCGAATTCGAAGCCCGTTCGCAATTTCTCTACTCGAGCCGCCCGGCTCCCTCCGGATCTATTTATGAGAGGCTCGAGGAGTTCCCTCTCTCATGATTCCCTTCCTCATCCTCGTTCTGTGTTACCTCATTGGGGCGATCCCCTTCGGCTTCCTGCTCGTGAAACTCCGCTCCGGCGACGACGTCCGCTCATCGGGCAGCGGCAATATCGGAGCCACCAACGTCCTGCGCACGCAAGGCCGCGCCATGGGCGTCGCGACGTTGTTGCTCGACGCCCTGAAGGGATTCCTCGCCGTCTGGCTGATGTCCTACATGACCTCCGGCTCGATCCTGTGGACCAGCGCCGCCGCCGTGGCCGTCATGCTCGGGCACGTATATCCGATATTTTTGAAATTCCACGGCGGAAAGGCGGTCGCGACGTTCATCGGCGCATTTCTATACATCGCGCCCTGGCCGCTGCTGGCCGTTTTAATTGTGTTCGTGATTGTAGTCGCCGCGACGAAATTCATCTCGCTCGGCTCGATTGTGGCGGCCGCCTGTTTCCCCTTCGGAGTGTGGTTCATCATGCACCCCGAATCGCCGCTGCTGCTGGCCGCGTTGATCGCCGCGATCCTGATTCTGTATAAACACAAAGCGAACATGGGACGCCTGCGCGCCGGCTCCGAAAACGTCTTTCGCTTTGGAAAACCGTCATGAGACAACTCGCGATCATCGGATCCGGCAGTTGGGGCACCGCGCTCGCCATGGTCCTCGCGCCGCGCTTTGAACAGGTCAAGCTGTGGGCGCACGAATCCGACCTCGTCGCGGAAATGCGCGCGACTCGCATCAACTCGATTTATCTGCCGGGATTCCTACTGGCCTCAAACATCGAGCCCACCGACTCGCTCGAGGATGCGCTCGTCGGAACCGACGTCGTACTCGGCGTCATGCCGACGACGCACGCGCGGCGCGTCTACACCGCAATGAAGCCTTACATACGCGGCAACATGCGCCTCGTCAGTTCGACCAAGGGGATCGAGCAAGGTTCGCTCAAACGAGTCAGCCAGATTATCGAGGATGTACTCGATCGCCCGCCCGTCGCCGTCTTATCCGGTCCCACCTTCGCGCGCGAAGTCGCGGCAGGCGAGCCGGCGGCGATCGTGATCTCCTCCACCAATCGATTCTTGCAGGCGGAGATCCAAAAGGTATTCTCCTGCCCGACTCTGCGTCTCTACACGAACGACGATCCAATCGGCGTCGAGGTGGGCGGCGCGCTCAAGAACGTCATCGCCGTCGCCGCCGGTGTCGTGCAGGGACTCAAGCTCGGCAACAATACAATGGCCGCCCTGATTACCCGCGGATTAGCGGAAATTACCCGTCTCGCCGTCGCCATGGGCGCCAATCCGCAAACCCTCTCCGGACTCGCCGGCATGGGCGACCTGGTTCTTACCTGCACCGGCGACCTGAGCCGTAACCGCAGCGTGGGCATACAGTTAGCCGCCGGTAAAACGCTCGACGAAATCACCGGGGCGATGAAAATGGTGGCCGAAGGCGTGAATTCGACCATATCCGCCATGGATTTAGCACGCAAGCATTCCGTCAATATGCCGATCACTGAGCAGGTGTATGCGATCCTGAAGCAGGGCAAGAATCCGGGCCAGGCAATTCGCGATTTGATGGAACGATCCCTCAAGCCCGAATAGGCCCCATCGAGCGACTGCGACGTGACTCCGAAAAATCCACAAGACGACGCGCAACGTTTGTCCTCTGAGGGTGTTGGCAAAGATATGGAGGCCGTCGGCGCGCTGGAACGAGATGCCGAACTGATGTTGCGGGTGCGAGCCGGCGACACGGCGAGCTTTGCGCAACTCCTCGAGAAGCATCGGGGACCGGTCGTGCACTTCCTCTTCCGGATGGTGCAAAATCAATCGGTTGCAGAGGAGTTGGCGCAGGAAGTGTTCCTCCGCGTATATCGTTCGAGAGAAACCTACGAGCCGACGGCGAAGTTCACGACATGGCTGTTCCGGATCGCGACCCATCTGGCATTGAACCAGATCCGCGACCGGAAACACGAGAAGAACCAAGAGAATCTGGACGAGGAAACATCCGAAGGGATGACCCGTCAGGTCGCCGACCGCGGATTGACGGTCGAGCAGAGTATGGTCCGGGACGCCCGGCTGGGTGAGGTACGCAGCGCGATCGCCAGTCTACCGGATAAACAGCGGGCGGCGGTCATGATGCACAAGTACGAGGAGCTCGAGTATTCGCAAATAGCGAAAGCCCTTGCGTGCTCGGAGTCGGCGGTAAAAAGTTTGCTATTTCGTGCGTACGAGACACTGCGAGGGCGACTCGCGCACCTTGCATAGGGTTTTGGTATAGTGGCGCATGGCGAAAATGCGCGGGGTACATAAAAGTTAGGGTGGCCCCAATCGAATTGGGGTAATGAGTTGTTTTGAGGGTGAAGAAATGAATTGTCCATTGCATGTGAAAGAAGGGGCGGAGATCCTTTTGGACTACTGCTCCCAACGCATGGACCCGGATCGGGCGGCCGAATTCCGGCTTCATGTCGCAGATTGTGTAGATTGCAGGCAAGTGGTAGAAGCACAAACCGCTGTCTGGAACGCCTTAGACAGCTTCGAGGCGGTATCCGTCTCAGTGGACTTCGACCGCAAACTGTGGGCCAGAATCGACTCCGAGGACGCGCAAAGCCCCTGGCGGCACGCGTGGACCCGCTTCGTAAGTGGTCCGGCAATCGGCTGGTCGAACTACTTGTTCAACTGGAAACCAATATTGGCCACTGCCACGGCTGGCGCGGCGCTCGCCGCAGTCATGCTGGTCTCGACGCCGCCGGCGACCAAGCCGGTTGATCCTTCAATGGATCAGAAGCAATTAGTGGAACGGGTGGAACGCGCGCTTGACGATGTCGACATGTTGAATCAGGTCGGCGTCATCGATTCGGCGCATCCGGCGGGCACGATCTAGAGGATCCTCACCGGCCATCCGCGCCGGGCTGGACTTCCGAAAATCGACTGCCATGAAGAAACCCGTGTTCACGATCTGGGCCCTGTGGATAGCCCTTGCGGCTGCTTCGCCAGCATTGTTTGCCGACGCAAAAGAAGGAAACAAGGGAGCGCAAGCCTCTCAAAGGAACCATGCCCCGCCGCCGCCGAAGGGCGGTCAATTCCCTGGCGCCGGCCAGCGCGCCGATCGCCCGGTTTATCCTCTTGACCGATGGGCCGCCATGAGTCCTTCGCAGCGGGATGAGGCGATGTCCCGCATGAAACCGGAGCGCCGCCAGATCCTGCAGGAGCGCCTGGCCCACTGGCAGAGCCTGCCCGAACGGCAAAAAGAGCGCGCCCGCGCGTTTTACGCACTCCCTGCCGATCAGAAGAGGATCGTCCGCGAACACGCCGAATGGATGAAGACTCTACCGCAGGAGCGGCGCCAAGCCATCCGCCATCAGCTTACGCTGCTCGAACAGATGTCGCCCGAGGCGCGCCAGGCCGAACTCGATTCGCCTTCGTTCAACCGCAAGTACGATCCCGTCGAGCGCGAGCAGCTCCGCAAAATGGTCTCGACAATGCCTCGAGAATAAGTCATCCTCTTTTTAATGATTCCTCATCCCTTCATCACCACGGCCTTCCATTTGGACGGCTACGTCGTTCGCCAAACCGTCGGAGTCGTCCGCGGCATCACCGTGCGTTCGCGCAACGTATTCGGAACCATCGGAGGATCGCTGCAGACGCTGGTCGGCGGCGACATCAGCATGTTCACTGAGCTCTGTGAGAAAGCGCGTCTGCACGCCTTCGACCTGATGTCGGAGCATGCGGCTCAGTTAGGCGCGAATGCCATCATCGGCATGCGCTACGATGCGAACGAAGTCATGAGCGGAGTCACCGAAGTGCTCGCCTACGGCACGGCCGTGATCGTCGAGCCGGTGAGACTCGCTAATCCGAATCAGTAATAATCAGACGCCGCGCAAGGCGTTCATCGGATCGAGCGCCGCCGCCCGCCGCGCCGGTATCCACGCGGAAAGCGCCGCGATCAGCAGGAATCCGATCGCGACCGCAATATACGTCAGCGGATCGGCTGGCTTGACGTCCACCAGCATCGTGGACATCAGTCGCGTCAGTAAGAGCCCGGCAATCGTTCCCAGCGCCACTCCGACCGCACTCAGCCGCAGACCGTGCCCGACGACGAGCCCGAACACTTTCCCCGGCGCCGCGCCGAGCGCCATCCGCACACCGATCTCAGCCGTACGCTGGCGGACTACCGTCGACAGCACTCCGTACAATCCCACGGAAGCGAGCAGCGCCGCGATCGCCGCGAAGATCCCGATCAGCGACAACTGGAAGCGCGTCGGAGATTGCGCCTTCCCGACGAGCTCCGACATAGGGCCGGGTTCGACCATGACGATCCGCGGATCGACTTGCGTCAGTGCTTCTTTCGCACGCGCGAACAATTGAGCGGGATCACCCGCTTGCGCCCGTAATACCCAGATGTTGGAGATTCCGCTGCCGCCGAATGCGTCGGCGAAGTAGACCTCCTCGCGCCCCGGCTCGACTAGCGAAGTCGTGCGCTGATGAGCGACCACGCCGATGATCTCGACCCACTCGGGTTCCGGCGAACGCACGCGGATGAGGATCCGCTTGCCGACCGCCGAAGCCCCGCCGAACGCCTTCTGAGCGAGGATAGTGTCGACGATCACCACATCATGTTTCGGAGCGTTGTCCTGCTCGGTAAACATCCGGCCTTCGATCAACCGCGTCTTCATCGTCTCAAGGTAGCCCGGCAGCACGAACTGGTTGTCGACCGCCTTGAACTTACTCGGATCGCTGAGCGCGTCCTCGAGTCCCCAACGAATCGGATTGAACCCTCCGTTCAGCGCCAACGAGGATGTCGCGGACGCCTCGCTCACGCCGGGCAATGCTTCAAACGCCTGCCGCAGATGATTCTGGAAGGCCGCCCGCGCTTCCGGTGTAGCATTCGGAACCCCACTGGATTCGAGCGTGACTTTGAACAACCCGCTCGCATCAAATCCCGGATCGACGTGCTGCAGCGCAAGGAAGCTGCGGAACATCAGCCCCGATCCGATCAGCAGCACAAAGCAGAGCGCGACTTCAATGACCACGACCGCGTTGCGCAAGAACTTCCCCGCGCCTCCCAGGCCCGGGGATCGTCCATCGGACCGCAGGACTTGCATGACATCCGGCTTGCGCACGTGAACCAGCGGCGCGAGTCCGAAGATGGCAGCCGCGACGAGACCCGCGAGCGCCGCAAATCCGATGACCGTCGGATCGATGCGCACGTCATCGAGTCGAGGCAGATTCGCAGGCGCCAAAGCGAGCAGGCGATCGAGCCCAATCGATGCCAGCACCACTCCGACGGTTGTTCCGAGCGCCGACAGCACCAATACCTCGGCCATCATTTGGCGCGCGAGGGTCCACCATCCGCCGCCGAGCGCGGTGCGGACTGCGAACTCCCGTTCCCGCAACGATGCGCGCACCAGCAGCAAATTCGCCACATTCGCGCAGGCGATCAGCAGAAGGAAAATGACCGCGCCCATCAATGCCACAATCGCCGGACGCACGGTGGCGACCAGGTTACGATCCATGGGCTCAATCGCGATGTTGAATCCCGAGGTCTCCTTGATCGACGAGCCCTTCCGGATTTCCGCGGTGACGAGATCGGTTTGCGTTTGCGCCCGCTCGACCGTCACGCCAGGACGCAGCTTCGCAATGGCGTGCAGGAACACACTATTGCGATTCTTCACGTCGTATTGGAGCCGCACTGCAAACCAGACATCCGGCTTCCGCTCCACGTTGGCCAAGGGGGGAAACAGCAATTCGAAGCCAGGCGCCAGGACGCCCACGACCACCGGTCCCTGATTCTGTAGAGTAGGCAGCGGCCTTCCAAAAATTTCCCTGCTCCCGCCAAACCGCCGCTGCCAATATTCGTAACTCAGAATGGCGTAGTTGACCGGGGGCGGCGCAGGCGGAGCCTTCGCTCCGGCATCGGGCGGAGGCGGACCAGGCTGCCCATCCGATTCATTGAAGTCGCGGCCGGCGACAATCCGTCCGCCGAGAAGTTGAAAGAAGTTGGGCGTGACTCCCGCCATCTTCAATTGCTCGGCGCCATTGCCGTCAGGCAGCGGAAACGATCTGCGGAACGTGAACACCGCGCCCACTGACTCGAAGGCTTCAGCCGTCTCGCGCCTGAAGTCAATGAAATCCTCGGCCGAGAACGGGAAGTCGCGTACGTTGCGCTTCTGCATGTCGGTGCGCGCGATCATCAACCGCGAAGGATCCTTATAAGGCAGCGGCCGCAGCAGCACCGCGTTGGTGACGCTGAAGATCGCAGTCGCCGCCGCGATGCCGAGCGCGATCGTCAGAATCGCGGTCAGTGAAAAGACCGGACTCTTGACCAGAACGCGCAGCGCATACCGGAAATCGTTCAACATGGGCAGAAATTACCTTTCGAGCTTCAGAGTGAAAAGGCACGTCTCATGCCAAGCGCATCCTCTTGACTTTGAAGCCGCGCGCGATTCACCCTCTGTCCGAAATCGGGATCAGATGGGCCTTAGTCGTACACGAAGTGGAACAACTTCTTGAGATCTTCCCAAGCTTCGCGCTTCCCAGCCTGATTATATCCGCGCAAAAGGAACGATGGATGATACGTCACCATCACGGGGATGTCGTGCCACTTGTGCCACTTCCCACGCAGCTTGGTGACGCCTTCCTTAGTGTTGAGCAGCGCCTTCGCAGCCGTGCCACCAAGCGCGCAGATCGCCTTCGGCTTGACCACCATCAATTGCCGGAACAGGAACTGACCGCAGATTTCCATCTCATCCGGTAGCGGAGTCCGGTTATCCGGTGGACGGCACTTCACCACGTTCGCGATGTAGACGTCCTGGCGCTTCAGCGGGATGCCTTCCTTCGACGCGGTGCCTTCGATCATCGCGGTCAGCAGTTGCCCCGCGCGCCCGACGAACGGGATGCCTTGCGCGTCTTCATCCGCTCCCGGCCCTTCCCCGATGAACACGATCGGCGAGTGCTCATCGCCATCCGAAAAGACGATCTTCGTCCGCTGCTCGCACAGGCGGCAACGGCGGCAATTCTCACCGATGTCTTCGCGGATCTTCAGCAATGTATCGCCCACGGGAGCGAGTGATGGAAGGGAAATCAAATCGTGGACCTCTGTCTCAACCGCAACGGGCTCAGGCGCGACTGGCGGCCGCTCGACCGGCTCGCGGCGCCACAGCGTACGAACACCGAGGTCGCGGTAGAACTCGAGTTGCAGCCGCAGTTCGTCGTTGGTCATTCGGATGAAGTGGCCGCGTTCGCGTCCAGACGCAGGCGCTGCACCTGATCCAAAATGCGGTCGGCCACCTCGCGCTTCGGAGCCTTGCTGATGTGTTCCACTTCTCCGCTTCGCAGCACCAGCGTGACTTCGTTCTGATCGGATTCGAATCCAATGCCCGCCTGCGAAACCAGATTGGCCACAACCATATCGCAGTTCTTCGAGACCATCTTCCGCGTCGCTTCTTCGACGAGGTTCTCCGTCTCGGCGGCGAAGCCGATCAGGATGCGATCGCCCTTCTTCTGTCCGCACTCCGCCAGAATGTCGGGCGTCGGATCGAGGTCGAGAGAGACTTTCGCCGCGGTCTTCTTCAGCTTCTGCGGCGGCACGTGCGCTACATGATAATCCGCGACGGCCGCGGATTTGATGATGATCGTCGACTCCGGCAGATGATCCATCACGGCCTCGCGCATCTCGAGCGCCGTCCGCACCTGAATCGTCTCGACACCTTGCGGAGGCGTCAGCGCTACCGGCCCCGAAACCAGAATCACGTGGGCGCCGCGCGCGGCCGCCGCATCGGCAAGAGCATAACCCATCTTGCCGCTTGAGCGATTCGTGATGTACCGCACCGGATCGACCGGTTCCTGCGTGGGTCCGGCCGTAATCAGCACGGTTTCGCCTTCGAGATCGTTTTTCACCGATGCGGCCCGCATCACCGCCTCCGCGATCCGCAGCGGCTCCGCAAGCCTTCCCGGTCCAACCATGCCACAGGCGAGATAGCCGGAGTCCGGTTCGACGAACACATGCTCGCGCGCGCGCAATTTTTCGACGTTCTCACGCGTCGCCGGATGAGTCCACATATTGGAATTCATCGCCGGCGCGATCACCACCGTTCCCGTGAACGCAAGATAAGTGGTCGTCAGGAAATCGCTAGCCATGCCGTGTGCGAATTGCGCGATCAGATCCGCAGTCGCGGGAGCGACCACGAGCACCTCGTTTTCCTGCGCCACGCGGATGTGCTCGATCGCACTCGACAGCGTTTCGTCAGGACTGGGCGTCTCTGAAAAGAGTCCGGTAATGACCTTGCGCCCGGTCAGAGCGGCGAACGTCAACGGCTGGATGAACTGCTGGGCCGCGCTCGTGAGGATGACCTCCACCGAGGCTCCGCGTTCCATCAGAGCACGGGCCAATTCGGCAGCTTTATAGGCGGCGATGCCACCGCCGACTCCCAGCACGACCTTCATTGTGGAAACTTACTCGGTATCGGTCGGGGGCTGAATCTCGCGCATCGGATCATCGTACTTCACGAGGCCGCGGCGCGTTTCCTCCATCGAGGTCACAGTCGGCTTGCGCGACGTGGTCGGCAAAACGGAGCGTGCTCCGCTCTGCAACTGGCGCGCGCGTTTGGCCGCGACGATGATGAAGCGGTAGGAACTCATTTCCGGATCGTCCGGAATCGTGTAGGCTGCATTGCTGCGTAACTGCTTATCGTACATTCTTACTCGGCTCCTCCTCAGGCGCCACTAACGCTCTTCACGGTATTTCGCTCTGCTGCACCGGCTTTGTCCAAACCCGATTCGAAACTCTCGAGGATCGGCCGGATCTCTTCTTCGACTTTCTTGCGCCGCACCCGTTCGGCCCTCACGATCGAACACAGGGTCTTGGCCGATTCTTCCACTTCACGGTTCACCAGCACGTAATCGTACAGGTCGTAATTCCGAATCTCCTCCGCCGCCTCGTGGAGCCTCCGCCGGACCACTTCCTCGGTATCTTCGCCCCGCGCCCGCAAGCGCATTTCCAAAATTTCACGGGAAGGAGCAAGGATGAAGATCGAGACGGCGTCCGGAATCGTACCCTTCAATTGTCGCGCACCCTGCACGTCGATGTCGAGCACCAGGTCGCAGCCCGATTCCACCGCCAGCTCGTACTCGCTCCGGTGCGTGCCGTAGTAGTTGCCAAACACCTGCGCATGTTCGAGGAATTCATCGGCCGCGATGCGCGCCTCGAAGTCGTCGCGCGAGACGAAATAATAACTTTCCCCGTGTCTTTCCTGCCCCCGCGGCTTGCGCGTCGTATGCGAAACCGAGAAGCGCAGGTTCTTGACTTCCTCGAGCAGGCGGCCGACCAGCGTCGACTTCCCCGACCCGGACGGCGCCGAGATGATGAAAACTGACCTCATTCGATGTTGAGGGACTGTTCTCGAATTTTCTCGATGTCGGACTTCGTATTCAATCCGAGCTCCGTAATCTTCAGGCCCAGGTCTCCGATCCCATTCGTCTTTGAAAGGATCGTATTGGTTTCGCGGTTCATCTCCTGCAAGAGGAAATCGATCTTCTTCCCGATTTCTCCGCCCGAGACCAGCATCGCGTCCAGTTGATTAGAATGGATGCGCAGCCGCGACGTTTCTTCACTGATGTCGCTGCGATCAGTGAGCACCGCCGCTTCCTGCGCCAACCGCTGCGGATCGACGTTCGCCGAGTGCAGCAGCTCACCTAAACGTTCCTGCAGCCGCGCCTGAAACAGCGGCGTCGACTTCACGCGGATCGCCTCGATCCCCGTTACATGTTCAAGCACCCTTGCGTTGTGACGCAGCATGGCGAGCTTCAGTTCGCTGCCTTCGCGCTCGCGAAATCCGTTCAACGCCCGCAAGGCCTCATCGAGGGCTTCGAGGATCATCTGCTCGTCCGCCGCGTTCAATTCGAATTCGCCGCTGAGTGAAACCATACCGGGAATTCGCATCGCCGCATTCAGATCAACGTCCGCGGATTTTCCTAAAATCCCCGAAGCTTCGGATAATGCCGCCAGATAAGCCTCAAACAGGCCCCGGTTCAACGCGACCGAAGCATCGGTCTTGTTCTTGACATATCCGATTCGGATTTCCACGTGGCCGCGTGACAGCGCCCGTTTGACATAGGTCCGGATTTCGTTCTCAACACCGAGATCGAGTCCGGTATGGATGTGTATATCGAGCGCGCGATGATTGAGGCTCTTGACGCTGACCGTCACCTCACCGCCGCTCACCTGTTTCCGCACGCGCGCGAAGCCCGTCATGCTTCGCACCAATGCGGGTGCCGTCCCTGCCGTCATGCATCTGCCTCCAGATATTGCAGCTCGTGCAGACGTTGATAGAGCCCGCCGCCATTCACAAGAGCTTCGTGTTTACCCGTTTCGGCAATTTTACCGCGATCGAGCACGATTATTTTATCCGCCTTGCGAACGGTCGACAACCGGTGCGCGATTACAATGACGGTTCGATTCGCCATCAAATTCGCAAGCGCCCCTTGCACTTGCGATTCGCTCTCGGTATCGAGGTGCGATGTGGCTTCATCCAAAATCAAAATCGGCGCATTTTTCAGCAATGCGCGCGCAATTGCGATTCTCTGCCGCTGGCCGCCGGATAATTTTTGCCCCCGCTCGCCGATGATCGTGTCGAAGCCGAGCGGCATTTGTCCGATGAATCCCTCAGCCATAGCCGATCGCGCCGCCGAGCGGATGTCCTCGAGCGTCGCGCCGGGGCGTCCATAGCCGATGTTGGCCGCAACCGTATCGTTGAACAAAAAGGTATCCTGCGCGACGATGCCGATCTTGCTGCGCAGCGATTCGATCTGCAGATCCCGCAAGTCGCGCCCGTCGATGCGGATGGCTCCTTCAGTGACGTCGTAAAATCGCGGAACCAGATTCGCGATGGTCGTCTTCCCTGCCCCGCTCGGTCCGACGATCGCGACAATCTCGCCCGCGTTGACGTCGAGATCGATGGCATCGAGGACAATCTCCGACGTCTTCGGATAGCGGAACGTGACCTTTTCAAAGCGAACACCTTTTTCAAACTTCGCGAGTTTCACCGCACCCGGCTTATCGGAGACGATGCGATCGCGATCGAGATATTCGAACACGCGCTGCGAAGCACCGAGCGCCTGTTGGAAGAAATTGTGGATGCCCGTCAGCCGCTTGACCGGCTCGTACAGCATCATCAACGCAATGACGAACGCGGAAAATTCGCCGGCCGTGAGGCCGCCCTTCGTGACTTGCGTGCGCGCATAGGCGAGCAATCCGACGATGGTCAGCGCGGCGAAGAACTCGATGAGCGGCGAAGGCAGAGCCTGCTGCGCCACGTATCGCAGGTTGCTGCGTTTCAAACGGCGCGCCGTTTCGAGGAACCGATTGGATTCGATGTCCTCATTGCCGAACGTCTTGACTACCTGATGTCCGCTGATGGTTTCCTGGAGGATCGTATTCAACTCGGCCGTGTAATCCTGCGTCCTGCGTGTCGTCCTCCGGATCCTCCGGCCCAACCGCAGCGTCGGCACCAGCACGAACGGCAGCACGCTCAGCGCGACTACTGACAGTCGCCAATTCGCCTGCAGCACTGCCGCCAACAGGAACGTCACCGTAAAGAATTGACGGAACCAGTCCGCGAGCAGATGAGACACCGCAACTTGAATCTTGTCGATGTCGTTCATGATCGACGACATTAATCCGCCGGTCGAATTCTCCTGAAAGAAGCTGGCATCCTGATGCAGCACGCGGTCGAACACCTGTTGCCGTATATCGGTGACCGCCGAAAATCCAACGTAGTTGATGATGTAGTTGCCCGAGTAATCGCACACGCCTTTGAGCAGGAATGCGAAGACGATCCCGATGAACACGCTCGTCCAGATGTCGTGAACGCCAGCCGGCATCAGATCGCTCAAGTAGAGCTTCCATCCGAAACCCGGAACCTTGAACAACTCGACCGGAGTGTTCGGACTGTTCGGCAGCAGCACGCGATCGAAGACCGGCGGGATGAGCCTCACCATGAGCGCCTGTGATGCGCCCACGAAGCTCATCAAAATGATCGACGCCCCCAGCGGCAGCGCATACGGCTTGGTGTAACGCAGCAGCCTCGGGACTTCACTCATGCCCGCACCCCCAACTCCGCGCTCGCGTTGAGGCATGCTTCGACCGGAATAGAAGCCAATCCCTCAGGCGACGTGAGGATCCTATTCGGCGCGCGCCACGGAGCCCAAATCACTGGATCCGATGTCCCGAACAACACGACCACGGGTATGTCAAACGACGCTGCCACATGCGCCGGACCGCTGTCGTTCCCAATGAACAACGCTGCCCCGCGAAGCAATTGCTTGACCTGCTCGAGCGGCGCGTTCCGGTAAACGCGGAACGCCTCGAATGGTCGAACGTCATCGTGCGGACCCGCCAGCACCACAGCCCGCATTCCCAAGCGCGACGCCGTCTCCACAAATCTCGCAGCCGGCCATGCTTTACCCGGCGCCGATGCAAACGGATGCAACACCGCGTACACGCCATCCTCGGGACGACCCTCCGGCGCGAACAGCGAAGCTCTGGGGATCTCCGACTGCGGCACTCCCAAATAAAACATTGCGGAGGCTAAATGTTCCGCCGTATGAACGGTCCGCTCTTCGCCTAAAATTTCCTGCGCTCGCGGAATTCGTACGTTGTACGCCTGCGCGCCCGCATGATGCGCAAATCCTGCGCGGACGCGCGCTCCGCAGCTCAGCGTCAACACCGCACTCCGCGTTCCGCCATGAAAATTGATAACCATTTGCGGACGAAACGCGCGGACCGCCACGACCGTCGGCTCCAGAATCTCTGCGACCGCGGGATGATGTTCAAACACGCCGCGAAAGCGATCCTCAACCACTACGCCGAGTTCGAGATCGGGCCGATGCCGATGCAGCAATTCGAGTGCGGGAGTCGTCAGGACACAGTCGCCCAGGCTTCGTACGCGTATGATCGCAACGCGCGCACCGGTCGCGATGGTGTCGAGCGTACTGGCCATCACTTCCGCGACCTAATCCTCGATGCGTGCCTCATCGACAAGCATCACAGGAATGTCGTCGCGCACCGGATACACACGGCGGCATTGCACGCACTTCAGTCCGTTCTCGTCGTCCTTCGGCACGACTTGCGCCTTGCATACAGGACAAACGAGTATTTCCAGCAGTTCTTTGCTGATAGGCATGGATCTCCATTATTGTAACGCTACCGGCGAGTGATCACCACCGACGTGCTGTCGTAATCGCCGCGCAAATTCACATCGACTCCGTGCCGCATGAGGTACGCGCCACTCAACTCAGCCGTGCGTCCATTCAAGTATTGCAGACCGTACACGGCCTGCGGCGCGAGCCCTTCCAAGTGGATCGCCTCAGCCGGAAGGTCGAATTGCTGCGCATGCCGAAAGGCGAACAGCACCGACTGCCGTCCATCGCCGCTGACGTATTGATTCGCGATCACATCGCTCGTGCGTGGCGACAACAGCCGGTAAAGAGCGCCGGTCTGCACCGTCTGCCGGATCTCTTTGTCGAGCGCGATCATCTTCTTCGCAAGCGCCGTATCGGCCTCGCTCCATCGATTCAAATTCGCGCCGATTCCGAGCGCGCCTTGCATCGCGACCAGGAACCGGAACTGCAGCGGCACCGAGCGTCCATTCATATTCGGAACATCCGTCACCCACGCGGACATCACCTTCGGAGCGTACGCATACGAGAAGCCTTCCTGTATGCGCAACCGGTCGAATGCTTCCGTATTATCGGACGTCCAAACTTCATCGACACGCTTCAGCACTCCGAGGTCGATGCGTCCGCCGCCTCCCGAACATCCTTCGATTTCGAGCTTCGGATGCTTCGCCCGCAACCGGTCGAGGATGTCGTAATACGCCAAAACATAATCGATCCAAATTGCTTTTTGATTCGCCGCCCCCGGCCAGCCCGGCTCAGAGAACGAGCGGTTCATGTCCCATTTGAAATAGCGGATGTTGTACGTTGACGCCAGACGATCGAGGAACCCGAAGATGTACTCCTTCACCTCCGGCTTCGCCAGATTCAGGATCAATTGATTGCGCAGCTCCGACCTTGGCCGCCCCGTGAAATTCATGACCCAATCAGGATGCGCACGGTACAAATCGCTGTTCGGATTCACCATCTCCGGCTCGACCCACAATCCAAAATCCATGCCGAGGCGATTGACTTCCGCGATGAGCGGCTGCAAATCGTTGGGGAATTTCTTCTTGTTGACGACCCAATCGCCCAAGCCCGCGTGATCATCGTTGCGCGCGCCGAACCAGCCATCGTCGATCACGAACAACTCCACTCCCAACGCCGCCGCCTTCGCAGCGAGCGCCTTCTGCCCCGGCTCATCGACATGAAACGTCGTCGCCTCCCAGGAGTTATACAGCACCGGCCGCAGACGCGATTGCACTCCGCCAGGGAAAATGGCTTCGCGTTCGAATCGATGCAGCGTCCTCGACGCGCCGCCATAGCCGCGATCCGAAAATCCTCCATAAAACGGCGGTGTCGACAGCGACTCGCCCGGCTTGAGCACGATGCCAAAATCAAACGGATTGTATCCGCCCGTGACGCGGACCTCTTGATACGGCGTCTCCTCGACCGTGAGCCTCCAATTCCCCGACGAACCCAGCGCGCCGAACCATACGTTGCCATGTTCCTCGGTCGTCTCGCCCTGATCGATCATGAACCACGGATTCATGTTGTGGCTCGTCGTACCTCGGCGGCTCTCGAGGATCTTCATCCCCGGATGGATTGGCTCCTGGTGCAGTTGCGACTCCGCCGCCCATCGGCCCGACACATACGTCAACTTGTATCCATCGCCAGGAGGCATCGACCACACGCCGCTCTGCGCGCTCTCGATCGTGAACTCCTGATGCGTATTGTTGTCGATCTTCGAACTCTTCTCGAGCACGCCGTCATGCAGCTTGTAGAAGAGGCTGACCCCGATGTCGTCGTGAATGTCCTTCAAGTGAATCGTCAATGAATCATTGGCGATCGTGTAGCTCGCGTATTTCAGAACCAGGTCGCGATCGCCATCGGCGCGCGAGATCTTGAGCGCGGGCTCGAAGAATCGCCGGCCGCCCCACCCCGGATATTCCTCGCGAGTGCGCGTTTCGGAAGGATCGAACGACGACCGCTCCGGCGTCGAGTGCGCCGCTGGGAAGTCCGCTTCGCGCGTGATCGGAGCGCCCCAATACACGGTCTGCAGTTCATTGCGTTCGTTCACGCCGAGCACGCAAGTCGATGTCGCAGTCGAGAGAAACCAAAGCTTACGTTCCGCATTGAACGTGATTTGCGCGGAAAGAGCCGCGCTGAGCGCCAACGTGGCGAGGACGATTCGAAACATGTCTCATCTATCGTATATCGGTGGTCGAATCGAAGCGCCCCGCGCCTACGACCGCTGGTAGTAACAACGCCCGCTTCGATAGCCTGTGGAAATGTCTCGCTCCTGTTTTCATGCAGCATTATTCCTTGCAGTCGCGCTGTGCGCAGTCGCACAAACCCCCGATACGGCGGTCATTCGCGGACGCGTAGTCGATTCGAGCCAAGCCGCCGTTCCCGGCGTCAACGTCACGCTCACGAACTCGCTCACCGGTTTGAAACGCACCGCCGCCAGCGACAACGTCGGCATCTATACATTCGGCGGATTGCCCGTCGCGGGCGCCTATGAACTGACCGCCGCAAAGAGCGGATTTGCCGATGCTACGTCGGGCCGCCTCGAACTCGCCGGCGGCACAACTGCCGAAGTCAATCTCACACTCGCCCCTGCCGGCGCCCAAGCATCCGTCACCATCACAGGTGCCGTCGGCGAAATTCGTCCCGACAGTCCGCAGCTCGGCAACTACTTGAGCGCCGCTCAAATTGCCGAGACGCCGCTGCCGAACGATCGCATCACGTTCCTGCCGCTGCTCGATGCCGCCAATCGTCCGGCCATCAACCAGGGCGACATTTTCATGAACGAAAACATGTTCACGACCAACGGAGCAGGCCGCCGCCAAGCATGGTTCGAAATCGACGGCGTGAACGGCAACGACAGTTGGGGACGCCAGACGATCTTCACGAATCTTCCCTCGTCATCGGTCGAAGCCATGACAATCCTCGAGAATTCCTTCACCGCCGAATACGGCGGCAGCACCGGCTCGGCGATCAACATCATCACCAAGACCGGCGGCGATGTCTTCCACGGCGACGCGCAAATCCTGTTTCGTCCGGAAGCGACATCGGCGGCCCTGAGCGGATTTACTTCGGCCAACGCGGCGAACGGCAACGCCATCACGAGCGACTCGCTGATCCAGCCCTCCGCCTCTTTATCGGGCCCCATCGATTCGAAGACGCACTTCTTCGCCGCCGCGGACTTCGGAAAGGAAAACAGGATCTCGCCGGTCACTTCTCCGATCGATCCCATGAACTACGTCGGCGAATACCGCGGATGGCTCGGATTCCTGCGCGTCGATCGTCAATTGAACGACAAGAACATCCTATTCTTCCGCGGCAGTCTCGACTCCTTCCACGACACGAATCCCAATGGAATCGTCGGTGGCCAAAGCCTGCCCACCGTCGCGCGCGTATTTCGCCGCCGCACGTTTGCGATGGAACTCGGCGAAACCGCCACGTTGACTCCGCATTGGGTCAACAGCGCCCGTGCACAGTTGCAACTGGCCGTGCCGATCACGCAGTTCATTCCCGTTGTGTACGGCACGCAATATCAGGTGCCGATCTCGACCGGTGGAACATTCACGTCGGGAACGTCGCAGTCCGCGCTGCTGCAGAACCATCAGTTCGAATTGAACGATACGCTCGCCGCGTCGCTCGGCAAGCACCAGCTCCGCTTCGGAGCCGACATGATCCGCGCCCACACCGGCGGCGACAGCAAGGAATTCGGAGGTCCGATTTACCTCGGCCAGTTCGTGTACAACACGTGTACACAACCCCTAACGGTCTGCGAAGGTTCGGCTTACCTCAACAACATCGCGAACGTGAAGAGCTACACGCAAAGCTACGGCAACGCGAACTATACAGTTGACGATACGCTTTGGGCGCTGTTCATTCAGGACGACTACCACGTGCTGCCGAACCTCACCGTGAACCTCGGCCTCCGCTATGAACGCCAGACGTTCACCGATTCGACCAAGGACTTCGCTCCTCGCGTCGGCTTCGCCTACAACATCCACGGCGATGGCAAGACTGTCATCCGCGGCGGCTTTGGGATTTATTACTCGCAAATCGTCGACAACTCGGCCGCGAACTGGGCTCTCTCAGGACCCACCGGAGTCTTCAACTACACAGCGACGCCCGGCCAGGTTGGCTTCCCCACGACCGTCGCCTCCGCTCCGCTGCCCGCGTTTCCATCGAATGCCGTTGCGCCCGTCCGCACTTTGTACGTGCGCCCAGGCCAGGCATCATCGCTCGACGCTTACTTCCCGACCTCGACCCTCGTCGGATATCAAAGCGGCCTATACAGCCCCTATTCCGAACAATGGACCTTCGGTGTGGAACGCCAGCTTGCGCGGAAATGGGTGCTGCGCGCGGACTACGTCGGCACGCATACGATCAAGATCAACCGGCCGCTCGACGTCGATGCGCCGGCGCCGTTCATCCGCACGGCTCCGAATCAGATCCGCACCGCGCAGGCGGCCAACTGTACGCGGCCTTACTGGATTTGGTGGTACCAGCAGCATGGCACGACCTGCAATCCGAGCGCGCCGACCAATCCGCAGCCGCCCTACGCTGTCATTCAAAGCGACGTGAATGACGGGTATGTTTACTATCACGCGCTCGACGTGAACCTGAGCCGCCGCTTCGGCGAGCGCTTCTCCATGCTGGCCAGTTATGTCTGGTCGCACAGCATCGACAACGTCGACCCGGATATTCCCGGTCAGAACCCAAATGATGCAAACTTTACCGGGAGAGTAGAAAATGCGAACGCCATTTTCGATCAACGCCACCGGTTCGTCCTCAGCGGAACCGCCAACCTTCCCTTGAAGATTCACTTCGGAGGAATAGCCACGCTCGCCTCCGGGCTCCCGTACAACTACACGACCGGTACCACGAATAGCGGCGACACAGGCGGCACAACAGATCGCCCCGTGATCGGCTCGGTCGTAGTCGGAAGGAACGCCGGACGCGGCAATCCGATTTACGATTTTACGCCTTTTCTCGAGCGCGCCTTTCCTTTCACTGAGCGCTTCCGGTTGAACTTGCGCGCAGAAGCGTTCAATGTTTTCAATCATCCGAACTTCGTTGGATACAGCGGAACATACGGCAACGGAGCCGCACCCGGCGCCGGCTTCGGCGCCCCTCTCACCGGCATCACCAATCAATTACCCGCCCGTTCGCTGCAATTCTCCGCTAAATTCTCTTTTTAAATTGGATTGTGGCTGCATTTTATCCGCGCGGACCAGTACGAGGTCCGCGCGGGTCCTGTCGCGCTCAGATTTGAGACAGGATGCGCACCACGTGGACACATTGGCGCCTGCGCCCGTCCGCTCCGATTCAGGCGAACCGTTGCAAATAACTGCAACTGAGCGGCCTTCTCACTAAAGCAACTTCTGGCACGCAAAATGCAACAGGACATGTCAACGGGGCGCCGAGATTCTGCCCGAGTCGGTTGAACTTTCTGCACGAGAGTCAACGATCGGCGTCCTGTTTAGAACCCGGCAGCCGGTAGTCCGCGAACTGCGCTCGCAAGGCTCGCTTGTTGAATTTGCCTACGCTCGTCTTCGGAACAGCCTCGATAAACACCACGTCATCCGGCAGCCACCACTTCGCCACGTGCGGACGCAAATACTCGAGGATTTCCTCCTTCGTAATCACGCCTCGATGCTCCGGCAGCGCCGCCACGCACGCGATCGGACGCTCTTCCCACTTGGGATGATAGATCCCGATCACCGCCGCCTCGGCCACCTTCGGATGCCCCATGATCAGGTTCTCGAGGTCCACGCTCGAGATCCATTCGCCGCCGCTCTTGACCAGATCTTTGGTGCGATCCATGATTTGGATCAGCCCCTCTGAATCGATCGTAGCGACATCGCCGGTGCGGAACCAGAGCTCGCCGTGCGGACCGTGATCGAACGATTGCGCCGCGTCTTCCTCCGGCCGCGGATCCTTGTAATAGCTCGATGCCACCCACGCGCCGCGGACTTGCAGTTCGCCCATCGTCTTTCCGTCCCACGGCACTTCCGTATGATCATCTCCGAGGATGCGCAGCTCGCAACCAGGCGCAACGCGTCCATGCCGCGCCAGTGCGTCGATCCGCTCTTCTTCCGATAGCGAGTCCTGGCTCGTCGTCAGAACGTTCACCGTCACGATCGGAGTCGTCTCGGTCATCCCCCACGCCAACCGGAATTCCAGGTTGTACTTCTTCAGGAACAGTTCAACGAACTGACGCGGCATCGCCGAGCCCGCGACCGCGGCCGTCCGCATGGAGGAAATATCGCCGCCGTGCGCCTCGAGGTGCGCATACAATCCCATGAACAGCGTCGGCACTCCCGCTGAAAATGTAACGCGCTCCGACTCAATCAAGTACGCGATGTCCGGCGGTTGCAGTTGCCGTCCGCTCAAAACCAGCTTCGATCCGTTCATGATCGCTGCGTACGGCATTCCCCAACCGTTCGCGTGAAACATCGGCACCATCTGCAAAATCACGTCCCGCTCACAGAATCCGAAGTTGTCCGCGAGACCCAGCGACATCGAATGCAGATACATCGCGCGATGCGTGTAGAGCACTCCTTTGGGATTCCCAGTGGTCCCGGACGTATAGCAAATCGCGCAGGCCGCTAGCTCATTGAGATCGGGCCATGCGAAGGGATCCGCAGGCGCCGCGGCGAGCAGTGCTTCGTAATCCGATGCTTCCTCATGAGGAGCGTCGGGGATCACAACGATCTTCTCGACGCAAGGAATCTGCTCGCGGATCCGCTCGACAATCGGCAGCAGGCTCGCGTCCACAAATAGCGCCTTGTCGCCGGCGTGATTAATGATGTAGGCAAGCTGATCGTCCGCGAGCCGCAGATTCAGCGTGTGCAGCACGCATCCGTACGCCGGCACTGCGAAATACAACTCCAGATGACGATAAGAATTCCAACACAGCGACCCAACTCGATCCCCCTGCTCGAGATCGAGTTGGCCCAGCACATGCGCCAGTCGATGGGTGCGCGCATAGAAATCAGCGTACGTATAACGGAAGGTCTCGCCCGGAAATTTGCTCACGATTTCGCGATGCGCGAACAGCTTCGGAACCCGCTCGAGGATCGACGTGATCGTCAGCGGATACTCCATCATGAGTCCTGTCAACGTGGCGGGAATCGTCATGCTGACAACCTACCACAGGCACATGAGATCCGATTTGCTACAGTGACCTTCGAGCCTCATGAATCGACGTCATTTCCTGGGAGTAGCGGGCGCAGGTGCGATTGTCTCGGGCCTGAGCGGCTGCGGCCCTGCGAAACTGTCGACTGCAGCGGCGCCGCGCATCCCATCTCCGGACGCGTTCCCACCGATCATGCCCGTGCATGCGCGCGCCGACCGGATCTTCCGCGTCACCGTTTGCCTGCGTCCCTTCCGCGCCGCTGGACCTCGCCTCGAAGTCGAGAGCGTCGGCGACAAAACAGTCGTTCATAACTACGGCCACGGCGGCAGCGGATGGTCGCTTTCCTGGGGATCGAGCGCGATCGCCGTCGAGCACGCGATGGCCGCTGCCGGCGGCGAGCGCGAAGTCGCCGTCATCGGATGCGGAGCTCTCGGCCTGACCTCCGCGATCCTTCTGCAGCGCGCCGGGGCGCGGGTCACGATCTACGCGAAAGAGCGTCCGCCCGACGTCCGCTCCGCCCGCGCCACCGGATCGTGGACCCCCGACTCTCGCATCGCCCTCGCGAACTCCGCGTCCCCTGACTTTCCGGCGCTCTGGGAAAAGATGTGCCGCAGCTCGTTTCAGATGTACCAGAGCTATCTCGGCATGGCCGGCAATCCCGTCGAATGGACCGACCGCTATTCACTCTACGACAGGAATTCCGTGGAAAGGCACGCCCATCCGCCCACTCCGCAGCCGCAAGAGGATCTCGAATTCGCCCACTACATGAACCGCGTCCGCGATCTGACACCGCGCGCCACGGAGTTCGGGCCCGGCACTCATCCCTTCCCGACACAATACGCCACGCGCACTGCGAGCCTCACTTTCAATGTCG
>DASXZC010000213.1:0-10171 GCA_036502165.1 Bryobacteraceae bacterium
GCCATCTTCACCGGCACGTTGGCGCCGAGCGATAACATCCCCACCGTCTCATCGGACGTGATGATTTCATCGTATTCATTGCCGATCGACCAGCCAACGATATAAGGATTATTCGCATCCGAATTGATTTGATTCGTCAAACTAGTAGTGAGCTGCGCGACCACGTTCGGATCGAAGACATCCGGATGTCGCACGACGTTCGGCACCTCGCCATGTTCGAGCACCGGCATCACCGGCAGATTCGCGTAACGCGGCGACCACTTGCCGGCACCCGCAAAGCCCCACTTCTGCGACCGCTCCGTAACCAGTGAAGTGGCCGTCGTTTGCCAGTCCGATCCATACTTTCGGATCATATTGACGACTTGAAAACTGACGTAGCGCGTGTTTGCACTCGAACCCCAGACGTTGGTTCCATACGCCTGCGCGAAGTCGCCAGTCTGATCCGGCAGATCGCCGAACATCCCCTCGCGTCCCGTGATCGGCGTATATTGCCACGAATTGTTGACATCCGAAATTGAAATATAGAAACACGGATTGCCAAGCGGCGTAATCAGCCACCAGCGTCCATTGCTGAGAACCGTATGATAGAAGCCGGTGGCGACGTCCTGCCATCCCGCCGTTGTCGATCCGCCGAACGGATCGAGCCCATCAAGCGGCGCATGATTGTCGAGCCAAGCGCGCTCGGACGCGACTTCCGCCGTGAGGTCACCATCCGTGTGAGTCTTGCTCGACCAGTCACTATAAGTCGTCTGTCCGTAGCGGTCGACATACGGATCGTAAACATGCGGATCGCTCACCGGCGGGTCAATCCGGAACGTCGCCGTAATCGTCGTCGGCTGCTGATTCTGAGCCGGGAACGCTCCCTGCCACTGCCCCGGAGGCGACATCAACTGCAGCGGAATCGGAATGTCCGCACCCGTTGAATCGGCCGGAAGGCTGAGGCTCGAAATGCCATCGCTGATTTGCAACCCTCCTTGGGTGACCGTGTACGCAGCCGGAGCGCTGGCCCACGACGGGATCTCAGCAGCGGCGACATAGTGGTCGAACGGCTGAAATCCGCCAGGAGTCGAGCCGATAAGCTTACCATCCAGATAGAGCTTCGAATTCGTGTCGTTGATAACAGCCGTAAGCTGGTAATCGTGACCAGTCTGCCAGACGGGTGACGCCACGACCCAATTGAATTTGGAACCATCCGCCACCCCCAACACAAGCCGCATCGCGGAGAGTTGGCAAGGTGTGGTGCCATCGGAAACGGTTTCGACGTCCAACGCGAATCCCAGGTTATTCGCGAAGTCGTACTGGTCCGCGAAATAAAAGCGGCAATCCCCATACGCCGCTGCCGATGCCGCGAGCAAGGCGACTACCAGTGAATGTAAGAGCGTTTTCGACATTCTATATAGACGAGCGTAGCACCGCCGATTCCCTCCTGGACTTCCACCACAGATTGACCAGCATCGCACTGAGAATGATCGTGCCCCCGGCGACAGCCAGCGCCGGCTGCGCCTCACCCGCGAAGATCCACGCCCACACCGGATTCAACGCCGACTCCGCCAACAACAGCGCCGAACTTTCGACCGCCGGAACCTTGCTGATTCCCCGAATCAGGATAATGTACGCGAGCGCTACTTGAAAAAGTCCCAGGTATCCAAGCGCGAACCAATCCGAAACCCCCGCCGATCCCAAGGGAAGCGAAAGTGCCACCGGCAAGCAAACGAGGAATGTAATCAGGTTCCCCCCCGCCGCTGTGCGAATCGCCGCAGTCGCGTCGGAGCCCCTGGACATGTACCGCAACGCGATGATCGTCAATCCCCAAGCAACTCCCGACATCGACCCCAATATGTTCCCCAGCGCCGGATTCGGAGCCGTCATCGATTGAACCGGCTGCCCGAGAAATGTGAGTGCCAGCCCTCCAGCGAGCGCAGCCATGAGCGCGAAGTCGGAGGTCCGCAGCCGCTCCTTTAGCAGCCACGGGCTCAGAATGAGGACGTACAAGGGCGCAGCCGCCTGGAGGAAAATCGCATTCGCCGCGCTCGTCAGCTTCGTCGCCAAAACGAAAAAGAGCAGGGCTCCGCAGTACGAGATGCTAGCGAGCCAAGTCATCGGCGTCCACCGCACGCGAGTCTCCGGAACGAACGCGATCAACGCGACGAACGCGATCAACGAGCGAAAGCACGCGATCTGCCAGGAGGCCAAGTGGGTGAGCTTGATGGCCGCACCCCCGGTCGAGAAGAGCACAGCGGCTCCGATCAATTGCAGACGCGGCAGCATTTCGACTATCGTAGCGCGTGCCGTGTGCTATTCTGAGGAAGTTAGTGCAGCATCCCGTGATTCGTCGGGGCGTGGCTCAGCCTGGTAGAGCGCCTGGTTCGGGACCAGGAGGCCGGAGGTTCGAATCCTCTCGCCCCGACCAACCTTCCTCAATCCTTTCAATCGATTGCACCTTTCCAAGACTCTTCGATTTTATCCGCCTCTTTCTCCCTGTACCTGAAATCGTACCCACCCTGTGCACTTTTAGCTCGCTCGTGATCTTGTGCGCTTGCGGGTGTACGTACCGCTTGGTCGTGGCAAAATCACTGTGCCCGGCGATATAGCCCAGCGTTGTATGGATCCATGAAAGCGGCCCAGCGGATAATGCACGTGTCCCTGCGGTGCTTTACCGCAATCGCCAAGAATCTACCACCCGGCAGCACACCTAAAATATCGCTGACGTCCTTCAGCGGCGATGAAGACGACTCTGCCTTCGGCGTCCACAACGGGCATTAAAGGAGGCATCAACAGAAGGCCAACGAACTGGATGATCGAATGGAGAGCGATTCTCGCGATTTTTGGGCGTGCACTCGCGAGTATCGGCGAGGATCTCGGTGCCTCGAAAATTCACGACGATCGAATTTGTTTTGCACGCGATGTCCATTCTCGAACTTCTCAAACGACTACGGATGCGCGGACGTTCAATCCGCCCTCACAAGTAGAAAGGAACTCACATGATTCGGGAACGCATAACAACGAAGAACGCCCTACTGCTGATCGCCCTGGCAGCACCGTGGCAAGTCTGGGCTCAAAGCACGGGTTCGGCATATCCACGCATGGCGCCGATTAATCAATACATGATGACCCCGGACGCCGAAATCGCGATGGCGAAGAGCGCGGCCCCGGCGTCCATTTCGCACGATGCCGAGATCATGGTCCTCGAGAAGCAGGGCTACAAGACAGCCGTCAAAGGCACGAACGGATTCCTCTGCATGGTGATGCGATCATGGGCCGCCGGAACGGACGCCCCGGAGTTCTGGAATCCGAAGGCACGCTCTCCGATTTGCTTCAATCCGCCGGCGATAGAATCCTATTTGCCGTTGCTCATCAAGAAGACCGAGTGGGTACTGGCTGGGCGTTCCCAGGCGCAAATGGCAGACAGCATCAAAGCCGCGTTCGACAAAAAAGAATTCACAGTGCCGGCGCCTTCCGCGATGGGCTACATGATGTCAAAGGAAGGACACTTGAATGACAGCGACGGACATTGGCATCCGCACATAATGTTCTACGTTCCCAAAATCGACCTGTCCGCTTGGGGAGCCGGGCGCGCCGCGTCTCCTGTCTTTGGTTTTCAGGAAGTGCCCACGCCAGTGACTGTTTTCGCAATCCCCGTCAGCAAGTGGTCCGACGGTTCCGACGCATCCCACATGAAGTAAGACAGACAATTGACTCGAGGAGGAACAAATGAAATATCTATGTATGGTAATCGTCGACGAGGCGAAGCTCAACGCAATGTCCGAAAGCGATTCGCAAGCTCTCGATGACGAGAGTCTCGAATATGACGCGACACTCCGCAGGAACGGCCACTTCCTAGCGGCGCAAGCGCTCGAATCCATCAGCGCAGCGACAACGGTGCGGCTTCGGAACGGCAAGGTATCGGTCACGGACGGACCATTTGCGGAAACGCACGAGACCATCGGGGGCTTCATCCTGATCGAGGCGAAAGATCTGAACGAGGCAATCCAACTGGCCTCGCGAGTTCCGGCGATCCGCCTTGGCGGCATCGAAGTGCGGCCTATTAAGGAATTAGTCGCCAGCAACAAACAATCGTGAATTCGGAACGAGCGATCAGCAAGGCGGACATCGACGCGGTTTACCGGTCTGAATCGCGTAGTGTGCTCGCCACGCTGATCCGTCTCCTCAGAGACTTCGATCGCGCGGAGGAAGCCCTGCAGGACGCCTTCATGGCGGCGCTCGAGCAATGGCCGAAGACAGGAGTGCCCGCCAATCCACGCGCGTGGCTGATCTCGGCGGGCCGATTCAAGTCCATCGATGCCTTGCGGCGCAGAGTCCGGCTCGACGCGTCAACGGCGGAATTATTACTTCGGCTCGAAAGCCAGACCGTCGAACCGGCCGAATGGGAGGGCGAGACCATCGAGGATGACCGGCTGCGATTGATCTTTACGTGCTGCCATCCCGCCTTGTCGCCCGACGCGCAGATCGCACTCACACTGCGAGAGGTCTGTGGCCTCACCACGGAGCAGATTGCGCGGGCTTTCCTCACCACCGCGCCTACGATCGCCAAGCGGATCGTGCGCGCGAAAGCGAAGATCCGCGATGCTCACATCCCTTACGAAGTACCTGCTCCAGCCGATCTTCCCGACCGGTTGGATAACGTGCTGAAGGTCGTGTACCTCGTCTTCACGGAAGGTTATGCCGCGACGTCCGGTGACGCGCTGACGCGGCACGATCTTTCGAGCGAAGCGATCCATCTCGGTCGCATGCTTCTCGAAATCATGCCGCAGCCAGAGGTGCAAGGACTGTTGGCGCTGATGCTCCTACACGACTCGCGCCGCACGGCGCGTACATCCACGGACGGAGACCTGATCCTCCTCGAAGAGCAGGACCGATCACTCTGGAAAAGAGAAATGATTGAGGAAGGATCGCGTCTGGTCGAACTGGCGCTCGGTTCAGGCCACTTCGGACCGTATGCATTGCAAGCGGCCATCGCGGCGGTACATGCCGAAGCTGCAGATGCGTCCGCAACCGATTGGGCCCAGATTGTTGGTTTGTATGATGTGCTGCTCCGCCTCATTCCTACGCCGGTGGTCGAACTGAATCGAGCGGTAGCAGTGGCAAAGCGCGACACGCCGCAGGCCGGTCTTCAGCTCATCGACTCCATCCTCGCTCGCGGCGATCTTCAGGACTACTATCTGGCGCACGCGACGAAGGCCGACTTGCTGAGGCGGATGGGAAATGCGTCAGAGGCCCGCGCATCTTATGAAAAGGCGCTAAGCCTCACGCAACTGGAACCGGCGCGCAGGTTCCTAGAGTGCCGACTGGCGGACTTGCGGTAGACGTCGCTCCCTACCAGCGTTATGATTCAGAAAGCGAAGCATTGCGCCCGATCGGAAGCTAAGGAGAATAGCCAGCCATGAAGCATAAGAACACGATTTGCCTCTGGTTCGACAAGGACGCGAAAGAGGCCGCGCAATTCTACGCCGCCACTTTTCCCGACAGCAAAGTTACCGCTGTTCACACGGCCCCCTCTGACTATCCAAGCGGCAAGAAGGGCGATGTGCTGACCGTGCAATTTACCGTCCTCGGCATCCCCTGTCTCGGTCTCAACGGCGGACCAGCTTTCAAACACTCCGAGGCTTTTTCCTTCCAGATCTCGACAGACGACCAGGAAGAGACGGATCGTTACTGGAACTCGATCGTCGGCAACGGCGGCACGGAAAGCCAATGCGGATGGTGCAAAGATCGTTGGGGCATCTCGTGGCAGATCACTCCGCGCGCGCTGACCGATGCGCTTGCGGCTGGTGGTGCCGAGGCAAAGCGTGCGTTCGAGGCGATGATGACGATGAGGAACATCGACATCGCCGCAATCGAGGCCGCGCGGCGCGGCTGACCAAGTCAACCGCCGAGATCGACAAGGCGCGCCGCGCCCTACTAGCTCAATTCAAAATAAACGCCCACAACTGATCCCCCGTCGCCACCGTCAAATACTGATGCCCATCCAGCATAAACGTCTGCGGAGCGTTCGTCACATTCCCAATCCGCGAATTCCACAACGGATTCCCATTCCTCGCATCATGCGCCACGATGTTGCCCATTCCGTCGCCCGCGAACAACAACCCGCCCGCCGTCGTCAGCAACCCGCCGCCCCCGCCGTTCCCGTAATACCGATGCCTCCACGCGACTTTACCCGTGCGATAGTCGATCGCACTTAAGTAATTGCCACCGGTACCCATCTGATCCTCTTCCTTGCCGCCCAGGCCCATCGACCCTCGCGGATCCAGGTCAGTCAGATAAAAGATCGAATATCCATTGCCTTCCGGCACGTAAAACAAATTGGTCTGCGGCGAAAATGCCGGAGGCTCCCAATTAATCGTCCCATCCGAAGTTGGTGACACCAGCGACCCGCCCACCGTCGGATCTTTCGACGGGTCACGCTCCGGTTCTCCCAATTTGTTCACGCCCTTGGTCCAGTTGGTCAGAAGCCCATATTTGCTGGTAACCAGAGGCTCGCCGGTCACACGATCGAGCGTGAAGAAGTACCCGTTCCGCGCCGCCGTCAGCACCATCTTGCGCATCTTCCCATGGAACGGAGCATCCACCAGCACCGGCGTCTGCGCCGAGTCATAGTCGTGCATGTCATGAGGCGAAGTCTGGTAATACCAGGCCATCTTGCCGGTGTCGACATTGATCGCCACTAGCGAGCACGTGAACAAATTGTCGCCCTCGCCGCGCTTGCCCGTCGTATACGCCGGCGTCGGATTGCCCGTGCCAATGATGTACAAATTCGTTTCCGGATCGTAAGCTCCCGGAATCCACGTCTGCGCACCGCCGTGGCGTGCCGCGTCCAGGCTCGCCCATGTATCGAGTCCCGGGTCGCCCTTCTCCATCGGAACCGTATAATGCTTCCACTGCTGCTCGCCCGTCTCGGGATCGAATGACAAAAGGAATCCAGGAGAATCGATGTCATTGCCCGTGCCCACCAGTACATGGTTGCCAATTACAATCGGCGCGGGAGTGGAAAAGTATCCTTCATCCAAATTGGCAATCGTCTTGTGCCATCGCTCCTTGCCGGTCTTGGCTTCGAGGGACACCAGGTAGTTATCGGGCGTCTCCATGAACAGATACCCATTCCACATCGCCATCCCGCGGTTGCCGATATGCGTCCCCCCGCGCGTTTTCCAGTAATAATGCCAAAGTTCGCGCCCACTGCGCGCATCGACCGCCCACGCATTGTCCGGCATCGTCAGGTAGAGCGTCCCGTCCACTTCGAGCACCGATGCTTTAATTGAGCCGCCGCCCGCCGAGAATTCACCGGTTCCTTCGCCGCCCACGATCAGCTTCGCGGCAGGCCCTCTGCCAAATCGCCGTCCACCCGCGGCAGTCGCGCCGCCGGCGGTAAGCCTGACGCTCCATGCCAACGACAAATGTTTGACCGTTGACGTGTTGACGGCGTCAAGCGCACTATACCGGCGTCCGGTATAGTCGCCGTTATAGGTCGGCCACGAGTCTTTCAACGGCTTCAACAACTCTGAGGGTGCCACGCCCGCGCCTTGCGCCAGCAGTACGATCGCGGAACCCGTTGCCGCGAGAAAAATTAGGATCGCCTTCATTTCAATGTCACCAGATATGCCGTAATGTCGTGTATATTCGTGTCCGTGTAGACGGACATCAACTCGCGGTGCGCAGCCATCGGATCATGGACCTCGACCTTCGGCACAGCGCCATTCCGTCGGAACGACTGTGTGGTCCCATCCGGCATCTCGACCGTGACAATAAAATCATCCAGCCACGCCAGCTTTCCGTCCACCGTCTGACCTCCCGGCGGAGTCACCGACACCGTGACCGTGCTCCGCGCCTGAGCCGCGCTACCCTCGACCCGCGGTGGCCCACCGCGTCCGGCGCGCGCCCCACCCGACACCCAGGTGTTCTGCAACACCTTCGGATCCGCAATGCGCGTCGCAATGCCTTGTAAATCGCCGGTGGCGGAATGGCAGGCGGCACATTTGGTGTCAAAGTATTTCTGCCCCGCCGCCGCATCCCCGACCACAATCGTCGGCGGTTCCTGGGAACTCGGCGGCTTGCCCTGCCCACCGATCGTCACCATCACGCTGCGCACATACGCGGCAACAGCCTTCGCATCTTCGACACTAATCGGAATCGCCGGCATCCCGCCGCTCTGTAAACTTCCCTGGATCACAGGCACGATCTTCTCGCCCTCACGATCGCTCAAGGCGATCTGCGACCGCAACAGGTTCGGACCTCCCATGTCGCCGCCCCGCAGATCGGCTCCATGGCATCCGCGGCAGGAGATGTTGTAAACCGTGTTGCCGCGCGCGACAACCTCGGGATCTTCAGGCGGCCGGTGCTGTCCAGGAACGAATCCGCCCGGTCTTCTCGGCGGAGGAGTTTGCGCTGAAATAGTGGCGCCTACTGCGATCATGAGCGCGGCTGCTGAAGCCAGGCGCCCACCGCACAACGGAAATGTGTACCTCATGTGGATGACTCATCCATTGTATTGCGATACGCAGGCGCCCTACGAGTCACAAAACGTACATTTTTGACACCCTGGACTATGGAGCGCGTTGAAGGAGCAGAGTGTCGATACTGACGAAGATCTTTTGGACGGTAGTAATTCTAGACGCCATCGCGGCCGTAGTGATATGGAAACTCTTCGAAGGAGGGACCAACGGGCTGCTGGTGCTTGCCTTCCTGATCGTGCTGGCCGCCATCGTCATTCCCACATGCATCTTCCCTCTACTCCGCTCCGAAGGATTGCGGATCACCGCCTTCGTCTTTCTGATGCTCCCATCAGCGCCCTTGCTGTTCACCTCAGTCGCCGCCGCCGTCAACACGGTTCGAGAACAACGCCAGTTCAGCGGCAGCGCTTATTTCCAAGGACCCGCGCTCGACCTGGCCCAGGCGATGGTGAAGCGCGACCCCGTTTCGGTGAAGCAGCTAATTCCCGCCGCCGGCGATTTGAACCAGCCGCACGGACGTGGAATCACACTCTGGCAATTCGGCGTCTTGCAGGCCGACAATACTGAGGAATCGATCGACATGCTGCGGTCCCTCATCGCCGCCGGAGCCGACCCTAAGCGTGACGCCTCTTCCGACACGCTCGAACACGCCACCGCCGTTGGCCCCCGGTTGACCCAATTCCTGCTCGACTCCGGAGCCAATCCCAACGTACTCGACCACGACCACCGCCCCGTCTGGTGGCGCACCATGGACCGCGGCGACGACGACTCAGCCACCGAACTCCTCACCCTGATGCTCAACCACGCCGCGGATCTGAGCCTACGAGCCGACGGCCGCGGACCAGTCGGACAAGCGATTGCCAGCCGATATTGGTACGTGGCCTGCCTTCTGATCGAACGAGGCGCCGACTGGAAGCAAGAGAAGCCGCGCGGAGAGTCGGTTCCCCAATTACTGGACTGGGAGATCCTCCGCCGCGAAGAGTACACGCTACCAGTTCCCGAAAAACTGAGGAAGGTGCTGGCGGAAATCAAGGGCGAACCCCTAATAATTCCGCCGGCGCCCGCTCGCTCAGCCGGCGACATCCGAATTCCCGATCTCCTGCACGACACCAGTTTTGACAAACTGGATCAAGCGCGGGCCTCGCTTTCCCGACTCGCCGAGCAGCGCCCAGATTGGGTCCGTCGCGTAGTAGCGTTCTTCGAAGAAGGAGACGGCACCCAGCGCAACCAAGTCGCGCTCCTGCTGAGCCTGAAGCCCGAGGCGTTGCCGGAGGATGTACAAGAACGCTGCTGGACCGTCCTGCGCGAACAAATCGCCTGGTACGATCGCAGTGCCGCGAGCTATCCGAACGAATCCAAGGGCTGGCTTCTGAAGGATACCGGTGTGATTGCGACGGGGCTCGCGTCGATCCCCGGCCCAGTCCGCGACCGCCACAAGTCCGACTTCATCGCCCTACGCGACCGCATCGAGGAGCGCCGAAAAGCAAAAGACCCAGACGCATCAAAACTCGCGGACCTGAAAAATGCGGACTGGCTGGCTCGTTGAACGACCGCTAACCACAACGCATTAACCGGCACACCGCGAAATCCCCGAACGAACCCCGCAATGGCATAGCTCCCATATTGCGTTGATGCTATATTTTGTCTTAGCTTTTGGAACTCGAACTCACTGATGAGTCGAATACCCGTGGAACACTCCGATCGAA
>DASXZC010000214.1:0-6187 GCA_036502165.1 Bryobacteraceae bacterium
TTGATCCACGCTTTACGGGCGTATTTGAAGTAAATCAATCGGCGCGGGCGACGAGGTCGTAGTTGAATTTCAGTTCGTCCTTGAGCTTGAGCATTCCGCCGGCGACGGTGACGGGAGCGATTCCGAAGTCGCTTTGGAGGATTGAAAATTGGCCGGAGGCTCGGAGGATTTGGTGCTGCAGGGTAATCTGTGTGGTCAGATTCTGACTGCGCGTGACGCCTCGCAAGGAAAGATTGCCGGTCATGGTGACGCGAAAGCGTCCTTCATCTACGGGTTCGGCTGCGACCTTCGTTGTCTGAAAAATGATCTTAGGATTCGATGCGCTTGCGAGAACCTTCTGGTGCATCGTCGTTTCGATTTCGCGCTTGTCCTTGCTGCTTACGTCATCAGTCACCTCGAGCGAATCGGCGCGGATTTCGAGGCGCAGAGAGGCTTTTGTGGGATCGGCGGGATCGAAGTCCACGGTGCCGGTGAAGTCGCGGATCGCGATCGTCGGATTGTGACCCATGGCGGCCAGGAGGCCGCCGGCTGTGGCGCGGACGGTGAAGCGGCTGATGCTTTTATCGAGCTCGTAGTGGCTCACCGCGGTCACTTCGACTGGAGTTTCAGGTAGCGCTCGAAGTCGGGGAGGGCGGCTCCGACGAGGTTCCCGATTCCGGCTTCGCCGATGAACTTGCGCATCGTTGGCGTTGAGAGAATCAATCCGGCTCCGAAGATGACGAAGGCGGTGCCGGTCAATAACAACAGCGTGTCTTTGCTGTCGATCTCGTGGAAGGGGGACGTTTTTGTAAGGTGCGTTGACATGATGTCTCCTATGATTTTTATTGGAATTGCGGGACGTTTTCAGCGACCAGATGTTCGATCATTGCGATGGCTTCGTCGACCGCGGCCATGACCGGATCGCTCAATCCAAGCTTGCCTTCCTCATCCGTGCCGATGTCGGCGGGCTCACATCCGACGAGGAGAATTTTGCCAGGCGCTCCGCCCTGGGCGCGGACGGCGCTGAGCACGCTTGCGGGACTCATCGAATGAGCATCGAGGCGCGTGTCTTCCGCAGCCGGCATTTCGGGCTCGATGACGTAGAGCGTGCCGGGGGCTGCGCCGCGCGAACAGGCGTCGACGAGGATCACGAGGTCCCATGGCTCGAGCAATGCGTAGGTGAGATCGAAGGAGCGGATCCCAAAATCGCGCAGGATGACGCCCTCGGGCAGTGGCGCGCGGAGGACCATTCTGCGGGCGACTTCCGTACCGAAGCCGTCATCGCCGAGGAAGATGTTTCCGATGCAGGCGATGAGAATGCGACGACGAGCGTCGGTCATTCGGGCTCGATCTCCTCGAGGTTGAAGAAGAAGCGATGGCCGGGCTGGCGTAGCATTCCGAGGTCCATGCCGGGGTCGCCGACGATCACGATGGCGAGTTGGACGCGGCCTTCATAATCCTGCTCGATGCCTTCGATGATCCCGATTTTGCCTGCTAGCGCGATGTCCATGATGTCGCCGCCGAAACGGGGGCGGAGGCGGACGCGATCACCGATTGCGATGGTCGCGCCGTTCACTTCGATCTCGCGGAGCGCCGGTTTATCCTCGAGCAATTGCCATTCCCATTCGTTCATCAGGGAGCCTCCTCAGGGTGGATTCGCAGGCCGCGGAGGGCTCCGTGAAGCTTTTGGAAATGCTCGGGGGGAAGCATTTCGGTGCGCTCGAGAATGCGGCGCGCGCGATCGTCGCCGCTGCGGACTTCCTGCTTTTCGGCGTCGGTCATGGTGAGGATCCGCAACGCGAGGATCTCGTCGATCTCTGTGCCATCGAACAAATCGCCGGGGCTTTCCGGGGCGATTTCCGGATAGTCGTAGAGGATGATCGGCGAGGACAGGATCAGATCGCGCTGGCCTTCTTCGCCCACGAGCACCGGCCATGCGCCGAGGTTATGGCAGGCGGCGACAGCGGTTTTCCATTGTTCGGGCGGGTCGAGGGAGGAGACGAATTCGCCTCCATCGACGTGCAGAATGCTGTGCACGGAAACGAGCGACTCGAGCAGGACGCGATCGCGGGCGGGGTCATGAAGAGGCGCTACGTTGCGCACGGTCACCGTGAGGCGAAAGAGATCGGCGTCGAGCGCGGTGGCGTGCAGTTCTAATTCCGCTTCGAGCTGACGTCCTCCGGTGTCATCAACCTTCCCGCACGTGAACCGCCGCCGAAAAGGCTTCGCTACGATCGAATCCAAGGCGAGCGTAGGCGTTGTGATCTCGCGTTCGATGCCCTCTTGCCGCTGCTCGCGTTCCACTAATTGAAGAAATCGGATCTTCGCTTCGATCGTGGCGCTCGGCGGGGCATGCACGAGGCATTCGGTCCGCATCTCAGAGGATTCGGCGCCTGACTGCAAGTCGCAATATTCGCGCGGATACAAGACTCCGAAATTGAAGCGCTGCTGATTCTTGATCGCGGAGGAACGGTATGGATAGAGAAGGTAGCCCTCGTAGAGGACCGCGTTCGCGATCTTCTCAATCGCTGTCGTGTTCATGCGCCGACAGCCTCGGATGCGCCCGATGCGAGCAGTATTTTTACTACTTCTTCCCACGTCGGAATGCCGCGCTCAACCTTGAAACGGTGGAGATCCTCGAAGACGTCCTTGCGCAGGCAGAGCCATGCCTGATTAGGGTAGAAGGTCTCCATCATGTCCTTCCAGCGCTGCAGAGGCAGGCGGAATTTGGTTTCTTTATCCCACCCGATCGGCGCGGCTTGCAGCGCGCCATCCGCGTCGTTGTAGAAGACAGTGCCGCTGAACATCATGACGATCGGGATGTCACCGTCGGCGAGGCCATCGAAGTATTTCGTCGTCGCGACGCTGAAGTCGAAGGTGCAGGGGACGGGCAGGTCGACCGTCGTCGTTCCTGTGAATTGCGGAACGACCGTGCTTGCGTTGACCCACAACAGATTGCGCAGCGTCTGGCCCCAGCGCGAGGGCTCGCCGAATAGATCCTTGAGATGTTCCTGATCCTGAGGCGTATAGCGGCGGCGTGTGACTTCGATTTGAATTTGGCAGCGCAGGACCACGGTGTGGATTTGCTCGTTGGGATCTTTGTTCGTGACGCGCAGCTTGAATGCCAACAGCGGCGCGGCCGCGAACGGCACGGGATCCGCGCTGTCAACCGTGATGCTGAGGTCAGGCATGGAAGGCCCCATTGGGAGAGCGGGCTTTGAGTCCGTTGAAGAATTCGCCGATCTCTTGCCACAGTTTCGTTCCACCGGAAAGCCCTTGCCAGTGGCTGCGAATCAGGCCGACCAGCTTGAAGCATTCGTCGATGGGGACGATGTAGTATTCAGGATCCGTGAAGCCGCGAGAGTGGCCGATGCGGTTGACGAGCAGGGCTTCGACGTCCGCTTCCATTTCGAGAAGAGCGGGATTTTCGAGCGCGATTTCGTCCCAGGTATCGAAGGAGAGCAACGATTCGGTGGCGCCGGCGGGGCTCGGGTAGAGGGCAACTACGCGATCGAGTGGCGTGCTGCGGAAGAAGAATGCCATATTAATCGGCATCATCAGACCGTCCCACTGAGAGTCGGTGAGGCGGAAATCCGGCAGTGCGCGGACGTCGCGAGGCACACGCTTGTACTTCACGGTGCCTTGCGTGTTGAAGAGAATCGCGCAGGCATCGCAAGCGCAGACCAGCTTGCGGTTGATGGGTTCGAGCAGGTGCTGATGAATAGGGCCGAGTTCGCGGCTGCACAATTCACAGAGTTCGACGGACGACGGCCGGCGTACGAATTGACGCAAGGCGGCGAAGGAGTTGTTGTCGATGGCCGACATTTATTTCCCCACTGCGGTCAAGCCCTGCAGCATTTCGAGTGGAACAAACGCGGAGGGATTTTCATCCGCTCCTTCGATCACGAGGGTCGTTACGTCAGGCGCGAACTGGTACACGGACTCCTCGACGAGTTGCTTCAAAGCTTGCGCAGTTGAACCGCAGCCGTGGCCCTTGGCTTCGATACGCAGGCGCACTGAGCCATCCTCAACGATGTTCAGTAGTTCGACTTCGCCATCGTGCGAACGCAGACGCGGGCGAACTTTGTCGAGGGCTTGTACGACACGTTCTTCGAGAGCCGCGGGATGAAGGCCGTATAGGATCAGCAGACTCGAGACGAGTTCATCGCGCCCCAGTTTGTCGATCATACGGCCGCCTTCATCGCCACAGGAATGAATCAACTCGAGGGTGCGTTCGAGTCCGGCGCCGTGAAGATCCATGACGAGGCGCATCAACTCCTGCACGCTCGCGCGGACGTTCGGGTCGGCGGCCGATTCGACCGCCGACAACAGAGTTTCAATGGACTGCAGACGTTCCTGAAATTCCGCTTGAGCGGTCATGGAACAGGCCTCCTAGCCGTGTACGCCGAGCATCGACGAGTGGCGCGTCTCGAGAATTTTGCCGGCACCATCGAACATGTGAACGCCGCAGGGAAGGCAAGGATCGAAACTGCGCACGGCGCGCATGATGTCGATGCCCTTGAACTTGTCGCGTCCGTTTTCCTCGAAAATCGGCGTATTTTGCACGGCATCCTCGTAAGGGCCGGGCGTGCCGTAGGAGTCGCGCGGATTGGCGTTCCAGGGCGTCGGCGGATACGGATGATAGTTCGCGATCTTGCCATTCCTGATGACGACGTGATGGGAGAGGACGCCGCGGACGGCTTCGTGGAATCCGCAACCGATGGCTTCCTCGGGGACTTTGAAATCCGACCAGGTGCGCGTGCGGCCGGCGTGCAGTTCCTTCAAAGCCTGCTCGACGAAGTAGAGCGCGCAGCCGGCTGCATAGGCTTGGAAGTACGTGCGGGCGCGGTCGCGTTCGATGGCGTTGCTCCACTTCGGGATCTTCCATTCGAGCTCGACTTCGGGTTTAGTGATGGTCTTCGGCAGATAAATTTTGACGCTTTTTCCAGTGGCTTTGACGTATCCGATATCCACCAGGCCGGCGAGCGCGGTCGACCAGAATCGGGCGATCGGCCCGCCGCCGGTGTCGAGAGCAAGATAGTCGCCGGTACGTTTGTCGAACCAGCGGGGGGACATCACCCACGTGTATTTATCCTTGAAATTGCGCTTTTGCGGACGCGGTGTGGTGGTCTGATTCCAGGGATGGCGTTGATCGACTGGATTACCGAGAGGATCGTGGCGAACGAACGTCGGACCTTGTTCCCAATCGTCGTAATACGAACTGCCAAGAAGGATCCGAATGTTCAGATTGATGTCCACGAGGTCGGTGGTAACGAGCTCGCCATCGACTACGACGCCGGGTGTGACGAACATGTGGCGACCCCACTTCGTCATGTTCTTGTACGTGTAGTCACAGTGGTTGGGATCGTTGAACGAACCCCAGCAGCCGAGGAGAATGCGGCGGCGGCCGACTTCCTCATATCCAGGCAGAGCATCATAGAAGAAGTCGAATAGGTCGTCATGTAGAGGCACGACTTTCTTCATGAATTCGACGTATTTCATGAGGCGGACGAGGTAGTCGGTGAAGAGCTGGACAGTCGGAACGGTGCCGACTCCGCCGGGGTAGAGTGTCGACGGATGGACGTGGCGGCCTTCCATCAGGCAGAACATCTCGCGCGTCATGCGGCTCATCTGCAAGGCTTCGAGATAGAACTCGCCAGTGAAGGGATTGAGGGCCTTCATGATGTCGGCGATGGTCTTGTAGCCGTGCTGATTTGAGTGCGGGGCGGCCGTGTTCTGAGCCTTTGCGTAGACGCTGGGATTGGTTTCCTTGACCATCTGCTCGCAGAAGTCGACACCGACCAGGTTGTCCTGAAAGATGTTGTGGTCGAACATGTACTCGGCGGCTTCGCCGAGGTTGACGATCCACTCGCCGAGAGGGGGAGGACGGACGCCGAAGGCCATGTTCTGGGCATAAGTTGCGCACGTCGCGTGATTGTCGCCGCAGATTCCGCAGATGCGGCTGGTGATGAAGTGGGCGTCGCGCGGATCTTTGCCCTTCATGAAAAGGCTGTAGCCACGGAAGATCGACGACGTGCTGTGGCATTCCGCCACCGTCATGTTTGCAAAGTCGATCTTGGTGTAGATACCGAGGCTGCCGACGATTCTGGTAATCGGATCCCAGTTCATCTCCACGAGATTTCCGGATTTGCCTCGCGGCATGGTTTCAGTGGTTGTGATGGTGCTCATAATGGTCCTCGTGTTTCCT
>DASXZC010000215.1:0-6233 GCA_036502165.1 Bryobacteraceae bacterium
AATTCATCAAAGGTGCAAGTATGGCTCACCGTCTGATTGCGAAGCGCGAGAAGCTTGCCATCGGGCTGCGCTCCAGCAGCGATGGTCTGGTGCGTCGCAGTGCGGCATCCAACAGGGCCGAACATCTGTGGACGACGCATCACGAGTTTGACTGGCCGTCCAATCTTGCGGGCAGCCATGGCGCAGATCATCGTGTGAGACCAGCATGGACCCTTGCTGCCAAAGCCGCCGCCGACGAACAGACACACTACGCGCATATCGTCCGGCTCCAAGCCGAGCAGTCCCGCGACGCGTTTGCGATCGCCGAAGATGCCCTGCGAGGTGTCGTATAGAGTCAGCTTGCGAGGACCATCCCATTCGGCGATCGTCGCGTGCGGCTCCATAGGCGAGTGGATTTGAAAGGGCGTCGTGTAAATTTCTTCCATTCGCGTGGGCGCGCCGGCGAAGGCTGACTGGAAATCGCCGCGATGGCTCACCGCGGGGTCGCCACCGCCACCCATCTTCTTCGGCGTGTACGCGCTCGCGAGTCCTTGTTCGAGACGAACGCTCGGCGCCGCCTCGTCGTATTGAACCTTCACGAGGCTCGCGGCTTCCATCGCCGCTTCGAATGTCTCGGCCAACGCAATACCGATCGGTTGATTTCCATAGAGGACGCGATCGTCCTGCAGCAATTGAATCGCACGATCCGCTGGTTCGCCGGGACTGACTTGCGACGGATCTTTGGCAAGCTTCATCTGGTCGTGATGCGTCAGCACTGCGATCACGCCTGGGGCTCGCAGAGCAGCCTGCGTGTCAATGGATCGGATACGGCCCTTCGCAATTGTGCTGGTGACCAATACTCCATGCGCGAGATTTTTGATTTTGTGATCCGCAGTGTAGAGCGCCTTTCCGGTCACTTTGAGGCGTCCGTCTACGCGGTCGATCGGTTGTCCTATTGAATTCGGCATGTTGTGTCACCCGTTCTTCTGGTCGGTCCGCGTGGTCGCATCGAGCAGCGCACGGACGACGGTTCGACGCGCAAGTTCGATTTTGAAGGCGTTGTACCGGTGCGGTCTGGCTCCTCTGACGATGAGGGCGGCAGCTTTGCCGAAGGCAGCTTCATCCGGCGATGCGCCTGTCAGCGAGTGTTCGGCTTCGACGACCTTCCAAGGTTTCGGAGCCACTCCGCCGAGCGCGATGTGCGCCTTGCGAATTTTGCCGGACTGATCCAGTTCGATGACCGCCGCGACGGATACGAGCGCGAACGCATAGGAGTTACGATCACGCACTTTGATGTAGGCGAAGCGTGTTCCGTCCAAAGCAGGAAGGTCGATGGAGGTGATCAATTCGCCGGGCTTGAGGACCGTTTCAATTTGAGGAGTCGTGCCGGGCAGCAAGTGAAACCCGCTCAGCGGAACCGACCGTTCGGCCTGGGGACCTTTTAGTTGAACCGTCGCATCCAGCGCGGCGAGCGCCACGGCCATGTCGCTCGGATGAGTGGCGATGCAATGATCACTGCCGCCGAGAATCGCGTGATTGCGATTGTATCCATTCATCGCGGCGCAACCGGAGCCGGGGACTCGCTTATTGCATTCCGCATAACTGGGATCGTAGAAATAAGGGCAGCGAGTGCGCTGCAGAAGATTTCCGCCGGTAGTCGCCATATTGCGAATCTGAGGAGAGGCGCCGTGCAGGATCGCCTGGCTGAGCACTGGATACCGATCGCGGATCAATGGATGGGCGGCGACCGCTGAGTTGCGGACCATCGATCCTATGCGAACGCCGTCGCCGTGGGGTTCAATCTGGTTCAGCGGAACTCGCGTTATATCGATCAACGCAGGTGGATGTTCCACACCCATCTTCATCAGGTCGAGTAGATTGGTGCCACCGCCGAGAAACTTGCCGGAGGGTTGGCCACCGATCGATGAGAGCGCTTGCTCAACGGAAGTGGAACGTTGATATGTGAAACGGTTCATGCGCGTGCCCCCGCGGATGCGGCAGCGAGGACTGACGCGATGATGTTGGGATACGCACCGCAGCGGCAGATGTTGCCAGCCATTCGCTCGCGAACTTCATCGACGGTCAGCGTCAAGTGCGCGGATGATTTCAAATCGGTCGTTACGGCGCTCGGCATTCCGCGACGAGCTTCCTCGAGCATCGCGACCGCTGAGCAAATTTGTCCGGGAGTGCAGAATCCGCACTGGAATCCGTCGTTGTGAAGGAATGCTGTCTGCACCGGATGCAGATCATCTCCCGTCGCCAAACCTTCGATGGTTGTGATGTTGGCAGCGTCGCAAGTGACCGCGAGCGTCAGGCAGGACAGGACTCTTTCCCCATTTACCAACACCGTGCAGGCGCCGCATTGTCCGTGGTCGCAACCTTTCTTCGAGCCCACTAAATTCAAATGCTCGCGCAGTAAGTCGAGCAGAGTCGTTCTCGGTTCGAGTTTCAAATCGTAAGGCGTCTTATTGATGGTCAATGCACATGCGACCTCTGGAGCGGCCGATGCGGGCGCCGCTTCGAGATCCGCTGTTGCTGCCAGTGCGGCACCGGAGACCAGCGTGGACGCAGCGATGAATTCCCTTCGCGAGATGTCTCTGAAATCTTCGGGGTCCTGATCGTGTCCCATTCTGTCCTCCTCTACCGCAGATGCAAATGAGGGCTCTCCGGCATGGCAATCCGGAGAGCCCTCTGCCAAACGCTTATCTAGCGTTTCGATTCGTTCTGTTGCTTACTAGCCTCGTGCGCCTGGGTCGAGGAGTCGTGAGCCATCTTCGAATGCTCATGCGCCTGCTTGGCCTGGTCGGCGCCCTTGGCATTGTCGCCCTTCTCATAGTGTTCGGCGGCTGTCTTGTGGGACTTCGCCGCGTTCTCGTGATGTTGAGCGGCCTTCGTGTGTTTATCTTTCATGGATTCCACCTTCTACCGCCGCGAGCTCAAGCAATGGGCGGTGTACATGGGCCAGCAACTAGTGGTCCAAAAAAGAGTTTGCAACATCGCCGGCTTCGATTACTGATTACTGTTGCGGTAGCGCGCGGGCGGCGGCCAAATGGCTGCGCAGAGTCGGCAGTGTGCGACGGGCGAACGCCTTCAGATCGGGGTCCGATCCTTCAGCAGCTTCTTTCTCGAACAGCGCCACGGCCTTTTCGTGATCTTCAACCGCTTGCTTTGCGAACGCATGGTCGAAACTGGCGCCCGACTTCACGTTCAACATACCGGGCATATTGTGATCACCCGGCATCGATAGACCTTTGCGGGTCGCAATGCCGGTCAGTTCGTCGTTTGCCTTGGTATGGTCGTTAATCATTCTTTGTGAGAACGCCCGCACATCTGGTGCGGAAGCTTTTTCCATGCCCAATTTGCCCATGTGAACTTCCGACATGCCAGCTTTGGCAGCCTCGTCGACAAATGATTTGTCCTGAGAATTGAGCGATGCGCCTGCAGTCGCTGCGTAGAGCGCAGTACAGCCGCCGAGTGCGACGGCCGCTGAGGCCAAGAGGAACGCATTTCGTGAAAACATGTGGATACTCCTATTCGACTTTTGTTCGATCTCAAGAGAGCGAAGCGCGCTTCTTCATAGGAATTGCGCGCTTCAGTCAGTGTTTATTGCGACCGCTTACTTGCGGCTCTTCCTGGGATGTTCCGCCTGATTTCAGATGTCCCCTCCTGTGCTCCTTCGTCGCCTTGTCGAGAGCAGGTTCGTAGCCATCGGCGGACATTTCCGATCAATTAACGGGAGCTAGCCTTCTTCGCCATTGCCTTGGGTTTCTGGCTGGAAGCGGATTTCGCACTCATAGCCGGCGCTTTTTCTGTCTCTTCGTCCGACGTGTCTTCTTCGTCTTCATTCGATTCGCCGTTGACCTCGCCATAGAGGCTCTCGGCGACTTCGGATAGACTGCTGTCGGCTTCTTCTTCTTCGGAGTACGTCTGGTTCAACAGTTCGACCACTTCGTCGAGTTGCAGTTGTTCGGCGATTGCCCGGGCGGTGCCGTAGGCAGCCATTTCATAGTGCTCGACGCGCTGCGCCGCACCGATAATTTCGAGGTCGCGCAACGTTCCGGCCTTCTCCTCTTCGAGAGTCTCCGCGCCTTCGGCGAGCAGACCTTCCATTCCTTTGCAAAGCTTTGCTTTCGGTTTCTGTTCCAGGTGGCCGAAGGCTTCCTCGATCCTCTTCGCATGGGTCTTAGTGACTTCCAGATGCTCTGAGAACGCGTTTTTCAGTTCCTCCGACTGTGCGCCCTTCACCATTTTGGGCAGCGCCTTGATGATCTGTTGTTCAGCGCTGTACAGATCCTTCAACTCTTCAATGAGTAAATCCTTGAGGTTTTCCATAACTTCCTTTTCTTGATTGGGCGGGGGTGTTCCCCCAGGGGTTCGGTCGGACATCTGCACTTCGAGTTCCATTTCCGGGGTTCGTAAATGGAGCGGTTATCGCTGGAAAGTGCGTCTTTTTCAGGCTTTGACAGAGCGGAGAAGTTGCCGCCTCATGCTGTGCGCGCGGGGCGTGGGGCGTGCGATTCCGCGGTGCGGGCGGTGCGGGTGGATCCGGCGGTGGCGCTGCGGGCGGACTGACTGACTGAGAGCCCGCCTTTATCTTGGTTGTGATTTGCGCGGGCCCGCTACGTCCGCCGCGAATCTGGCGCCTGTGTTTTTGCGGAGATCGGGCTCACCGCTTGCAAAGGCGCCAAGATTCGACAAAGCGATTCGCCAAATACCTGGGACATTATTCAATTTTCAAAGATCTGCTGGCCGGCTTAGGCTGCGATTCGAGTTCTTGAGGCTCAAAAGGCAGGTTGGCCACTGCTGACGCGGTGTGGTTCACCGTTTCTTGATGGGACGGAAGACTCCGATCGAGTCGTGGATGTTGATTGGAGTCACTGAGTTGGAGTCGGGCTTGGGTTCGTTTCGTTGTACGGGCTGCTGCGCGGCGGCTGGGTCGATGGTTTGTTCATCCGCGCCGTCTTGTTCTTCTTCGCGGAAGTGCTCGATCGGCACGAGTGAGGGCAGGATTGGTCGTTCGTAAGGCAGGACGGAATCCGGATCGTGCCGGCGCTTGAGGCGGCCGGTTTCGAGCTTGTAGAAATTGGTGAGTGTCGTGTTGAACTGGTGCTGAAGAGTGCCCATGTAGCGGCGGAGGAGGTCGAGGCAGTGCGTGGCGCTGAGCGATTCTTTCCAGGCTTCGACGATGAATCCGATGCCGTCGATGTCTGAGAAGCTGTTCGCGATTTTCTCGGCGCTGCAGCCGACTTCCATGTTTAGGACGCACGTTTCCATCATGACCATGCGCTCGAGGCGCCAGTCGAGGTTCGCGATTTTCTCGACGAGGCGGAGTTCGGATTTGCTACCGGGACGGAGGTCTTCGATGAAGCCATCGCATACTTCCTTGTATTGGGCGGGATCCTCGGTCACGAGGAGCGTGTGCTCGGTGCAAGTGAGTCCATGGAGGATGGCGTTTTTCGAGGCGCGGAGTTTGCCGGCGGCGGTGGTTGGTCCGCAGGATTTGCATCCGTTGGCGCGGGAGGCGGCGATTTGGGCGGGGCTGCGGGGTGGCTTTGCTGCGGACGCTGGCTTATCCTTGTGTTTCTCTTCTGGCTTTGATGGCGCGGCGGTCGTTGGATCACCAGGTAATTTGGACGGATTCATGATTGTGTGACTAGCTCCTTTCAGGACGAGACTTGGATGGGAGGGCGGAATGGTCCTTCCCGAGAGGAGGCTAGCGCGGGTGGGTTCTGGAGCGGCTGTGGATTTGGGGTTAAGTGATTGGGTTTATTGAAGAAACTTTATTTTTTCGAGTTGTGGATCGCGAATTCGGTTGGCGATGGCGCTGCTTCGCGCTGGCTGCGATCCGGTGTTTCGGCGTCGCGGCGCGGGCGCGGTCGGGCTGGGGAAGTGACGGCTACTACTTGGCGAGAGGCTTGACGTCGCGGACGGTGATCAGGCCATCCTTGGAGGTGCCTTTGATTTCGACGTGCGCGCCGGCGTGAGCACCTTATGAAAGCATCGTTACCGTTCTCGTCAACCCCAGAGTTCGCCGCGTTCAAGGCCACCATGGGCAAGGTGCTTCGCATGTCCAAGGCGGAACTCGACAAGGCCGTCAAGGCGTCTAAGGAAGCATCGCCGCGCAAGAATGATCCGAAGTCACCGGGACGCAAGCGCGTGAAGGGCTGAGAGCCCGCTACCGGCTGTTGATTTCTGCCAACCACTCAAGGCGGGCAAGGGCGGACATCTCCGTGGCGTACTGTTGCAGTTTGCGC
>DASXZC010000216.1:0-2776 GCA_036502165.1 Bryobacteraceae bacterium
GGAAAGTGTCCCTCGAAGATCGTGCTTTCCTTAGGCACCTGCGCCTCGACGGCAATTTTCTTCTCGCCGACATTGAGGTCAACGATGCGGTCGATCAGGTGGAAGTATTCGAGTTGCATGGTCGCCCGACTAGGCGCTGGCGCCCTTGGCCGCGACCAATTCGTCGATCCGAGCGCTCAGGTTTTTCAGAACAAAGTACTGCTCGGTGGTGGCCTTGCCGTCGTTGACTTCCTGGGTCCACTTTTCCAGCGGCAGCTTGATTCCGAAGGCCTTGTCGATCGCAAAGGCGATGTCGAGGAAATCCAGGCTGTCGATTCCGAGATCGTCGATCGCGTGGCTCTCCGGCGTGATCGTGTCACGCGGTATGTCGCAGGTTTCAGCGATAATCGTTGCCACCTGATCGAATGTAGAGGACATCACTAAGCCTTTGATATATTGAAAGTAAGTTCCGTATTCCTGGGACGGCGGCCGCGGCGACCCTGTCCACCAGCCGGAGTCGAGAGCCCGTATATCGGAGCGCCGCCCCGAGTTCAATGGACGCAGCCAACGCCCGCGGCGGTCGATTGGAGGACAAAACAGTCGATTTGCCGAAAACCGCCGACCAGGCCGAAATCCGCCTTGCGGCGTCAGATATGTGGCACGGCAATCTGGACGCAATCGTGGCGTCCCATCAGGACACAGTCCTGGGTTCTGCGCAGGTGGGAAATGCTGATGGCAAGCCAAACCCCGATCGCCAGAAGCGCGATGGTGAAGGCGAACGCCGCCACGTTCGCTAGCATCCGGTGCCGGAAATCGTCGGTCTCCTCGCGGTCGCGCTCATAGCGCGACAGATCGTTGGCGACCTCCAGCTTATGGATGAATCCGGAGTTGCCTCCGCGCTGGATAATGGGGGAGCCCGGGCGCGGCCGAAACTGGAGCACGCGGTGCTCTTCCTCTGGGGGAACCGAAACGATGGGCTGCTGGGTTCTCACGGATGCCAGCTCCGGGGCGGTTACGCTCTTTCTAGCACGCCGGCGTTGCATCTCGAAGAAAAATTCGGACAGCGCAGGCGCCGAATTCATTCATCCAAAGTCTCATGGAACTTGCTGTAGTCGATTCGAATCCGGCCATCTTCGAGCGTTTCGAGAATGTCCGCATAGCGCTGGCCAAATCGGATATGGGTGTGGTCGTAGGATCTGCGGGCGTGGATGGTTTGCGCCGCAACAACATCGTATCCGGACACCACGACCATGAGGTTTGCCTTTACCGCTTCGAGGTCCTCCGCAGCCAGCCCGTCCAGCGGACTTGTTGAATCGATCACGTGGAAGAGCGTCCAGCTCAGCGCCAGCGCCGGATGTTCGTTTCGTGCCAGCGCCAGCTCCGTGAACCTTCGCAAAGACTGTCCTTCCTCGCTCACGACGTTCCTGAGAAACCACAACCGCGCGGTCGCATTGCCGATGATGTTGTGACGTTCGTTGGCGAAGCGGACCATCAAAGTTGGTCTGCCGTCCTGGTTCGAGACGACCGGAAAATCGGCGAACAAAAGCCGCGCCCGCGGCCGCGAAAACCGGGCAAAGATCAGCCCGGTCATCAAAGACATCGAAAAGATTCCCGTGAACAGTTCGACCGCGGCGATGAAGTGGCCGTAGTGGGTCTGCGGATGCATGTCGCCGTAACCGGCGGTCGAAAGCGTCTCGATGCTGAAATAGAGATAGTCGATATAGTCGCCGCGCGAGACATTCGAGATCGGCTGGTCTCCGATCCAGTAGAGCACGGCAAAGGCTGCATTGAAGACGACGAAGACGAGTACGGCGCCGCCGATGAATGACGGCCAGGACGCCGTCATGCAGCGGTGGCTGATATCGGCCCAGAAGTTGAGATGAAGGCCTTCGGTGATGATCTCGCGGCCGCCAAGCCGGACGACACCAGCCCTCGACATCCGCTCCTTCAGCTTTTCCAGCATCTTTCGTCATGCCATAATCGGATGAACCAAGGCGTCATATTTCACTGTCCGGCAGAAGGATGTCCAGTGCGGCGAATTTGAAGCTCCTATCGGCATTGCCGCAAGTTCGCGACAGGAGCTTCAAATTCCAAGCCGCACATGGGATCAATATATTGCTAGAGCTCCTTTGATTCCGAAGTTCGCATCAGAGGTAGCCGTGGCAGCTTGCGAACTTCGGAATCGGAGCTCCAGCCATGTCGAACGTACGTGAACCGCTCATTCAGCCGATTCCCATCCTCTCGCTCCGTCCGACCCAGATGACCGTCGGGATGCGGGAGGTGAAGGAAAAACGCAAGCGCTGGCGGGAGCAGAAAAAGAAGAAGCAGGCGGAGTCGCTCGGCAAACACATGATCCCGGTGGTTCGTGGACCGGACAAGCGTTACTACGTGGTCGATCACCACCATCTGGCGTGCGCGCTTCACGACGAAGGCGTGAAGGATATTCTCGTCACCGTGATCGGCGATCTCAGCATGGTCGAGCACGATGCGTTTTGGGGCGTGATGGACAACAAGCGCTGGGTCTATCCCTACGATGCAAAAGGCGAACGCCGGCACTTCAAGGATCTGCCGAAGTCGATTCCCGACCTCAAGGACGATCCGTTCCGCAGCCTCGCCGGCGAACTGCGGCGGGCCGGTGGTTTTGCTAAGGATACCACGCCGTTCAGCGAATTCCTGTGGGCGGATTTCCTGCGCCGCAAGATGTCGCGCAAGGGCGTCGAGGGCAATTTCGAAAGGGCGCTCGAGAAGGCGCTGGCTGCAGCCAAGACGCACGATGCGATCTATCTGCCGGGCTGGT
>DASXZC010000217.1:0-7957 GCA_036502165.1 Bryobacteraceae bacterium
TCCCTCGGTTGTCGGGTTTGCCAAGAGCGGGGAACGCTTAGTTGGACAAGTCGCTAAGCGTCAATCAGTTACGAACCCCGAGAACACAGTTTATTCGGTCAAGCGGTTCATGGGCCGGACCGTCGACGAGGTCGGCGAAGAGAAGCGGCTCGTTCCTTATAAGGTCGTCGCCGAAGGCGGAGCGGCCAAGGTCCAGGTCGGCGACAAGAAGTATTCGCCGCCCGAAATTTCGGCCATGATCCTCGGCAAGTTGAAGGAAGCAGCCGAGTCGTACCTGGGCGAAAAAGTCACCAAGGCGGTCATCACCGTCCCTGCGTACTTCAATGACACGCAGCGCCAGGCGACCAAGGACGCCGGCCAGATCGCCGGTCTCGAAGTGATGCGTATCATCAACGAGCCGACGGCGGCGGCGCTCGCCTACGGGCTCGACAAGAAGAAGGATGAGACGATCGCCGTCTATGACTTCGGCGGCGGAACGTTCGACATTTCGATCCTCGAGGTCGGCGATGGCGTCGTGGAAGTGAAATCCACCAACGGCGACACGCACCTCGGCGGCGATAACATCGACGAGAAAATTATCCAATGGCTGGTCGAGGAGTTCAAGAAAGACCAGGGCATTGACGTTTCAAAAGACCAGATGGCGTTGCAGCGCCTGAAGGAAGCGGCCGAGAAGGCCAAGATCGAGCTATCGACCTTGCTAGAAACGGAAGTGAACCTGCCGTTCCTGACGGCCGATGCGTCGGGTCCGAAGCACTTGAATGTGAAGCTGACGCGGGCGCGGTTCGAGCAGATGGTCGCGAGCATTCTCGACCGCACGATCGAGCCCTGCAAGAAGGCGCTGGCGGATGCCGGCATGGTGCCGTCGCAGATCGACGAAGTCGTGCTGGTCGGCGGATCGACGCGTATTCCGAAGGTCCAGGAAATCGTCCGGAACTTATTCGGGAAGGATCCGAATCGTTCGGTGAATCCGGACGAAGTGGTCGCGATCGGCGCGGCTGTGCAAGGCGGCGTGCTGGGCGGCGAAGTGAAGGATGTACTGCTGCTCGACGTGACGCCGTTGTCGCTGGGCATCGAGACGCTGGGTGGCGTGTTCACCAAGCTGATCGAGCGCAATACGACCATCCCGACGCGGAAGAGCGAGACCTTCTCGACGGCGGCTGACAATCAGACGTCGGTTGAGATCAAGGTCTTCCAGGGCGAGCGTACGATTGCCGAGCACAACAAGAAATTGGGTGTGTTCCAACTGGTCGGAATCCCGCCGGCTCCGCGAGGCGTGCCGCAGGTCGAGGTCATGTTCGACATCGACGCGAACGGCATTCTGAACGTGACGGCGAAGGATCGCGCGACCAACAACGAGCAGAAGATCACCATCACATCCTCTTCGGGCCTGAGCAAGGACGAGGTCGAGAAGATGGCGAAGGACGCCGAAGTCCACTCGGCTGAGGATAAGAAGCGGCGCGACGAAGTCGAAGCCCGCAATCGAGCCGATTCGATGGTCTATAACATCGAAAAGATGTTGAAAGATCACGGCGACAAGATCGGCGCCGACGACCGCAAGGCAGTCGAAGCGGCGATCGAAGATACCAAGAAGGCGATGAGCGCCGGCGACATCGAGGGCATGAACCAGGCCACCGATAAGCTGACGGCCGCGAGCCACAAACTCGCCGAGGCGATGTACAAAGCATCATCGGCGACCGAAAACGCCGCTGGTGGCGGAGCTCAGGGCAATGCAGCGCCCGGTTCTGGTTCCGGCGATGGCGCGAAGAAAGACAACGTCGTCGACGCCGAGTTCGTCGACGTAGACGATAAGAAGTAAAGGTTAGCAGCAATCCAGCGCGACGGCCCACCTCGAATCAACCGGGCGGGCCGTCGCGTCAAACAAGAAAGATGGGCGGGCAGGGGAGCAAGTGAGCGAGGACCATGGCCACCACCAAGCAACAAGATTATTACGACACCCTCGGCTTGGCCCGCGATGCCGCCGGTGACGATATCCGGAAGGCATACCGGAAACTCGCCCGGAAATATCATCCGGACTTGAATCCGAACGACAAGGTCGCCGAGGATAAATTCAAGAAAGTCCAGGAAGCCTACGACATATTAAGCGATCCGAAGAAAAAGCAGATGTACGATCAGTACGGCTTTTATTCGGATAATCCAGGATTTCAAAATGCCGGCGGCGGCCCAGGCGGTGGTGGACGTCCAGGACAGACGCCGCCGAACATGAATTTCGGCGGGTTCGATTTTTCCGATTTCATGACCGGCGCGGCCGGCGGCCAAGCGCCCGGTGATGCGTCCGGAACAGGCGGGGCGCGCTTCCAGGACATCTTCAGCCAGATGTTCGGGCGCAAGCAGCAGAGTCAGCAGGCGCAGCCGCAAAAAGGCTCCGACCTCGAATACGCGCTGAGCATCGATTTCTGGCAAGCCATCAAAGGCACGCAAGTGCCGATCAACATCAATCGCCAGGAGACCTGCACGGTTTGCAACGGTACTGGCGGAGCGGGCGGAAATTCGATTGTCTGTCCGGAATGCAACGGCAGCGGACAAGTGACGCAAATGGCTGGCGCGATGAAGTTCAGCCTCACGTGCCCGCGCTGCGACGGCGCCGGACGCTTGAAGAACTCGTGTCCGAATTGCCATGGCGAAGGCCGGATCGTGCGGAGCGAGCAAGTGGAAGTGCGTATTCCTCCGGGGGCGCAATCCGGTTCGCGGCTGCGCGTTCCGGGCAAGGGCAACGCCGGAACCGGCGGAGCGCCGGCCGGCGATCTCTACATCACGGTGCGCGTCGAGGATCACGAATTTTTCACTCGCAAGGGCGACGACATCGAGATCACAGTTCCCGTTCGCGTCGATGAAGCGTACTTAGGCGCGAAGATCGAAGTGCCGACCATCGACGGGCGCGCGATCCTCAAAATCCCGCATGGGACGCACAATATGCAAAAGTTCCGGCTGCGCGAAAAGGGCGTCTTCAGCCAGCGCAAGAACAGCCGCGGAGATCAGATCGTGACCGTCAGCATCGAGCCTCCTGCCGTTCAGGACGAGCGGACCAAGGAGATCATGCGCGAACTCGGTAAGCTGCACGCCGACGATCCGCGCGCGGAAATCTGGAGCAAGGTGTAAGGGCTTCTTATGCGCAAGAAATCGAAAGCGGCGTACATGATCTCGGCGGTCGCCGAGCAATACGGTGTGCATCCGCAGACATTGCGGCTTTACGAGCGCGAAGGACTGCTCAAGCCGTCGCGCAGCGAAGGCAACACGCGGCTCTACACCGACGAAGACATTGAGCGCCTGGAGGTGATCCTAAAACTGACGCGCGATCTCGGGGTGAATCTGGCTGGTGTCGAGATCATTCTCAACATGCGCGAGAAGATGTCGGTCATGGAGCGGCAGATGCAGGAATTTATCGCCCAGCTCGATACCGAGCTCTCGCGGCGAGTTCCGGTAGCGCAAGACAAGGCCGAGAATTCCCTGGTGCGGGTTCTGGATGTCCGAACCATGCTCCGGCGGAAGTAGCTGGATCCGCAGTGGCCGAGCGGCTACAAATCATCCTCAACTGATGCGTGACATCGGCGTGAACTTGCTGAAATCACCCTCAATATGCGCCAGAAGATCTCTGTGATGGAGCGGCGGCGCGTGCTGGAAGTCATCCCTCAGTAAGTCATCCTGAAACTGACGCCGACCTTAACACGAATCTGACACGTGTCGAGATCATTCTCACTACGCGCGAGAAATGATGTCGTAAGGCCACCGAATATCGTGGAGCGTCCGGCGGCGCGTTCTGGGTGACCGAGCTTCGGCTGAAGTCTCCGTCTGCTGGAACCGCCGCAGCAGGAGGATTAATAAATCGAGCGGTGTCATCCTGAGGTTCACGCGGCTCCCCGGCATGGATGTGGCGAGTGTCGGAGAAGATGTCAGGCAGGGAGCGGCAGCACATTCTGGTTGTTCGGACCGTGCTACGGCGCAGGTAATTCCTCAACATGCGCGAGCCGATCTCGGAGTTGCAAGCGGCAGAGGCAGGAATCCCATCCACTCGAGCCCGCGCGCCGCCCAGCTCCGTCAGCACCGCGAACTGCGCGGACTCCGCCGGAAGCAATCGCTACTGGAAGCGCACGATCCGCAGCAGCTTCTTGAGTTGGGTCTTCAATTCCTCGCTCGCGTCGATCAGGTCGGTGTTGTCGAAGATCACATGCGGAGTGATGAACACAATCAACTCAGTGCGATCCGTCGTGACGGACTTGCTCCCGAAGATGATCGGTCCGATGACGGGAATCTTGTCTAGGATCGGAATGCCGGAAACGGATTCCGCTTTATCCTCCGTGATAATTCCGCCGATCGCGATCGTATCGCCATTCTGCATCGTGATTTGCGTTTGCACGGTGCGCTTCGAGAATGACGGACTCTGAATCCCTCCCGTCGCCGGCGGCTCAGGAGCGCTGACCTCCTGATTGACGATCAACGTGACGACGCCGCTCGGGTTGATTTGCGCAAGCACGTTCAACGTGACACCGGTGTTCTGCGTACTCACCGATTCGACGTTGTCGGAAGTGCCGTTCGTGCTCGACCCCGAGGGAACTACCGCTGACAACGTGGGCACCGCGTTGCCGACATTGATCGATGCGGGAATGCCATCGGTCGCGATCAGGCTCGGAGCGGAAATGACTTTGGCGCGAGTGGAATTCTCCTGCAATTGCAGGGTCCCGAGCAGTTCCCGGCTCTTGCCGACCAGCATGCCGGCGGTAACAGTAGTGGCCGCACCAACCAGCGATGCCAGGGCCTGGCGGGATGTTCCGGCAGCCAGCGTCTGCAGGTACGCGGTCACGCCACTCGACCACGCGCCCGAAAGATCCACTTCGTAGATCTTGGCTTCGAGCAGGATCTGCCGCGGAGGAACGTCCAACTGCTTCAGGAGCTTCGTCAGGCTCAGGTATTCCTGCGGGGTTCCCATGATGAGCAGGCTGTTGTTGGTGGCATTCGGAACGATGCGCGGTTGATGCGGGGCAGGAGCCGCCTGCTTGTTCGCAAGATAGCTGCCCGTCTGATCGGTCGCTCCCGCGGCCATGATCGGAGCGGTGCCGGGTTGCGCCGCGGCTCCCGGATATCCGCCGTACCCACCGCCATAACCACCGCCGCCGTAGCCACCGTATCCGCCGCCAAATCCACCACCGTAGCCGCCACCGCCGTAGCCGCCGCCACCCATGCTGCTGAGTCCTCCGCAGCCACCGGAGAAGGCCGCGCCCAGGCCGGTATTATTCTGGACATTGGCCAGCGGATTGTTCATGCCACCGCCGTAACCGCCGCCTCCGCCACCATATCCGCCGCCGCCATAACCACCGCCGCCGTAGCCGCCATAACCGCCTCCGCCATATCCTCCAAAACCGGCGCCTCCACCGCCGCCATAGAGGCCGCCGTAGAGTTGCATCAGCGACATCGCGATGCACTCCGCACGCTGATAGCGCAGGCTGTAGACGTACGTGTCGACTTCACCGGCCGTTGGCTTGAGAGGAACATCCAGCTTCGTCAGCCAGGTCTCGACCGTATCGAACACGCCGGGATTCGGAGCCACCGCGATCAGCAGGTTAATGCGGTCGACAGGCAGGAACCTCACGGGAGAGTTCTTCTCGGTCATCGCAATCGACTTCATCACGGTGTCGAGTTCCTTCGCGATATCCGACGGTTTGCCGTTCTTGACCTCGAAGAGCCGCACGCGTTGATTGGCGAATTCGTTGCTGTCGAACAGCTTGACCAGTTCGAGTGTCCGGCGCATGCTGCGTCGGTTGTCTTGAATGAACAGCAGGTTCGCTGGCGCATACGGCACCAGGACGGCGCCCTCGCCCACGAACTCTTTCAATACCTTCACCAGCTCATCGACAGTCGTGTACTTCAGGAAGAGCAGATCGAGTATCACCTGATCGTCTTCGGCCGTGTCCTTCGCCTGCGTCTCAGGCTCGAGTGGCTGATGCGGCATTTCATTCAGGGGAACGATGCGCCACAGATTGCCGACTTTGACGATCCCGGCGCCATTGATCCTGAGGATCGTCTCGAGCAATGCCTTCGGGTCGAGCTCCTTCATTTCCCCGTACGAATTGAGGATGACGTTGCCTTTGACCTTCGGATCGATCAGATAGTTGATTTTGAGGTGCTGCGCCAGCAGGTCGACGACCTGGGTCAACGACGCGTTCTGAAGAGAGAGCGGGACGATTCCCGCCGAGGGATTACCAGCCCCCGCTCCGGCCGTTCCGGCAAGCGCGGCGGCGGTCTGCGGAGGAAGAGCGGGCGGCGGAGTTTGTTGAGGCGTTTGTTGGCCAGGGGGAAGCGGCGACGGCTTGGGTACGCCCATCTGGGCCATGGCCACGCCGGCCGCCAGAAGGAGAGCAGCGGTCAAGGAAGCCAGTCGAGGTTTTATCATCGCGCTAGTTGGTGGCCTTCTGAACGGTCTTGGGTGTGACAGCGCCCGGTTTTTCGATGATGGCGCGCTCGTCGGCGTTCAGTTCGGATTTCTTCTTCGTCCAGACCTTCGATCCAAACGGTCCGCTGCGTTCAAAGCGGTAGGAATCGCCCAGATCCTTCGCGGTCGTGGGAGTCTCAGGGGAGGGCAGGACCTTGCCGTTCAGCGCGTCATCCTTCTCTTCGATTTTCGAGACGCCGAATGGATTGCGGCGGAACAACCAAACCTTCCCGGGCTTGCCGGCGGCGTCCTTTTCCTGATAGCGATAGGTATTTTCGTCGACTTTGACTGCGCCGGCGGGGATGCCGTTCACGGGTCCCTGCTTGGTCGTGGCCGTTGCCGCGGGCCGTGCAGGCGCGGACTTCGCGGTCGCGTGCGGGTCTTCGTACGGTACCGTTTTGACGGCCCTCTCCGGCTGCGCATGCAGGATGACGGCCAGGGGAAGCAGTGCCAGAATCGACTTCAACATATTGCTCAGATTCGTCCTTCTGTAAGCAAGGACTCAACTCAGAATGAAAAAGTCGATTCGGGCGACGCTTTTTGCTGTGCGGGTTAGCGGAACGAGCCGACCCAGATCCTCGATGCCCAACGGCGGGGATGGAACTTACCCCTCGCCCAAGGCCCCGCCCAGGGCCACGTCGGGCGGTAGAACCGGTGCAGGCAGACCTCGCAGCGGTAAGGCCCCAGCAGCACGAATCGCAACAGATGGTCGACGACCCCCGTTGGCTTCGACGGGCGGCATTGATTCTGGCCGCACTTCAGGCAAATGTCTTCCATGAGTGTTTTGAAAACCTCTTGTCCTCGATCAAATGTCGCGGCGCAACTATTCTTCCCGGAGGATCCGGTCGCGCAGACGCAAGTAACTCTCCGGCCCACTAGGACCCGGAGTATAGGGATCACCGCATAACTGGGCACGATCCTTGATGCCCAGTAGATGTATGACCTCCTCCACAGTCCAGCCACTGCGGAGGGCAGCGTCTTGCCGGGCATTCCGCTCGACAAGATTCCTGATAGTTAGTGCGTTCTTCGAGGAAGTTCTCTCACGAATCGAGCAAAATTTTCTTCGCCAAACCCTTTGTGCTGAAGCATCTACCGGGAAATTAGTGGATGCTGCCTCACCCGGAATAGGAAGAGTTCCATTCACCTCAGCGGCTACGACTCTTACCTCCATCGGATATGAAAGCCATCGCTCATCGACCCAAACTTGGGGTGCAATTTTGATGCGCCGCACGGGTGCGCCCTTGGGAACATGGACATCCAGCCAATAAACTTCGACTTTCTGTCCAGGGATCTCCTGTTCGCCCGGTTTGGATTTTCCGGTCTTCGAGAGATAGGGGAGATTGTCGACCAGTCGTAGTTGATCGGGTACATATCGTCCATCGCTCTGGTGGATGAATAGTTCCTTGTAGACCTTCACCTGGACAGCATCCTCCGGGTTGAGGCCGATGTCGAGGTAATATTCCTTGCCGGCGGGGACGTCGACGATCACCTGGAACGAGGCGATCGCGTTGCGGG
>DASXZC010000218.1:0-8578 GCA_036502165.1 Bryobacteraceae bacterium
CGCCAACGCGCAACACTCAACCGGCCCCCGCACCAACGGCGGCAAAGCCGCCTCCTCTCGCAACGCCCTCCGCCACGGACTCACCGCCCGTGGATTTGTCATCCTCGATGGCCAGGAATCCGCCTTCGAACACCTCGAGTCCACCCTCCGCGATAGCCTCGTCCCGAATGGACCCTTGCAGGAAGTCATCTTCAAGCGCGCCCTCGAATCCGCTTGGAATCTCGAACGCTGCCGCCTCGCCGAGACGACGCTTCACTCGCGCCTGGGCTCGCCTACTCTCGATCCTCTGCTCGACGACCAAAACGAACCCAGATACGCTCGCATCCACAAATATGCTCGCGAATCAGAAAACTCCATGTATAAGGCCATGCGCGAACTCGGAAAGCTGCAGGCGGAAGTCCGCTATCGCCAAGAAGTGGCGGAAATCCAACCCGGCCATCCCGAACTCTCCACCGCGACGACGCCTATGACCGTATCCGAAGTCTGCCCTCTCGCCCAAGTCATGGCAACCGTCAACCAGGCTCGCCGAAACGAAGCCAAGCTCAGCAAGCCGTCGGAACGCGCTCACCGAATCGAAGCCAATCCAACGCCTCTGCCGCCAGCCGATGACGCCAGCCGCGCCGCAGCCGCAATGGCGGCGTAGCAGTTTTCAGAGCTTTGCACCCCACCCCCTAGCGCTGTACACTAGCTCCAACGGACCTTCGCGATGATCGTTCAGAGAATCACTCTCCTCTTAGTAACGGCGCTCTGTCTCACCGCCGCCACCTCGACCGACGACGCGGAAAATAAATTCATCGGAGCCCGCGGCAATTACTGGGCGTTCCAGCCCATTTCGCGCGTCCAGCCTCCCTCAATCGCCGATCATTGGATCCGCACTCCTATTGACGCTTTTATCTTGTCTGCGCTGCGCACGAAGAGTTTGAGTCCGTCGGCTCCTCTTGATCGTGTGCCACTGATTCGTCGTCTGACGTTCGACCTGACCGGATTGCCTCCGACGCCTGACGAAGTCAAGGCTTTTCTTAACGACCGGTCCGCGAATGCTTACGAAAAACTGGTCGACCGGCTGCTCGCTTCGCCACACTATGGCGAGCGCTGGGCTGGGAAGTGGCTCGACGTCGTGCGCTACGCCGACTCGAACGGATTCGAATTGGACGCTGATCGTCCGCATGCTTGGCGCTATCGCGATTATGTAATCGCCGCGTTCAATCAGGATAAGCCTTACGATCGATTCATCAAAGAACAACTCGCCGGCGACGAGTTGTATCCAGGTAACAAGGAAGCCATCGTCGCCACAGGATTCGCTCGCGCCGGGCAGGAGCATCTGGTGGCCGGCAACATTGATCCGGAAGTTAGCCGCCAGGAAGTCCTCACGGAAATCGCGACCGCGGTTGGACAGACATTCCTCGCGATGACCGTGAACTGCGCGCGCTGCCACAATCACAAATTTGATCCGATTCTGCAGGCCGATTACTATCGCCTCGAAGCCGTCTTCGCCGGAGCCAAAGGCAAAGAGGTCGAGATCGCGACGCCTGATGAGAAGGCGAATTGGACCGCTGCTGACAAGGCTTACAAGGAGCGCAGCAAGCCCATCGAGGACGCGCTCACGGCATTGCAAAAGCCTTACGCCGATCGGCTCATGGCGGCGAAGCTCGCTACGCTTGATCCAAAACTCCAAGACGCTTGGCACATTCCTGAAGCCAAGCGGACGCCAGAGGAGAAGATCCTGGCGCAAAACGCATCGGATCAGATCGAGGTCACCTGGGACATCGTCGTTGCCGCAATGTCCGCCGAGGACAAAGAGAAGCGCGTGCAACTTCGGCGGCGCCTGCACGAGATCGAATTGACTGAGCCCGATCCGCTGGCCTCCGCCTACGCGTACCTCGACGATGGCGAGGCGCCGCAGAGCTACGTGCTGCGCATGGGCGATCCGCACAACCGGCTTGCTCCTGTCGAGCCCTCGGTCCCGCGCGTGATTCAAGCGTCGTACAGAATTCCGAAAGCTTCGACGGGACGCCGTGCGGCGTTCGCCGAGTGGCTGATATCGCCTGCGAATCCGCTCACTGCCCGCGTCATGGTGAACCGCATCTGGCAGTTCCGGATCGGGCAGGGAATCGTGCGCACTCCTAATGATTTCGGAGTCATGGGCGATCGTCCCTCGAATCGTCCGCTGCTCGATTGGCTCGCGACTGAGTTCGTGGAAAAGGGTTGGAGCGTTAAGGCGATCGACAAGCTCATCCTCATGTCGAGCGTGTATCAGCAAAGTGCGGCGCCCGATCCCAAGCGCGAAGCCATCGATCCTGACAATCGCCTGTATTGGCGGATGAATCGCAAGCGCATGGAAGGCGAGATGCTGCGCGATACCATCCTCACGGCGAGCGGACTCATCAATCCGAACATGGGAGGGCGGCCGGTGCGGGTTCCAATCGAGCCCGAAGTCTACGACCTCATCTTCACTGAGCACGAGCGCGACGGATTGTGGCCGCTCAGCCCCGATGTCAATGAGCAATACCGGCGCAGCATTTACCTCTACAACAAGCGCGGCATGCGGCTTCCGCTGCTTTCCGCGTTCGATCAGCCGGATGCCATCACGTCGTGCCCGGTACGTCCGGTCAGCACGCACGCGCTGCAGGCGCTCACGCTGTTCAACAGTTCGTTCATGCAGGAACAGTCGCAGGCGTTCGCGAAACGGCTACAGTCGGATTGCAAGTCGCGCGGCTGCATGATCGATCGCGCGTGGCGTCTCACGCTGTCGCGCGCTCCTCAGGCGAAAGAGATCAAGCTGGCGCAGAACTTCCTGGCGTCCGGCGGGAGCATTTCCGAAATGTGTCTGGCGCTCTTCAACAGAAACGAGTTTGTGTATGTCCCCTGACGAACGCTTCCGTCACCTGCGCCCTGCCGTCACTCGTCGAGATGTGCTGGCGCGAGCCGCTCATGGATTTGGGGCCCTCGCGTTAGGATCGCTGATCGACCCGCCCGCGAACGCCGCCGTCCAGCGCGTCAACGCGCTCGCGGCGAAAGTGCCGCATTTCGCGCCGAAAGCGAAGTCCGTCATCTTCCTCTTTATGGTTGGGGCGCCCAGCCATATTGACACTTTCGATCCAAAACCGGCGCTCGACAAATACGACGGTAAGCTTCTGCCGCCGAGCTATGGGACGGTCATCAGCGAGTTCACTAAGGGCGACACGCCGCTCTTGAAGAGTCCTTGGAAATTCAAGAAATACGGCCAATGTGGGCGCGAAGTGTCCTCGCTCTTCCCGAACATCGCGCAGCACGTCGACGACCTCTGCTTCGTGCGCTCGTTCTATACCGAGAGCACAGTGCACGCGCCGGCGATGTATCAGGTCAACACGGGGCGCATTCTGATGGGCTACCCGAGCATGGGTTCGTGGGTCACTTACGGACTTGGAAGCGAGAGCGAAAATCTGCCCGCCTACGTCGTCATGCCGCAGCCCGAGGGAACTCCTGAGGGTGGAGCCCCGTGTTGGGGCGCGGGATTTCTGCCTGCCGTTTATCAAGGCACGGTCTTCCGCTCCGGCCCGAGTCCGATCGTGAATCTGCATCCGCCTCCTGGTGTCACGCCCGAGCGTCAGCGCCGCACGCTCGACTTCCTGCAATCCATGAACGAGATGGACACGCTCGACACGGATACCGAGATGGCCGCGCGCATCAGTTCCTACGAACTTGCGTTCCGCATGCAGAGTCACGCGCCGGATGCGGTCGATCTCTCGAAAGAAAATGAATCGACGCGCGCGCTGTACGGCCTCGATCAAAAGCATACGTCGGAGTTTGGCACGCGTTGCCTGCTGGCGCGGCGTTTGGTCGAACGAGGAGTCCGGTTCGTGCAGATTTATTCCGGTGGCGGGCCGGTCTCGGTGCAATGGGATGCTCACAGCAATCTGGTCGCGAACCACGAGAAGATGTGCGGCATGACTGATCATCCGATCGCGGGTCTTCTTACTGATCTCAAACAGCGCGGATTGCTCGAGTCGACGCTCGTCATCTGGGGTGCAGAGTTCGGCCGCCTGCCGATGTCGCAGGGCGGCAATGGGCGCGACCACAATCCGCATGGATTCACGATGTGGTTCGCCGGCGGTGGCGTCAAGCCCGGCATCACTGTTGGAGAAACGGATGAACTTGGGTTGCGTGCGAGCGTCGACCCTCATCCGATGCGCGATTTTCATGCGACGATCCTGCAGTTGCTCGGCCTCGATCAGAATCGCCTGTGGTTTCTGCACAACGGCCGTAACGAGAAGCTGACCGACTTCGGCGGCAACGTGATAAAAGAGATGCTGGCTTAGACGCGCTCTTTCGCTCGAGGTGAAACATGTCAACAGTGCTGGCTCCGCCGCGCCCACCGGTTTCGAAGACGGGCGAGGCATCCGTTACCAAAGTCCAAACCTCGCAGCGGAACGTCGCCGTCGATGTCTACCGCGGACTCGTGATGTTCCTCATGATGGCCGAGGTCCTCGAACTCGCGCGCGTCGCAGCGAACTATCCGGGGAACTGGTTCTGGGCTGTGCTTGGCTACAATCAGACGCACGTCGACTGGGCCGGCTCTTCGCTGCACGACATGATCCAGCCGTCGTTCTCGTTCCTGGTCGGAGTGGCGTTGCCTTATTCGATCGCGAGCCGTATGGCGAAGGGCGTGACGTTCCGGCAACTGCTGCTGCACACTCTCTGGCGATCGGTACTGCTCACGGCCCTCGGAGTTTTCCTTCGTTCCGCTCACTCGACGCAGACGTACTTCACATTCGAAGATACGCTCAGCCAGATTGGACTCGGCTACACGTTCTTATTCCTTCTCGGCTTCGTCTCTCCGCGTTGGCAGTGGACGGCATTTGGATTGATCCTGTTTGGCTATTGGCTCGCGTGGGCTCTCTATCCGGCGCCCGGCCCCGGCTACAACTACGAAGCGGTCGGAGTGCCCGCGAACTGGGCTCACAACTTCACCGGCTTCGCGTCGCATTGGAATAAGAACAGCAATCTCGGCAATGCGTTCGATCAATGGTTCCTCAATCTGTTCCCGCGCGTGAAACCATTCGTCTTCAACGGTGGCGGCTATTTGACGTTGAGCTTCATTCCAACGCTCGGGACGATGATCCTCGGTCTGATTGCTGGACGTTGGCTGCGCGCGTCGGCTCCGATCGTGCCCATGAAGAAGCTCGTGTTCGCCGGAGTGATCGGCGTAGCGGGCGGGCTCTTTCTGCATTTCACAGGCATCTGCCCGGTCGTGAAACGGATCTGGACGCCCGCATGGACGATCTACAGCGGTGGCGTGTGCTTCCTGTTTCTGGCCGCATTCTCGTGGATCGTCGACATCAAAGGCTGGAAGAAGTGGTCGTTCCCGTTGATCGTGATCGGAATGAATTCGATCGCGGCGTACCTGATTGCGCATTTCTGGGAACGATACATTGTGAACTCGTTCCACATCCATTTCGGCCCGAACGTGTTCAAAATCTTCGGCGCCGGCATCGAGCCCTTCGTGCAAGGCAGCGCCGTTTTGTTGGTTTTCTGGGCGTTCCTCTATTGGATGTACAACCGCAAGATCTTCCTGCGGATCTGATTCAGTCGGTGTGGAAGGCTTCCTTCATGCGCGACCACCACTCGCCGGGTGCGCGGCTTTCGACGGGTTCCTGCATGGGCTCCATGATGTCCCACCACTCGCGCATTTTCGGATGCGCGGCCATTTTTGCCATGTCGGCGTGATAGTCGACGCCCGTGTATTCGTAGTACGCGAACAGCAGGTGATCGCGCAAGAATATCGAGTAGTTCCGCACGTTGCAATCGCGGATCAGGTCGAGGACGTCCTTCCACACGGCCCTGTGATACTCAAGGTACTCTTCTTCGAACTCCGGCTTGACGCGGAGGATCATTCCGTAGCGTTCCATAAGTTGCCGGTAATATCGTATCTCGTTTGATAGAGTATGAGATCATGCAACGGTCCCACCTCATTGCCTGCTGCCTCTTGACGTGCCTGATCGTTTCCGCTCAATCGCCGAAGCCGAAACGTCTCGTCTCGCTCGACGACATGCACAAGTTTCATCAGGTGGGCGATCCGCAATGTTCGCCTGATGGGAAGTGGATCGCGTATACGGTTTCGACGGTCGATGTCACGGCTGACAAGCGTGACACGGACATATGGATGGTCAGTTGGGATGGGAAGGACGACATCCGCGTGACGTCGTCACCCGACTCAGAGAACGCGCCCAAGTGGAGCCCTGATGGCAAGTACCTGTCGTTTCTCTCGAGCCGCGCTGGCAAGGCCAAAGGCAATCAGGTGTGGATCCTCGATCGCCGCGGCGGCGAAGCTCAGCAGTTGACCGATGTCAAAGGCCGCATCAGCGGCTACGACTGGTCGCCCGATTCGAAGCGTCTAGTGCTGACGATGACCGAGGTCGAAGAGGATGCGAAAGGGAAGGACGGCAAAGAGGCTGAGCAGAAGCCGAAGCCGATCGTGATCGACCGATATCATTTCAAGCAGGACGGCCAAGGGTACCTCAATAGCCAATTCCGCGCCCGCATCTACTTCTTCGACATCGCAACGAAGAAACTGGAGGCGCTCGGTAAGGAAGTGTTTGACGAATCCGCCGCTGTGTTCTCCCCGGACGGGAAGTGGATTGCCTTCGTAAGCAAGCGCGGCGCAGACCCGGACCGCTCGAACAACAGCGATGTCTTCGTCGCCGAATCGAAGCCCGGCGCCGAGATCCGCAAGCTGACGACGAATCCAGGACCCGATCAAGGTCCGCTCGCGTGGAGTCCCGACAGCAAGACGATCGCGTACCTGCAGGGCTCGCCCGATCCGAAGGTGAGCGTCGCCTACGACATGTTTAAGCTGGCGACGGTGCCGGTCGAGGGCGGAGCATCGCGAGTCATCACCGGATCGCTCGATCGCGGAGTGACGAGTCCGAAATTTTCGGATGACGGCAAGAGCATCGACGTTCTCGTCGCCGATGATCGCTCGGTGTATCCGGCGCGAGTCAGCGTTGAGGGTGGCCCAATCGAACGTCTGCTCGGAGGTAAGATTTCGGTCTCGCCGATTTCGCGCCACGGGGCTTGTTTCGCCGCGCTGGTCAACACGGATACTGAATCCGGCGAGGTCTACGCGATCGAAGGTGGATCGATGCGCAAGCTGACTTCGCACAACGACGCCTTGCTCAGCGAGCTCGAGATTGGTGAAACCGAAGAAGTCGCATTCAAGGCAAAGGACGGCAATGAGGCTCATGGACTCCTGACCAAGCCGCCAAAGTTTCAGGCTGGCGTGAAGTATCCGATGCTGCTCTTGATCCACGGCGGACCGAACGGGCAGGACGATCATCGCTTCTCATTCGACCGCCAGTTCTACGCGGCCAATGGGTACCTCGTGTTGAACGTCAACTATCGCGGAAGCGCGGGCCGGGGACAGGCTTACACGTCCGCGATCAGCGGGGATTGGGGCAATAAGGAAGTCGCGGATCTCTTGGCCGGAGTCGATTACATCGTGTCGACAGGCATGGCGGATCCGGATCGTCTTGCTGTCGGCGGTTGGAGTTATGGTGGCATCCTGACCGACTATATGATCGCCTCGACGACGCGTTTCAAAGCCGCGGTGGCGGGCGCGGGAACGGCGTTCACTGTGTCGTATTACGGAACCGATCAGTACATTCTGCAATACGACAACGAGATCGGGCCGCCGTGGAAGAATTTCGATCGCTACATCAAGATGTCGTATCCGTTGCTGCACGCGGATCGCATCAAGACGCCCACGATGTTCCAGGGCGGAGACCGGGATTTCAATGTGCCCATCTCCGGCGGTGAGCAGATGTATCAGGCCTTGCGCAGCCTCGGTGTTGACACCAAACTGATCGTCTATCCGGGTGAGCCGCACGGCATCTCGCGCCCGAGTTTCCAACGCGACCGCCTGCAGCGCGATCTGGACTGGTACAACAAGTATGTAATGCCTCCGGCAAAGGGGACGGCTACGCCAACGTCGAATTAGAAATGCTACGAGTCTCTCTGCTTTCGTTTTCCCTGCTTGCGGTCACAGTAACGGCCGCGGACTTCACAACTGATATTCATCCAATCCTCGCGCGCCGCTGCCTCGGCTGCCACAGCGGAGCGCGTCCGCAAGGCGGACTCTCATTAGAAAGCCGCGACAAGGCGGCCGCCGTTCTCGAACGTTCCGGTGTGCGCTTGATGTCCCGCTTGAACGGAACGACCATGCCGCAGATGCCGCTCGCGGGCGCGCCGCTGACGGCGGCGGAGGTCGCGAAGATCCGCGAATGGCTCGATGAGGGCGCGATTTGGCCGGATGCTCCCACGCAGCAGACGAAGTCAGATTGGGTCGCTCCGCTCGAGCCGCGCAATCCGCCGGTGCCTGCGGGTACGGCGGCGAATCCGGTCGACCGGTTCATCGATGCGTATCTCGCGACGAATAAATTCGACCGGCCTGAGGCTGTGTCGGACGCGATGTTCGCTCGGCGCGCGTACTTCGATGTCACAGGACTTCCGCCGTCAGTGACAGAACTCGCGCGGTTCGAAGCGGACAAGAATCCCACCAAGCGCGTGCATCTCATCGACACGCTGATCTCCGATAACAAAC
>DASXZC010000219.1:0-4722 GCA_036502165.1 Bryobacteraceae bacterium
CAAGCCGCAGTCGAAGTATCCGATGCTGGTGCAACTCGAGCACGATAGCGCTCTCGACATCCCGCCCGGCGACAAGGATTTCATCGTCACCGACGAGTTCAAGGCATCGATGGACATGAATGTTTTGTCAATCTACCCGCACGCTCACTATCTAGCCAAGGTCATGGAAGCCTACGCGACCTTGCCTGATGGAACGAAGAAGTGGCTCGTCGAGATCAAGGACTGGGACCTCAACTGGCAGGGTGTGTTCCGCTACCGGAAGCCCGTGTTCCTTCCGAAGGACTCGGTCGTGACGATGCGCTACCACTACGACAATTCGGATGCGAACCCGCGCAATCCGAACAGTCCGCCGAAGCGCGTCACCGGCGGCAACACGGCCGGCTTCGAGATGAGCCACCTCTGGCTGCAAGTCCTGCCAACGGCGGAAGGCGATCAACGCGCGGCGCTGCAGGAATCGCTGGTCACGCAAAAGCTTTCGAAGCATCCCGACGACTTCATTGCCAACTTCGATATGGGCGACTTGCTGTTGAACAAGAGCAAGGCTGGGGAAGCGATCGAATACTTTGAACGAGCGGCGAAGAGCGACCCGGCGAGCGTTCTCGCCGCGTCGGAACTGGGCGTCGCGCTGTACACGTCGGGCCAACTCTCGAAGGCCGAGCAGCAGTTTCGACACGCCCTCGAAATCGACCGTTCCTATACGGACGCGCGATTCAACCTGGCGAGCGTAGAAGCGTCCGAGGGTAAATGGGAATCGTCCTCGGACGGGTTCAAGCAAGTGCTGGCCGAGAAGCCGGACTACGCCAAAGCGAGTCAGCGTTTGGGGCAAGTGCTGACGCTGTGGGGCGATCAATTGGCGAAATCCGGCAAGGATCCGGAAGCGATTGCGAAGTACCAGGAGGCGGTGCCGATGCTCGCCGACAATGTCGATCTTCGAATTCGCCTTGGAATGGCGTTCGCCCGGCAGGAGCGGCTGGCGGAATCGCAGGCCGAGTTCGAAGCGGTACTGCAGTTGAAGCCCGATCTCAAGCTCGCACAGGAAGCGATCGCGGCGATCAGGAAGCGTCGCGCGGAGACGGGCAAGTAATCATTTCGACGGTTCGACAACATCGAGGATCTGGTCCGCTTTGATCGCCGTCAGCGTCTGCGCGATACCGCTTGGCCAGTGAATTTCGATCTTCGGAATGACGGCCAACCCGGCCAATCCGAAATGAACGCCGGTCGCCGCGGCGGACGCATATCCGAGTGCCGTCGTCATCTCCGCGTATTGATTTCCGATCCGTATCTGAGCCCCGATGCCGTCGCGATTGCTCTTTGTGCCGCGCAGGCGCAGCACGATCCAATGCCGAGCCGATGCTGAGATGTTCTGATACAACTCGGCCGGCTCGCCTAACGCGGATACGACCGCGTCGATCCGGCCGTCGCCATCGAAATCTGCGAACGCCGCGCCGCGATGCGCCTTCGCGAGGGTCAGTGACGCCTCCGCCGAGACATCCGTGAACTTCCCGTTCACGTTGCGAAACACGCTATTCGGCTCACGATAGACGGCTGCTTCGAACTGCTCGACGCGATCATTGACGTGCGAGTTGGCGGTGAACAGATCTTTCCAGCCGTCGTTGTCGAAGTCGAAGAGCCCGAGCCCCCATCCGCTGTGCTTCTGCGTCAATGCGCCGAGCCGGGTCGCATAGGTTGCGTCGAGGAATCCGCCGGCCGTGTTGCGGAATACCGGAAAGGTCTCGCCGGCGAGGGCGGTGACGAACAGGTCCGGACGTCCATCGTTGTCGTAGTCCTTGAACTCCACGCCCATGCTCGCAACAGCCTTGCCGTGATCGCGTAGCGCGACGCCCGCCAGAAGTCCGACTTCCTCGAACGTGCCATCGCCTTTGTTGTGAAACAGGAAATTGGGCATGTTGTCGTTCGAGACGAATACGTCCGGATATCCGTCCTGATCGTAGTCGGCGAACCCTACGCTCATTCCCCGTCCCGGATGCGCCGCGATGCCCGATTTCACGCTGACATCTTCAAAAGTGCCATCTCCGCGGTTGCGGTACAGCGTACTTGCGAGGCCTTCGAAGTATTTCGGATGGCAGTAAATCCGGATGCCACGCGTCGAATCGCCGCAATACCGATCGAACGCGGGGCTCCACTTCGCGTAGTGCACGACCCAAAGGTCGAGCTTGCCATCCCGGTCGAAATCGAACCAACCCGCGGCGACGGCCCACTCGCCACTCTTGATGCCGGCCTTGACCGTGACATCTTCGAACTTTCCATTGCCAAGATTCCGGTACAGCGTGTTGCGATTGACGCCGGCGACGAACAGGTCGGGATGCCCGTCGTTGTCGTAGTCGCCGACAGCCGCGCCCATCGAGTAGCCGGCACCTGCGACTCCGGCCTCCTCAGTCACGTCGCGGAATTTCCAGTTGCCTTCGTTGCGATAAAGCCTGTTGTGGTATTTCGCCTCGGACTTCTCGAGCGATGGAATCGCAGCGCCGTTGGTGAAGTAGATGTCGGGCCGTCCATCGCCGTCATAATCGAAGACGGCGATTCCGCCGGGCATGGTCTCGATCATGTGCTTGCGGTCGGTCGGGCGATTATTGAGGACGAAGTTGATTCCCGATTCGGACGCGCGCTCGCGAAACCGGATCGCGCCCGGCTGCTGTTGCTGTTGGGCGAACAGGCACAAACAACCGATCGCGGCGACGCTTAGGCGCTTCACTTCTGGCGACCCGAATCGGGCGGGCCAATTTGAGCTTCTCTCGCGACTTCTTCCTTGGCTTTCTGATTGCGCTCGACCAGTTCCTGATATTTCGCCATCGCGGCTCGCGCCTTCTCCAATTGTCCAGCAGCTTGATACGCCCGGGCCAACTGGTAGTGCAAGCTTCCGTCGTCGTCGAGTTCGAGGGACTTCTCGAGCAAGGGCACGGCTTCTGAATTTCGGCCCAAGCGCGACAGCGCCAGGCCCAGCGACGCCGCGGCAGCGGCCATCTTCGGATCGGATTTCAGGGCCGTTCGCAGATAAGGCTCGGCGCGTTCCGGCTCTTCGAGCCGCAAGAGACTATCGCCGGCAATGAAGTTCAGCTCCGGCGACGGCGTCGTTTTCAGCAAATCTGAGACCGCATCGAACGCGGCCCGATAGTCGCTAGCCATGAAGAGCGATATCGCCAACTCCTGCTGCGCGCGCGGATTTCCCGGCATCAATTTCAAGGCCGCGCGCCACTCCGCCACCGCCTCCATAGGGCGTCCGGAGTCGCGTGCAATTTCGGCGCGCAGTTGGTGCAGTTCGAGCGACTCCGGCAGTTGTCCTAAGCGGAAGAATGCCTGCATCGCCAGTTCATTTGCGGCTTTCGTGCGCCAATACAGGGATTCGACATCCGGCTTCGGCCCGGTCACCTTGGCTGACAGGATGTCGAGATCCTTGCCCCCGACGAATCGGCACTCGAGGGGATGCGCCGCGCAATCGGCTGGCGCGAGCGAACGTTCCTTCGTGTCTTCTTCTGACGCCCATTCCGGATGTCCGGTTTTGCGATAGATCTCCGCCATCGCCGCGTGGACACCGTGCAGCTTGGGCAACTGCTTCAGAGCCTCGCTGTAAAAGAAAAATGCACTGCGGTATTGACGCCGCTGGACTCGCGAGTCGGCCACCAGCGCGGCCACCCAGGCGGAAGCCGGATCGGCCTTCTCCATCTGTTCGAAGGCATCTGTCGACAACGCCTGATAGCTCATGCCAAGGCCATACCAGGCCCGTGGATCATCCGGAGTCTTGTCTGTAAGTAGCCGATACTGCGCCGCCGCTTCGAATGAACGCTTCGCTTCGGCTAGTGCCGTTGCGAGCATTCCGCGTGCATCGGTGTTGTCCGGTTCGGCCGCCAAGGCTTTCTGCAATGGCGCAATTGCATCGGCCGGCTGGTTCAGCGCCAATCTTGCCGCGCCGAGCGACAGTAAGGCCGGCAGCGAATTCGGCTGGGCTTTCAATACAATTTCGAAATTTGGAATTGCCTCATGTTCGCGCCCCGCCATATGTTGGGCGAGTGCGAGATTCAAAACGAGACCAGGATTTCCGGGCACTGCTTTGACGAGTTCCTGGCAGATTGGGATCGCCGCATCGAACCGCCCGGCGGCCATCAGATCACGTGCCTCGCGCGCCTTCGCCGTCAACGCGTCCTGTTGAGACGGTTGCCCGATAACCAGACATGCAAAAAGGGCGGACAGCCACGCCATCCGCCCATTAAGACCAAGCAAAATCAGAATCTCCTGACTAGAACTGCACGCGTAGGCCGAACCGCACCTGGCGCTCACCGGAAGAACTGGTGACCTGCAAGAACGATGGCGACGTTACGCTCAGACTACTGAACGAACTGAAGTGTGACGTGTTAGCGAAGTTAAACGCCTCTGCGCGGAAACTCGCTTTGACTCGTTCCTTGATGACGAACGTTCGCGAAAGACTCAAATCCGTATTAAGGATTCCAGGATAACGCAGGTCGTTGCGGCCGGCGGTTCCGAAGCGGACTCCGGACACTGCCGCAAACGCCGTTGGATCGTAGAAATGCTGCCCAGGGCCAATGAGTCCCGGCTGCGCGACGGACAGGTTGATCTGATCCGGCGTCTGTGTGTTATCGGGCGCATTGAGGGACGAACCCGGCGCTGTAACGGTAAACGGCGTCCCGGTGTAGGCCGAGAAAATACCATTCACGTTCCAGCCGCCCAGAACCATAGCCGCTGGTCCGG
>DASXZC010000220.1:0-9625 GCA_036502165.1 Bryobacteraceae bacterium
AAAAACTGCGCCGTGCCAAGAGTGCCGTTCGTGGTCAGCATCAAGTGCAGATTGCCCGCGTTGAGGACTCGCCGCGTCAGACCGTGGAAATACGGTATGACGAGAGGCTCTCCGCCCTTCACGTGGAAGATCCCGTTTTTCCCGCCGCATTCATTTTCCACGATCTGCGACCATTGGTCCACTAAACTTGATGCCGTGGTCTCAGCGAGCACTTCAGAGTCGTGGTCTGGGAGGTAGCAATGCCGACATCGCAGATTGCAGGCATGTGTACCTGCCACTATCAGATGATAGGTTGAGAGACCGGTACCGTCGGGACCGCTTTCCATAACATATGCTGCGGATTCGATCGCTGGGACGCGTGGAGCGGCAGATGATGTCATTAGTTTCCAACGCATTTTAGCATCTTTTGATGCGAATATTTTGCGGATTCGAACGGAGCGCGTTCTGCCCTAATACCTCGCGGCGGCGCAGAAATTCTCCCACCGCGCCACAGGCGCAATGACAGTTCCGGCTCGTGGATCTGGCCGAACAATGGGCCTTGGCGGCGATTCGCATGCACAGTTGGCAATTTGAGCAGGTACTCGTCACTTTTGGACGTTGGGTTGGCAATTCGTCGCACAACTCATTCTGTATGCGTATGGGTCGATTTATCGATATATTATAAGTTGTGTATTATCATATACTTGACAAGAAATCATCCGTCATGCTTGACTCCTTGAGGGAGGTAGCAGATGCGATGGCTCTTTTTCACAGCCGTGATAATCACCATAGGCGCTTTGCTCAGTTTCGCCGTTGGGCGTACGTTTGCAGACGCCTTTCCCTTCATCAGCGTTGCGGTCCCGCTTTTTATTATTCTGGGGTGGGTGGCGCATAAGAAGAGGTAGCTTGTGGTGACGGGCTCCAAGGAATCGCTGGCGATTCCTTTTTTTGTTGTTCCAAGTGCTCTCATTTCGATCCGGTACGGTCGAGGTCTTCCCCGCGGCAGCGCCGCACCGACCTCAGGAGCGCTCGTTGACGATTTTGCGCTCCGACTTTGATCGGAATCTAGAGATGCTGATGCGCGATATCTAAGCTCGCGGTGCCCTCAGCCGCCACACGGCGACGATATCGCAGTCACTTTTCGAGCAGTCGAATCGCGCATGGCTTTCACCTGCCGTTTGCAGCTCGCTTTTTTTTGCTAGCGCTCAGAGCAAGCGGAGGCCGATCTCGCGGTTCGATGTCGTCCGGCTTGGGCTTATTCCGGTAGGCGCGCGATCTCGTACCGGTAGTGCAGGCGTACAGGTCTAGCGTGCGTTTCCTGATGTGATCCGCATGGCTCTCGGGCTGGTTCTCTGCGGGGGAAGGCGTCTTGAAGATGGCGGGACTCTCGCTGCCGATTTTCACGAAGGCCGTGTGAGGTGCAAGGCTCGCGAGTTGCTGCGCGTCGAGGGGTAGCGCCTTGAGCTTGAAATTGGACACATCCTTTTCGTCAATGTGGAAGACGATCCAGCCGCCGGTCACGTTCGTGAAGATCGCGTCCTTGATTCTCGGTTCGAGCTGGTAGAGCCCTTGATTCGCGAGCGTCAAACACAGTTTGTACCCGCCCGCCTCGCTGAGGATCGTGTCGAACGCCGATGTTTGGAAATTCTGGAATTCATCGGCGAAAAGATGGAACGGAATGCGCGAGTCGCGCGGCTGCCGTTCCCGGCGGAAAGCCGATTGCTGAATCTTCGAGACAAGGAGCTGGCCGATCAGGTTCCCGTTGGCCTTGCCGGCGCCCGAGAGATCAACAAGCAGGATCTTCCGGGTCTCCATGCACTCGTATATGTCGAGCTTTGCTTCTGAAGTTCCGAGGAGTGTCTTCAATGGCGGCGAGAAGATGAACTGCTTCATCCGCGTGATGATCGGCTGTGGAGCGTCTTTTTTGAGGAGTGGATATTCGAGCCTCCAGTAATCGAGGATGTCGGGATTCGTAACGCGCGCGAGAATTCGTTCGCGCTCCGCCTCGTCCACTAGGACCGCATTGATGTCGAGGAAGGAACAGCCTCGGGCATCGAGCAGCGTGTAGATCACGGCGCGAAGAACGGAAAGCCATTGGTCGCCCGTCGTCATCGTCGAGAACTGGAGGAACGTTTGGAAAATGTCTGCGGCGAGCGTTTGCCGTTCCTGTTCCGTTTCCCATCCCATGAAATCGATGGGGACGGGATTCGACGCTTCAAGGAGGATCGCGTCGTCGGCGCGGCTGCGCGGGATCTTATGAATGATGCTCTTTATGAGATCGCCTTTCGGATCGAGGACGCAGATCCCGTGTCCCTGCTCGATGTCCGCGAGCGCCATGCGTTCGATGAAGGTCGATTTGCCGTGTTGGGTGGCTCCCGCGATATATACGTGGCGCGACCGGAGAGCATCCGGGATAACGGGAAACCCCGTCTTCTTCCGGTCGTTCCGGAACTTCGGTGTTCGGACGGAGGTTGAAGGCAGGTGGGCGAGCGAGGTGAGCTCGTGGGCATTGAGGAGCATCCCGCTTCGGCGGGAGACGCGCCCAAGGATATCGGACGCGTGGGCAGTATCTGGATAGTCGTCGTTCGCAAGCGGAATGAACTCGTTGCCGGTGGGGTCGGCGAATTGCGAGAGCGACGCGCCGATGTTCCGGGCGATTGCCCACGCCCGCTCCTCGGTTTCTGCTCGCGCGGCGACCCGCACGACCACCGCGAGGAGCGGCTGTGCAACCTTATCTTTGGCCTGTGATACGAGATCGGGCGCATCGGCAAAGAATTCATGGCCTGCGCCGTCCGAGACCGCCCGCGTCGTGCTCTCTGTCCACGGATGGCGCGCCGCCGTGAATATCACTTGGAAAAGTCCGATCTCGCCCTGACTAATCGCCGCAAGTGCGGCGACGAGCGGAATTAACGGGTCCACGTCGAAGTCCTTCACCGTGCGGATCAGCAGCATGAACTCGCGGGAGAGTCCGAAGTCGGCGATCACCGTCGCCGGTCCGGCCGTTTCCCATGCTCCCACGAGAAATTCGTTCCGCTCCCGGATCACGGCTTCGGGAAAATATGCCGGGATTTGTTCGCGGGCCTCTGCCCGGTCGGGCTCCGCACACACGAACTGAAGCGAGACGGAGTCGTGGAGGCCGATCAGTTCGAAGGAAACCGGGTTCCGGAAATTCGCGAGCCTCGTCACGGTCTGCATCGCCCGCTCGCGGGAAACTTTACAATCGGGCGGGAGGCTGATGGCAAGCTCGACGAGGGGCGCGGGATAGGCGAAGGGCTCCGCGAACGGCTCTTCGATTTCCTCGTCCGTGCCTAACGGCGCGCCATCAACTGATTGCGTCGCGTCGCCGCGAATACGCTCAAAGAGCGCGCCCAAGCGCGTCTGCCGCCGCGCATCGTCGGCCGCCGGACCCGCAACGACGGAGTGCCAATAAAACGGGCGGAAGGGCGGTTCGATAGCGACCGGAGAAGGAGAGACATGCCATCCGCGTCCGCGCTTTTCCCACCGGTAGAACTGTTCGGTGATCTGTTCGTCGAGCGACGGCTGGGGCGATGACATGGAACTTGCGACCTTACTTCTTGAAGAAATCCCTCATCACCGGTTTCCGTTCAAGCTCGGTGAGCGCCCTGATACCGTTTGCCGCAGTCACCTCCTCGATCACGTCCATAACGAGCTTCTGGACCGCCTGCTGGAACATCTCCGACGTATCGATCCGGTAGTACGTGATCGGCCGGAAGAGCCGTTCATACAACTGCCCGATGAACGGCAATTGCAAAATGAAATCGTCGGTTTCCGGTTTGCCGAGATTACTCGCGACAAAAAGCAGCAAGGGAACAATGAGCACGAGCGCAAGGGGTCCGTAATACGGTCCGAACCGTTCCACAAAAAAGCCCACGATCCCGAGGTAGAGGAACACGATAACGATAGTCGCGGCCTTGGGGAGAGTTGGTTTCACTTCCGCGAACCACCATGAAAAGAAAAAGTCATTGCCGAAGGGAGCCCCGCAGATATCGAAGACTTCCCGACGCCGCCTGACCCGAAGGTACTGGCGTATTCCCGAGAACGCGCCGCCTTCGCGGAATTCCACGCGCTCGACCACGGTGTTCGGGATGGCGCGTCTCTGGACGGCGGTTTCGACGCGCGCGTAGAAATCGAGCGGCGGCGTCTGGAGGCCGGGGAATAATTTCGACCAGTGCCCTAAAGCGGCTTCCGGGGAATCAGCCATTTGCGCGATACTCCAAGATTTACGGATTAAATGTCTGATAGAATACCAAAACCCTCGCCCTTTATGGGCGGGGTACCCGGTCTCTGAAGAACTCATGGAGTATCTCAAAGGATTCGGGCTTCTCAATTCTCCCTTCGGGGAGAGGGAATTCAACTTGAGGTAAAGAGATGGATTCCTTAGGGAAGATGTACTCGGTGAAGGAAGTCGCCGGAATGCTCGGCGTCGGGAGGGATACCGTTATGCGGCTCATCCGGCGCGGGAGACTTCGGGCGGTGAAGCTTCCGGTCTGTGGCGGTCGGGGCAGGAATGTCACGTACCGCGTGAGCGAAGGCGATATCGGGAATTTCCTGAACGCCTGCCGGGTGTAACCAAGGGGGGCGGGGCGACAAGCCCCGCTCGCCATGATGCAATAGTCGGAATTTCCACGAATGGACAGCTACTCGGCGTTGACCCTCGACTACTTCCTTCCGAAAGCCGCTGTCGGCATAGCCGCAGGTTACGTTCTCCGCATAGTGGAACACATAATCTGGGCACGAGGCGGTCAAACACCGAGACAGGGCACACGGGAATGCGCCGGATTCTGCATAATGATCATTCCCGAATCGATAATCTTCGGAACCGCGCTCGGCTATGGACTATTGGTTGCTGCGGCGCTATTTTACCAAGAGCGACACTGTCATCGGCCTGAGTGCCTATCTCGCAACCGCGTTCTCTTCGTTCATCGCCGATGACGCGCGCGAACTCCTACGTCGAGTGAAGAGGGTTTGAATCGGACCACGGCGACTGTGGCGTCGAACCGAACTCGACCCAGCAGGCAGGAAAAAAGTTAGATGTAATGGCTGAAGGGCAAGGGCGGGACGCCCTTAATCGGACCCGCCGTCAGGATTTCTCCGACTGCGTCGGCAAATTTTAGAGTGATCGGAACGCCGTCGCCGAAGATACAGGTATTGTAGTTGAGCTTTGTGAGCGCAAGGATATCTCGCAACACGACCTCAATCGGCGCTTCACCCTTATTGATCTCGATGAGCAGGGCGTTTGGAACCTCCCGGCCCGGATAAGTTTGAAGCCTTGGCGTCCAGCCCTTGGTCCACAAGTGCGCGCTCCTCTCGGAACGGATGTGGGCGATTCCCCTGAGGACGGGATTCTGGCCTTTGCGATAGAGCTTGAGATTCTGTTCGTTCCGAATTCGGACGCCCACCACGTTGGTTTCTGATCCGGCCCGGTCGCGAAATCCCTGCCACTCTTCAATATCGAAGCGGACTTTGCCGTGGATGAACATCTCCTTCGGAGCACTGCCCGCCTTTTTCTTGTAGGATGTTATCGCCAATTCGGCGATATCGCGAGCCGCGTGATAGCTCAAGTGGAAATCGCCGCTCTCGGGAGAATACCATGGCCCAACCGCTCCCTTAAAGATAACGCCGTCCCCGGAATCGAGAAACATCTGGGCCGCGCAGCAAGCGTTTCGCTCGCTCCCGGATGTTCGATCTTTCTTGAAAACCAGTCCCAAATAACAAACGCCCGCCCGGATATCGGCCACCTTATATGGCCGCCCTCCCACTTTGTAAAAAGTAGCGTTACAGAGGTTCCACGCGATCTCCGATTGCCGCCCGACCTGCTGGGGGTCGGCTCCTTCATCGCCGAGTCGCGAGACGTTAGCCAGCGTGCTTTCCTTGACGACCTGCGTGAGAATCGAATGCTCCAACAGCCGGGCTTTGAGCTGGTTATGGAATTGCTCCTCGTAGACGTACGGCGTCGCATCATCCTCCATCTCGGGGAAGAGAGACCGGTTTTGCAGGAACGTTCTCTGCGCCGACTTCTTGAACGTGCGTAGCGCAAGCTGACGGATCTCCGGCTCAACGATCGACTTCGGGCGGCAATACTTCCAAATTCGATCAGGTACAACCACAAACCACATCTCAGGCTTGTCTTCCTCTTCCTGTTTGGCTTCGATGAGCTTTTTCGCAAATACACCGACCGTTCCATAGACCCGGAGGTGCGGGTCATCGAGATAGACATGTTGATCGATCTCTTGATCACTCACTTCAAGGGTCAATGTGGGCGCGGCATTCCACGCCGTCCGGAATACGGCCTCAAAACCGGGAAATGGCGGTCTGCCAAGTTTGGGCGGTACGGTGAGGACGGGTCTCTGGACCCACGCAACCCACTTGTTGAACGACTCGATTCCCACACTGGTGCCGATGACGCCTGCTTTGACGCCATAGGGCTTGCCGTGGTCGAGCGGCCCGAAGAGGGTAAGTCCATCGCGGGGGTCTTCCATCGCCTGACCGTGTCCGAACAGGAGAAGCGGCTCCGGCAAATGAATCAAGTTGTTCATAAGCTCTCCTCCGGATCGTCTTCGAGGGGCTCGTCAGCATCCAGTTCCCGGCCATAGTCGTCAGCCGATTCGGTCTCCGCGAGGTCAGCAAGGCGCTTGATCTCTTGCGGGTCCGTGTACGCAACCGGGCTCTGAAACAGAATGGGCCACGGCTGAACCGTAAGCGACACGTTGCTTCCGAGCCTCAGGGTTACCGCGTCGGCATCGCCGCAGAGGAATTTCATTACGGCAAGGGTTCGATCGCGCCACGTGTCGTTCCACCAGTCCTTGCACTCGCTTCGCCGGGCGGCGGCAAGTTTCCCCTTACTCGTCCACAGCGTTTTGCCGTCGTTCGTAAAAAGCACGTGCGGCTTAACGATGTATGCAAGGAACGGATGAACCATCGGACGAGCTTCAATTCCGAAGTGCCAATATCGGCGCATACGCTCGCCGGTCACCGGATTCTTCCTGCTACTGAATCCGACCATCGCGCGCTTCGTCTTGCCTTCGACGCCGGTGAAACTGATCCTATCGCCTTGAATATGGTCTTTTGGAAAGTAGACCGTCTTCGCCTTGTTCGCGAGTTCATAGACCGGCAACCCAATGTCCTTGACCGCTTGCTCCCATGCGAGCCGCAGAAGCCAGAACAGCTGTTTTCCGAACTCCGTCTCCGCAAGGAGTTTCTCGACATTGAACGGCTTTGATTCCTGCGCGATGTACACCTGCGGCCCCAGTTTCCCTTCGAAGTCCGAGGCTGGCGCGAACGTGATGAGAGAGATGCCGTCCTGAACGGCGGGATACGGGAGCTCCCCGTCCGGTATCTCGATCTTGCCGATTCCGTTTCGTGAAAGGAAATGGAAATAGACGTTCTCGGGGATAGAGACCGGAAACCAGTTTGAAAGGTATTCTTCCGGCTCGTTCCGGATTCCTTGGCCGGCGCTGAACACCGTTCTCCACCATTCGTTAACGGCCGTGCGGTTGAAGTTCGGGCTTCTGGGGACTTGGTCCTCTTCTAGCTTCTCGAGAAGTTTGGCAAGACCCGCCGCCCATGACGACCTGAACGGGACGGTATTTATTCGCGTGAGCTCGATGGTAGTCTCCCCGTTCGGCAGATCATCGATGCTCAACGGTATTACGAAATCCCTGAGGCCTTCCTTACGGGCGACGCTTTGGGCGAGGTGTAGTTCGCGGAGTGGACCGTCCTTGCCGTTGGACAATCGCGAGAGGATGTAAAGCACCTTCGCCGCGCGTTCTCGAATGACAACCTCGATGTCATCCCAGAACACCTCGCCCCCAAGGAGTTTCGTGAGGTCGCACCAAATGTTGTATCCATGATTCGCGAGTTGTAGCGCGAGCCACAAAGTGATCTCGTTGTCCTCGGGATTTGCGTGAGTCAGGAGAACTTTGTCGCGATTCCGGGAGGGCGTTGCGGAGGTTTGTGAACTCATTGTTGAATCCCCGGGGCGCTCCTCAGGAGTAGCATCTGCGCGCGGATAATTCGAGGACACGTCGCGATTATCGGCGTATCGGAGAACGCTCCGCCATGATCAGAAAGTATTCCAAACCGTGGTGGGTAATCCGTTCCCAGCGAGATTGAAACCTGCCCCGTCGCCCACGCCAGGGCGATGGCAGCGTCGTTCGAAAGCGAGTCGGGCGATCTCACAGTTGATCCTCGATATTTGAGGAAATCAATATGATTCTATCGTGTAATGCAACAAACGCAGCAAAATATGTTCTAGCCTAGCTGGGCCGCACCTTGCCCGCAACCTGTCGCTTACGCGTTCAACCGCAGCGCCCTGGTGAGACCGCCTTCTACTGGCTTCGATGTACAAAACGCCGAGCCTTTTCTATTTCACCCTCACAAGCTGGGTCTTCCACGTCCGCGCCACGAGTTCTTCAAGCCGAGTTTGCCGCTCTTTGACCCACGGCGCGTAATGCTTCTCGGTGACCTTGATGCTCGTGTGCCCCAGCAGGATTGAGACATCCTGAAGTGGCACTCCGGCTTGCAAGAGCCGGACTGCGAACGTGTCGCGGAAACGGTGCGGATGGCCATGCACGACCTCCGCCTCTTTGCAGATTTGCCGGAATGCTCGGCGGGCATTGCCGGATGCGGTTTCGAGCTTCGAACTGGCCTCGCGTTTCCAGAAGTAATAACCGCCTTCAAGAGGCAATTGCCGCAATTCGTGCAGTAGGAAATCCGGCAATGGGACGCAAACCGGCACGCGGGTCTTTTGCATGTAGAGGAACAAACGTCCGTCAACAACTTCGGCTGGCGTGAGCTTCATCGCGTCGCCGATGCGGAGGCCGGAATTGACGAGCAGGAGAGCGAGCGTCCGCCATTTGCCGGTGGCATGTTTGATGATCTTCTCGACCTCGGCATCGGTAAACGGCAATGTCGGCGGGTCGGTAACGATCGGGCTCTTGAGCGGCTTTGCCGGATTGTCCTTCAGCCAGCCGGAGTCCACGCAGAACTTGAAAAAGGAGCGCGTCCTTTCGAGCTTCTTCAGTGCCGAGATCGGAGAGTCTTTCCACGATACGCGGAACTGCCGTACGCGGTCGATGTTGAGCTGGGAGATGTTGGCGATGTTCTTCGACTTGCAGAAGTCGGAGAGAGCGGCGGCGAGCGTTCGTAGCTTTCTGAGGGTGGATTCAGTCAGCGCGCGGGCCTGCTGTTCGGCAAGGAAGGTTTCAATGGCTTCCGAAATAGGAACGTGCTTGACGCCCTTCCCTTCCTCCATCTCGCGGCGAATTTGCTCGGCTTTTTCCCATGAGGAAACCTTCAGGGACTCGCGGCGATAGACGCCGTCGAGCATCCCCTCGACCCACATCGGACAGCGATGGGCGTCGAGCTTTATGTAGCGGTCAGTGTGTGGACAGGTTTTTTTGTGGCGGCGGTGTAGGGTCAACATAACTCCGCTCTCGCCCAAAGTGTCGTACGTCTATGACACGCGGCGAAAGGGAGAACCGTAACCTGCTGAACCTGCGGACTTTGCAATGGTGAGCCGGGCGGGGCTCGAACCCGCGACCACCGCATTAAAAGTGCGATGCAGGTTCGTCTGTGCGCAGGTCCATGCACAAACGCTAGCCTTTCGCGGGCGCGCGAGTGCACC
>DASXZC010000221.1:0-4351 GCA_036502165.1 Bryobacteraceae bacterium
TGCCGCTCAGGACAACTTCCGGATACTCGGCGCTCAACGCCCGCACTTGCGCGATCACCTGATCGAGCGGCATGCTGCGGCTGCGTCCGCGTACCGAGGGGATGATGCAGAACGAACAGCGGTTGCCGCAGCCATCCTGGATTTTGAGATTCGGCCGCGCGCGATCGCCGGATGCATCCATGACAGGCGCGGCGAGGAAATCCTGCTGAGCGAAGATGTCGCCAACGTGGATCTCGCCGTGGTACGAACCGCCGTCGCCACCGAGTTGCACCAAACGCGGCCTCACCAGCGAAGGAATGAGCGTCTTGTGGGAATTGCCGACGACCATCGACACGCCAGGCAGCGCCGCGATCTCCTCAGGCGCGCGCTGCGCATAGCAGCCGGTGACGAGGATCCGCGCCTCCGGATTTTCCCGCTGCACCCGGCGGACGGTCTGGCGCAGATCGTCGTCCGCGTTCGAGGTCACGGTGCAGGTATTCAGCACGACCCAATCGGCATCGGCGTAGGCCGGAACAGCGGTCAAACCTTGGGCAAGAAGTCCCGACTCAATAGCGGCGCCATCGGCTTGCGAGGCACGGCATCCGAAGTTTTGGACATGGAACCGGGACGGGGACTGCACGTCTCAGTGTAACTTGATCCGTGCGGAAACGATGAATTCCAAAGGGACTAATGTGAGTGTACTAAGGTTTGGCGCGTTCCGGCGTTACCCGGATACAAGGTTTTTCTTAGCTCCCAACTAGGGTATTCATCGATTCGCTGTTCACCCTGTTACATTGCACAATCATAGTTGTCCAGGTGTTTGAGAGGGAGGAACGAGGCGTCTTGTGCCATCAATGAGCCAGATTACACTCCCGTCGTTCAGCGAGGTGGTTCTCGCAGTCCGTATCGGGCAGAACAACATGGCTCGCAAGCTGTTGCGGACCATTTTGGATGCCGACCCGAATCACGAGCAGGCGTTGCTCTGGAGCGCTGCGTTGGCCGACTCCATAGATGAGGCCGGCGTATTGCTGGAGCGCGTGCTAGCGATTAATCCGGGGAACAAAGAGGCGTTCAATACGCTCTCGATGTTGCGGCTGCACCAACTAAGCGGAGGCGGCGGAATTCGGGCGACCCGTGCCCCCCAGGCAGGGGCGCAAAAGGCATTGGCCGCGCCTCAACAGCCGGGGACATCGTCGTCCTCGTCGACACCGTCCGCGGTTGTCGAGAGCTGGACGTGTCCACTCTGCGAAGTGCATGTGGCGGGTGCGATGGAGAAGTGCCACAGTTGCGGAGCGGTGCAGGATCCGAACGACCTCGACTCGATCGCGACCAACGATCGCGTGGACGAGACATTGTTGCTGCGTGCGATTTCCAAGTGGAAAATGCAGGAACAGTCGCGCCCGACGGCGGAGGGGCAGTTCATCCTCGGCCTCGCCTATTTGAATTTGCATCGTTCCGCGGACGCGATTCCGCACTTGAAGCAGGGGCTCGAGTTGGCTCCGGACCCGGACTTGCGCGAGACCGTCAGGCGCCTTGAGATGCGGAAGACGCTGCTGGTGGTCGATGACAGTTCGACCGTGCGCCGATTCGTAGCGATCATCGCCGAGCGTCGAGGCTGGAGAATTACGACGGCCGCGGATGGCGAGGAAGCGCTACGCTGGCTGCAGGGCGAGACGCCGGATTTGATGCTGCTCGATGTCATGATGCCGGGGCTGAGCGGATACCAGGTTTGCCAGGCGGTCCGCAAAATGGGAAAGAAGACGCAATTGCCCGTCATTCTGTTCTCAGGCGGGTTTCTCGACCGGATCAAAGGAAAGCTGGCCGGGGTCACCGATTACCTGGCGAAACCATTCGAAGCGGAAGCACTGACGAAATTACTGGGCCGGTACAATTGAGGATTCAGGTGTTCCTTCGATGGTGCTCGTGCCGCTCCGCATTCGACAATTGAGAGTGCGAAAGCCGATTCATGTATGAACGAGGGAGCAACGAACCGTCGCTAATGTTTAGCGAAGCCGTGATGGCCGTGAAGTTGGGCCACAACGACTTGGCGCGTTCGCTCTTCCACAAAGTTTTGAACAACGACGCCCGCCATGAGCAGGCGCTGTTGTGGAGCGCCGCGCTGTCGAAGAATCCGACCGAAGCCATCCGGCTGCTCGAACGCGTCCTCAAAATCAATCCCACGAATCCGCAGGCGCTGTCGACGTTGTCGATTCTCAGACTCAATCGCAGCACGGCCGACACAGCCAATCATGAAGAGGAGCGATCCGACGACCATGGATTGTCGCGGAGCATCGCGCTCTCCGGCAGGACTTGGATTTGCCCGCTCTGCGGACTTCATGGATCCGGCACACCCGATCAGTGCGACCGCTGCGGAGCCGTCTACCGGATCCAGGATCTGAAGGCGATCGCCGAGAACCGCCGTCCAGACGAGCCGCTGCTGCTCGGCGCGTTGCAGCGCTGGGAGCAAGCCGAGCGTCATGCCAAGACTTACGAAGGACAGTTGAATTTGGCGCGCGTGTACCTGAATTTGCGCCGGTCGCACGAGGCGATTCCTCATATGCGCAAGGCGCTCGAACTGCGCGGGGAAGACAAGGAAATGCGCCTGGCGCTCGAGCGGTTGCTGGCGCGTCCGCTGGTGATGGCGGTCGATGACAGCATGACCATCCGAAGGATCGTTCCGATCATTGTCGAGACGGCCGGCTACCGCGCGATGATCGCCTGTGATGGCGAAGAGGCGCTCGCCAAGGTGAGCCAACCCGAGTCGACTCCCGATCTGGTCCTGCTCGATGTGGACATGCCTGGGCTCAACGGTTATCAGGTGTGCCGTGCTATGCGCCAGCGGGACCCTCTGAAGCAGATCCCGATCGTGATCCTCTCGGGGAGCCTTCTCGATCGCATCAAAGGCCGGATTTCCGGCGTCACCGACTACGTTCCGAAGCCCTTCGAGCCCGATGCTCTGCGCTCAGTCATGCGCAAGTATTTGCCGAGCGCGCAAACACAGATGTGATACGCTTTGGCGGATGACGCTGACAAGCGCGCTGACCGCCGCATCCCTGTTCCTGACCCTTGCCTGGGCGCAAACGCCGCCTCCTCCCTTGCCTTCGGACGTTGCCGCCGATATGGGCGTCGAATATTCGCATGTCTGGGAACGCGAGGCGATGGACATATACAAGCCCAAGGCTCCTGGAGTCTACCCGGCGGTCGTCGCTGTGCATGGCGGAGGATTTCGCGCCGGTACTCGCGAAGGCTACCGGGCTCTCTGCATCAAACTCGCGCAGCATGGTTATGTCGCGGCGACCGTCAGCTATCGTCTTTCTCCTGTTAATCAATTTCCTGCCCACCTCGAGGACACGAAGGCGGCGGTCCGATACTTGCGCGCGAACGCGGTTCGTCTGGGGATCGACCCTGCGCGCATCGGAGCCACCGGAGGATCCGCCGGCGGACATCTGGTCCTCATGCTCGGCTTGACGGGCGACGTCAAGGAATTCGAAGGATCCGGGCCGAATCAGGGATTTTCGAGCAAGGTTGAGGCCGTCGTGAACTTCTACGGTCCGACGGATTTCACGCACTCGTATGAGCCGGGCAAGAGCGTCGATGCCGCCGAAGTGCTGCCGTTGTTTCTGGGCGGCGATCTCGATCATGAGCGGCGCGAGCATATCCGCGCGAGTCCTTTGTATTACGTGAATCCGCTGGCTGCGCCGACCATGACGATTCACGGAACGAAGGATACCTACGTCAACTACGAACACGCGCTCTGGCTCACCGAGCGATTCAAGGCCGCCGGCGTCGACAACGAACTCGTGCCGATCGAAGGCGCGGGGCACGGCTTTAAAGGTGCCGATGAGGAATTCGCCGAGAAAAAGATGCTCGAGTGGTTCGACAAGTATCTGAAAACTTCTTCGGACACAGTGAAGATCCTGGTGTCCGATCATGGCCCACTTGGCGAGGCGGTCGCAATGGAGTGGCCGTCGGGGCGCGAATTGTGGACGGTCCCCAATGCCCGTGGCCACGACGTGCAGGCGCTTCCGAATGGACACATTCTGGTTACCATGGGCGCTCAGCATCGTGTAGTTGAAACCGATGCCGATCACAAACCCGTATGGACGTGCTGTGCGGGCCTCGAACATCCTCTCGCGGCGCAGCGGCTCGCCGATGGCCATACGTTGATCGGCGACGCGCAAGCCGGGCGTGTGATCGAAGTGGATTCGTCGAACCGCATCGTTTGGAGCTACGCGAGTCCTGATATCGCGAAGATGCGGATGCGCAACGCCAATCGCACAGCCGCGGGCACGACGCTGGTCGCTGTCGAAGCAGACGCCAAGCTGATCGAAGTCAGCGCCGGACCTCAGCCGAAGATCGTCTGGCAGTGGCA
>DASXZC010000222.1:0-4101 GCA_036502165.1 Bryobacteraceae bacterium
ATTCCAACTCGCGATTCACTCGGAAACCCGCCAGACCACCGTCTACACGCTCGTTCCCGTGAAACCCGAAACCCTCGGACCCCAACTGCATCCCCATCCCGCCAACACCCCGTGCACCACTCTTCCACCCCGCGCGGCTCCGGATCCCTCGCAACAACCCGTCCCCGCCCCCGGACTTCCCCCCGTCTGTGGCGGCATCCGCAGAATGGCCCCCAGCGTCCCCGGCCGCGTACGCTGGGCAGCGCGAAACGTAAACATCGGCTTGATCGCCTCCGCCCTGACGAATCTCGCGAATCTGGATCGTCCCGTAATCGATCGCACGGATCTCGCCGGAACCTACGACTTCACCCTCGAGTGGACTCCCGAATTCGGCGGCCCGACAACGGTGAACACCGGCTCCGGCCCCGGATTCGAAGAGGCCCTCAAACAGCAGCTCGGCTTGCGGCTCCTATCGCGAAAGAGCCTGGTCGATGTCATGATCGGCGACCACATCGCACGCCCATCAGATAACTAAGAGTCCTTGCCCGGCGTCCCACCGCCGCCGCCGCCGCCGGAACCGCCACCGCCAACCGGCCCCACCGGACTGAACGCCGTCCCCCGCCCCGCCGCCGCCTTCGGACTGTTCGTTCCCCCCGGAGCCGCATGCATCGTCGACCAGTTGTACGAAAAGCCCTTCTTCTGCTCTTCTTTGTCGCGGTACATCTCCCGGTCCGCATGCGCCAGCAACTCGTCCGCGCTCTCGCCATTCTTCGGAAACATCGCGACTCCGAAGCTCCCCTTCACCATTCCCTCGCGGCTCACGCGATTGCTCGACGTCCGCACCGACTCGCGAAACTGCCGGATCTTCGTCTGCACATCCTGCGCCGTCGTCAGCCCCGAGAGGATCAGCACAAATTCATCGCCGCCCATGCGCGCCACGAAATCGTACTCCCTACAGCTCTCCTTCAAACCCGCCGCCACCGCCTGCAGCAGCTTATTCCCAGTCAGATGCCCCAGCGTATCGTTCACCGCTTTGAACCCATTCAAATCGCACACAACCACCGTCAGCGGAGAATTCATGCAGCGCGACAGCGCGATCTCCTGATCGAGATGCAAATAGAGCGAATGCGCATTCGGCAATCCCGTCAGGTGGTCCGTAGTCGCCCGATCCTCCGCCTGCTTGAACTTCATCCCGTTATCGACCGCCTGCGACAGCTTCGGCAAAATCGCCTTCAACCGCCGCAAATGCTCGCTCGAAAACGCCTCCGGATCTTCGTGATACAACGTCAGGCACCCCACGATCGACTCCGCACCCGACAACGGCAGCGCCAGCAGCGAACGGAACATCGACAACTTCGCCGCCGTCGCCGCCACCGGACTCTCCTTCGCCGGATCCTCATTCACCGCCGGCTCCCCCGTCGACGCCACGATCCCCGACACGCCCTCGCCCAACGGCAACTCGAGCACCGCCGCATCGTCCAGATGCTCGCCCGCCACATGCCGCGCGTACAACCGATCGCGCCGCTTCAGATAAATCACCAGCGCCGAATACGGAACCAACCGCCGCACCACCGGACCCAACACCGCAAACGTCTCCGGCAAATTCAGCGAATTCCCCAACTCCTGCGTCAATTCGAACAGCGAGCTCACCTCCGCCGTCGACGCGCCAATCGCCTGCACCACCAGTTCGAATTGCCCCGTCATCGCCGGACTCACCGCCTTCTCACCCTCCGCTGGCTCGGCCCCGGCCTTCCCCAAATCATTCATCGCCTCAAACTCGCGATACCGCCGCTTCAAAATCGCCACAATCCGCGGATCGAACGACCTCCCCGACTCGAGCGCAATCTGCTCAACCGCCCGCTCGAGCGACAACGCCCGCCGGTACTGCCGGTCCGACGCCAACGCATCCAGGCAATCGACCACCGCCAATATCCGCGCCCCGATCGGAATGTCCTCGCCCCGCAGCCCATTCGGATATCCGGACCCATCCCAACGCTCGTGATGATGGCGCACATACGGCACCACCGGATACGGAAACTTCACACGCTCGAGAATCTCCGCCCCCACAATCGGATGGATCTTCATACGATCGAACTCTTCCGGCGTCAACCGTCCCGGCTTCGAAATGATATGTTCCGGAACCGCCAGCTTCCCTATGTCATGCAGCAACGCCGCCGCCTCGAGCGCCCGCGTCTGGCTCTCGGAAAGCTTCATTTCCTTCCCAATCGCCGCCGCATAAGTCTGCACACGTTGCAGATGCCCCTCCATCTGCCGGTCCTTCGCCCCAATCGCCAGCGCCAGCGTCTCAATCGTACGCAAATAGAGTTGTTCCACCCGCCTCGCGAACGCCCTCTGTTTATCCAACCGCCGCAAATATCCCCGATAAGTCCGATAAAACAACACAACAAAAGGAAGAATGACCAACATCGTCTGCCAGCCCAATGTCGGCCGCGTGGATCCATACAACCCGATCAACGCCCCCGCCAACGCATAATAAGGAAGCGTCCAGACGTAGCACCCATCCCAAGCTTTCCGTAAGTCGCCGCGGTACTCGATCGCCAGCAACGCCCCAGCCGGAAGATTGAATCCCAAAAAGCTCGCAATCGCCGCCGCCACAAAGCGTATGGTGGGCTCAATATGAGGCGAAGATAAATAGGCCCAATGATAAACCGACTGCGCCGCCAGAATGGAGCACCCACTCGACACCAGCATCGCCATCGTATCGGCCAGCTTGGCATTGACACTCGCTTTCACCTGATTGGATGTCGGCCTCTGCACGGCAGCCAGAATGACGATCGCCAGCGACGAAATGACCAGCGTTTCGCGCAAGTTCAGGTCGATCAGCGCAAGCAGCACGAACAAATAGTTCATGGACAGCTCGCCCGGCATATTCGGCCTTTGGACGCTCAATCCACAAGCCACCAACGCCGCAACGACATAGCAGATGTATTTGTCAGGATCCTTCCCGCTCCACATCGGAGTCTTCGCCACCGCCGCCAAAGCCAGTGCAGCAAAGGTCAAAAACACCAGTAGGAGTGGTTTAGGAGTGAGTGAGAAACCCAAGCGGACGCGCCGGGCAGTCCTCCCCGTCGTCGGTTCGGAGACCGGTTCCGTAGCCACCGCCGATGTCCCGTCATCGGTCCTCACGGTCACTAATCGGCAGGTAGTAAGGAATTCTTCACATGCGGCTAAACCGAGGCAGTCGGGTACCGAAGGGGACTCAGCGATAACGCTATTTCGGGGTCCGCGATTGTCCGCGATATATCACCGCGACGTCACCTGGTGAAAGAGTACAGAATGTTCTCCAAACCCCCGAACCAGCCCAGTCGATACAGAACAAGCGAAAAACGATAGCGGCGACGAGTCAATTACCGATCGTTTCAAATTCAGTTGAACAGGTCAGGTCAGTCCAAAGTCTTGCTCTCGCCCGATCCTTCTGCGAGCTGACTTGTCACGTGAACCTCTGTTTGCTCAGCGGCACTCGTTCTGCATCAGTCGGGTGACCACCGGGAGTACGAGCGCACACACCTACTGCCAGCTATCCACCTTGATTGCGCGGCGACGACGTTCGAAGGCCAGCGAGGAGCGCCTTGAGCCGGCGTCGTGCTTCCCTGGCGCGCAGATGGCGAGGAGCAATCTTCAAAGAATGATCATACGCCTTCAAGGCATCATTTAGCGATCTGAGGGCATCCTTCCTCCGATCCGTCTCGAGATAGATCTCACCCAAACGCTGAAGTGTACGCGCCTTGTCTGCTTCGGTCTCGGCGTCCTCTGAACCGTTCGCGAGGGCTTCATCAAATGCCTCAGAAGACTGCCTATACTTAGTGATCGCTTGGGTTCTGTCGGTCTTCCTAATTGCCTCACCCTCATAGAAATATAAGGCGCCTAGCCCTGCTAGCGCTTCGTCGTCACTCGGTGTCAGCGTGAGTAATCTCTCGAAGGCAGCTCGGCCATCGGCAAACGTCTTCAAGGCTCCCACATCGTCATTATTCTCGAGGTGTTTCTCGCCAATACAGAGCAGCGTGAGCCCCTCATTGCAGAGGGCCCATGTGTCATTCGGCACGGTGTTCAAAACCTCGGCGCACTTCCTGAGCGCCCGATCAAATAATTGCTGCGCCTCGT
>DASXZC010000223.1:0-11649 GCA_036502165.1 Bryobacteraceae bacterium
GATTTGCGTGACCTTTGGCGCCGCCGGCTGGATCTCGACGCTGACGACATTGCCGGTGAGCCCATCGCGATCGACCTCGACCGTCGAGTCGCCGGGCGAAACTTCGTACGGAATTTGAAATTGGATCTGGCTCGAGGATACCGAGAAGATCGGCGCGGGCACTCCATTCACAGACACCGTCGCGCCGCCGAGTGAAGTCGGAAGCTGCTGCGTCGGATCCGCAGATTGCGTCGATTGCACCGTGAACAACTGGCCCTGAATCGTTACGAGATCCCCTAACGCCACCGCGTTCGATGAAGGCGCCGAACCCGCGAGGCTGACGACAGTTTGGAACTTGCTCACCGGCGGATCGGGATCGACCACTTCAAACGTCACCGGCACCGTAACAGGATTGGCCGCATTGCTCGCGATCGTGATCGTCGTCGTGTAAATTCCGTTCGGGAGCCCCGTGGGATCGACGACCGCCGTCACGGTGTTGCCATTGTTCATTTGAAATGTGAGCCATGAGGCTCCGCCAGGGTCGGCGCCGGTGACGCCGAGCGAATCGGTGCCAGGTCCGTAGAAATTGATGTCGGTCGTCTGCGGAGTTCCCGTGTTCGCGATCTTGAAAAACAAACTCGCCGGATAAGCGGAGGCGATTGGCTGGGAGGTCACCTGGATGTTGACCGGTACCTGCTTGTTGTCGTTGTCGATTACGGATCCGAAGACGTTCAACGCTCCGGCGTACGGCCCCTCGACGGTTCCCGCGGCTGCGCTCACGAGTACGTTGTAGCCGAAGGTCGTCGCATAGCTGCCGCCGCCGTTCTGGACGAGCGTGAGCGTCACGCCGCCGCCTGGTTGGCCGCCCGATGAAGCGATGAAGCTGTTGCTCGTCTTGATGGCCTGCGATGTCGTCGATCCATCGGGCGGAACATAGAATGTCATCTGATCGGGGACTCCGCCGCCGACCTGCACGGTGACGGTCACGTCCTGAGGCGCGTCGAGCGAATTCGGATCGGTGACGTGCAGAAATCCTGTGAGCGTTCCATTAGAAAGATCCGCCGTATTCAATGAGATGTTGATCGCCGTGCAGGTCTTGCCGTAGTCATTCGGGCAAGGGATCGGATCCCCGGTCTGCGCCGACAGCCACGACGCATTGGTCGTGATGGTGAGGTTCAATGATCCGTCGCCGGCGTTGTACGCTCCGATGGTCTGCGTCGATCCATTCGTGCCCTGTGCGATCGAGATCGGGCCGACGGCTGCCGTCGACAGCCGAAGCTGGGATGCGCCGAAGGCGGCCTGCGAAGACACGGCCAGAAACAACAAGACAGTCGAATAATGTTTTAGAGAGTGGGAACCCACGTCTGGAAATCCTTTCGAAATAGGAGGAGCATAACCGTCAAGACGCGGGCTGCTTGAAATGCGCTGGCAGGTTCGGTTCCAAACCGAAGTGCTTCATTCCTGTGAGGAGACACGGATGGGAAGGCGGCAATCGGGTATCGTTGTGACTCACTGCCGTGACTGTTGGGAACATGCGGACGCGCTAACTCTTCGAGCCTGAATCTGAAGAGGAGGAGGACGACGAACTGGTCGAGGCTGGCGTGGAGCTCGAGGACGAAGACGAAGAGTCGGACGACTTCGAGTCAGACTTCGATTCCGACTTCGACTTCGAGTCGGATTTCCCCTCGGATCCGTGCCGTGAAGAATCGCCCTTCGACGACCCGCCCTTGCCGTAATCAGTGATGTAAAAACCGCTACCTTTGAATTGCAAGGCTGGCGCCGATACCAGGCGGTGGACAGCGCCACCACAGCCTTCATGGACCGTCTTCGGCTCCGCCGAAAACTTCTCGATCAATTCAAATCTTGCACCGCACTTCTCACATAGATATTCGTACAGGGGCATTAGAGGTTGCTTACTTGTTCAGAATCTCGATGGCCTTTTTGAGAGGCGCATCCTCGGCCGGTTTCCCCGGCGTACCAGCCTGCGGCGCCGCAGCCGGGGTACTATCGCTGTCGTCGTCGTCCAGGGTCTGCTGAGTGTCGAAATCGCTCACCGGATTAGTGGGAACGAAACCGCCCTCTTGCAGGGCCTTGCCGTCAGGACCGTAATATTTGGCAACCGCCAGGATGATGGCACTTCCATCATCGAGCGTAATCGGACGGCGCACAGCGGAGCTTCCATAGGTGCGCTCGCCAACGCTCTCGGCGCGCTTGTTATCGGACAGAGCAGCGGCGGCCACTTCGGCGGCGCCGGACGTGCCGCGGTTCGTAAGCACGACCACCGGCAATTTCGTAATCTGCTTGGCAGGGTCAGCCTTGAAATCCTGCCGGGCGAATTTTTGGCCCGAGACGTACGTGATGAGGCCCTTGTCGAGGAACAGATTCGCCGCGGCAACGCCATCCTCGGGTGAGCCGATGCTGCAATTGCGGAAATCGACAATCAGCTTCTTGACGCCCTGCTTTTCCAGTTCCTGAATCTTCGCCGAAAGCTGCTTCACATGCGGAGCATCGAGCGCCACCGTGCGCACCATCGCCACGCCGTTGTCGAGGACCTTAGAAGATACGTCGGGATACTTCACTTCAGCGCGCGTGATCGTCAGCTTTTGAGGTTCCGGATTGCGCATGCGCAAGACCGTCAACTCGACCGTCGAACCCGGATCGCCCTGCAACTGCAACTGCGCATAGGCGAGCGGCATATCGCGCGTTCCAACTCCATTGATCGCATCCACCACATCGCCGGTCGACAGATTGAACTTCGACGCCGGCAGCCCGGGAACGGCCACAACCACGGAGACATATCCGACGCGGCGGGCCAGCACCAATCCGATATTGCCCTTCTTGACGCCGTTTTCGGTCTCGTAATGCTTGTACAGGTCAGCCGTCAGGTAGCTCGCAAACGGGTCGACCGACTCGAGCAATCCATTGATCGCACCAGCGGTGACGCCCTTCAGATTCGGCTCCTCGACATACGAGGATTTGATGTATTGCAAAACTTCGCTGAACACCGCCAGATGCCGGTAGGGCTGGTCATTTGAGGTCGTGGCCGCGCTCGAATGCACTGCGCCAAACAGCAGCAGGGCGACCATTAGGGTGGACAGGCTGACAATGACGTACTTGAAGCGATTGTTCATAATAGTGGTGCTGTTTCTGTGCTTCCCTACTAGAAGGATAGCACTACTGGGACGTGTCGCCAGCGGAATTGTTTCTTAAGAAGTTCGCGGTAAGGGCCTTCACAGCACCAACATACAATCTCCGTAGGAATAAAAGCGGTAGCGTTCCTCAACCGCGTGCAAATAGGCGCGCCGAGTGAGATCTGCGCCGGCGAATGCCGCGACTAGAAGCAGCAGGCTCGTCGAGGGCAAATGGAAATTCGTGAGCAGCGCGCCTACGTGCTGGAAGTTGTAACCTGGGGAAATAAATAGACTTGTCTCGCCGCGTCCGGCTTTGAGTCCAGCGCTTTCAATGGTTCGCAGACTGGTCGTTCCCACAGCTAGAATTCGCCCAGCGTCGCGCATCGACGCCGCAGCGGACTCCGAAATCTCGTATTCCTCGGCGTGAAGTGTAACCTTGGATACATCGTCGGTCGTGAGCGGCTGGAACGTCCCCAGTCCGACGTGCAGCGTGACCGGAGCGATCACCGCGCCCGCCTCCCGGCATAGGCCGAGCAGTTCAGGGGTAAAGTGCAGCCCCGCTGTCGGAGCAGCCACCGATCCTCGATGCGCGGCATAGACGGTCTGGTAGCGATCGCGATCGGCCGCCTCGTCGCCACGCTTGATGTATGGCGGCAGCGGGATGTGGCCGATCCGGTCCAGCCGCTCGTCGATCGGCTCACTGAAACGAAGGGTGCGCTCGCCAAGTTCGCCGCGGCCGATGACTTCGGCGCTCAGGCCGTCATCAAAGAGGATCGTCGCCCCCGGCTGCAGGCTGCGCCCTGGCTTGACGAGCGCGGTCCAGACGCCAGGATCCGCAAGGCGCTTGAGCAGGAACACCTCCACCTTGCCGCCCGTCGGACGATGGCCGTATAGCCGCGAAGGGATCACCTTCGAATCGTTGATAACAATGCAATCCCCAGGCGAGATGTAAGACGGAAAGTCCTGGAACCGGCGGTCTTCGAGCGTGCCGGCTTGGCGATCGACCACCAGCATGCGCGACGCCGAGCGATCGGCAAGAGGAGCCTGCGCGATCAGTTCGGGAGGCAGGTCGTAATGGAACTCTGAGACCTTCATGAGGTGCGGGTAGGATTTTCCTGATTCAATTTTCTCTGGAAATCGGCGGCGGTTGCCGATGAGAACGTTATGAGCGACCTATCCATCCCACTGAACGGATTCGAGCGGGCGGCGTCGCAGATTGATTTCACCGCGTCGAAGATCGCCCGCGGCACACTTCCTTCCTCCTCCTCGCCCTCCAATTCCTCATCGATTGAAGACACCGTCGACTTGAGCTCTGACACAATCGCCCTGCTGCAAAACAGGCTCGTCGCTGAATCCAACTTGAAAGCCTTTCAATCGATCGACGGCCTCCAGAAGAGTCTGTTCGGCGTCTTCGGATAGCCGCCGCTCAATTGACCGGATCGTGGACCTCCACATCCGACTCCTGTTCGTTGACCGCCGGCTCGGGCAGCTTGCCCGCCCAGTTGAGCCACAGCCACCAAATCCCTGTCGATCCACTCAGAATTCCCGCCACCGCTCCGATCGTCCGTGGACTGTACGTCGTCGACGCCAACCCCGCCCCCGCCATCGAAAGCATCTGCGTCGCCCATGAGAGCGTCTCGGTCGTTGCCATCACCCGTCCTCGATATTCGTTCGCCGTGTGCCGCAGCATCTGTGAGGAATTCATGACGGAACTCACCGCCACCGACATACGCGACAGACCGATAAAACCGAGCGCCCACGCGTAGTTCCGCATCTGGCTGAAAATGACGTACGCCGCGCCATGGATGACGTACGCGATCGAAATCATCCCTTTGTATTGCCGGTACGAAAGATGTTTGGCGATCCGGTGCGCGAAAAATCCGCCCACGATCAGCCCCAGCGCCGCGGATCCCCAGATGTCGCCGATGCCGCCGGGTCCGCGTTTGAAAACGAGCTCGCCGAACAGACTGAAGAGGATCTGCGCCGCGCCGCCGCCGGTGGCCCATCCGACTGAAATCATGGCGATCCCCAGCAACAAAGGAACCGACCGCAGATACCGCAGGCCATCGAGGTAGTCCTGCCACGGGTGACGCTTGGGAGCATCCGGATCGCGCAGCACGCGAAAGCTTCCGCCCTCGACCGGTTTAAGCTGCGAAATCGCAAGCGCCGATGCCAGAAATGAAACCGCATTGAATACGAAAGCCGCGCGAAATCCGAAACTGTTGACGCTATGTCCGCCGAGGTACGCACCGACCGCGGTCATCGCCCAGGACGTCGTCTGCGTCAGCGAATTCGCAGTGTGCAATTCGTCCTTAGTCGTGATCGTCGGAAGGATCGACGCGCGGCCGGCGGTAAAGAACGGCGATGCGAACATTAGAACCGCGCTCAGAACATAGAGCAATGTATTGTCGGTGCGGTCGATGCAGAGAATGAATCCGAGAGCGATGACGAAGCGCGTCAAATCGCTCGCGATCATGATCCGTTTGCGGTCGAAACGGTCGAGGGCGACGCCGGCGAGCGGCCCGGCAAAAATCGCCGGCAGCGCGCGGGCAATCATGATCCCCGCAACCGCGAGTCCAGAGCCGGAATGCGCGAGCGTAAGACTGAGGACTGCAATGTTGTTGAAATGATCCCCGACCTCTGAAACAACCTGACCCATCCATGTATAGCGGCAATTGGGATTCGTGCGGAGGATCTCAACGAAACCGATAGACTCCATTTTCCTCTATTGGAGCATGCGTCGGCCGGTCCTCATGCCTTCCACTGCTTCGCGATCTGAGCCCGTCTTCGCGTGACCTCGTCGAAATCCTCGTGAACGCGGCTCGAATAGGATGTCGCAAAGGCAACCAGCCGGTGCACCAGCCGATCCTCGATCACACCCGAGCGCGTCACGAATTTCCGTGGACCCTCCGTGCCGATGCTCGCGAGCAAATGCGCGCGCGCCGTGATGCCGCCGAACACTCCGGCCGCCTGCTCGAGCTTTTCCTGCGTCTGATATTGGCTGTGGCTGAACCGGCAATCGTTCGCGCCCAGTTCGCGCGCCTGCATCGGATGATTGAACATCTGCACATATCCGAGGTAACGCTTCGGGATCAACTGAAACGCGAGCGTCGCCGCATCCACATCGCGATTCCGATTCTTCCCGGCTTTCCTGCGATTCGGATTGCCTGGAACCTCGAGCGGCGAGTCGCTTGAGTCCTTCCATTCGACGAGGCGCAGAGCTCCGTAGTCCTCGAGATCCGCCTTTCCTTTGCGCATGAGGATCGCGTAGCGGTGCTTGCCAAGGCTGCCCTTGCCGGCGTAGCGGAAGACGATGTCCTGGAAGAGATAGCGATCCATGTGCGCGTCCTTCGGCGCGGTGCAATGCGCCAGATAGTACGCGAAGCGCTTCTCAGCCTCGACGCGAACCGTGCCGTCGACCGGGCGGAAATTCGGATGTCCGCTCTTGAACTCGTACCGATCCTTCGGCCCCGGCTCCGCCAGCGACTTCATGTAAACATCGCGCGGTTTCTCGGCCGCCACTTTCAACAGGCGCCTCACCACCGATGGATTGTGCAGCGCCGCCAGGTCCTCACGCCGCTTGGCCGAGCCGAACTTCGCAATCGCTCCAAAGTAGCTGCGGGCCGCGGTTTCAGCGGCATTCACTGCATCGCCGATGCGCAGCCCGCTCTCGGTGCCACCGAGGAGGAGGCTGGTCATCAGCCGCCGCAAATCGAATTCGTAAGGACGATTCGCCGCCGTGTCATCGAAGTCGTTGATGTCGTAAACGAGATCGCCGTCGACGCCGCGAAATCCGCCGAAATTTTCGGTGTGCAGATCCGCCACGATCCGCCCTTTCGATGGCGCAATCGGCAGCTTGTGAAATGGGCCCGCCAGCATGTCGGCCGCGAACAGATGAAAGGTCGCGCGGAAAAATGCAAACGGAGAGCTGGTGATGGTGGTCAGCTTATGTGCGAGGCTCTTGGGATCGAACCCCCGGTTGAAATCAAGGATCGCCTGGACTGGATCGCGAGTCATATGAAGACCAGCGTAGTACACGAGGCGCCGCCGCAAAAAATGAAAAGGGCCGCTCGGCGAGGAGCGGCCCTTTCCCTAAGACTTGACCGACTTGTCCTGTTAAGGACGGCCGACGTTCTCGGCTTGCAGACCTTTCGGGCCTTGCTTTACCTCGAACTCAACCTCCGAACCTTCTTCCAGTGTCCGGTAGCCGTTCATCTGGATCGCCGAAAAATGTACGAATACGTCATCCCCGTTCGAACGCTGGATAAACCCATATCCCTTAGCAGCGTTGAACCACTTCACTACACCTTTTTCTCTCACTACAGTATTTCTCCTAAATCATTGATGCTGGCGCCCGCTCCCGTTCCTGCCGGAAGAGATTCAATGGTGTGTTCGGCCGCTTCCGGGTCCTGCTCAAAAGGGGCTTGCATCTTTAAAGACTCCCGTTATTGTCGCATGCCCCCGTTTCACCGCGCAAACGTCCCGGGACGTGCGCGTTACCGCATCATGAGCAGCGCCGCCATCTCTTCGATCCCGTCCCACAGATTCTGGATCCGCAGGTTCTCGTTGAAGGTGTGCTGGCTGTTGTCATGATTGACGAGGGGCGTTTGAATCGTCGGAGCGCCGGTGATCCCCGTGATCATGTAGAGTGGCACGCTGCCGCCTGTATTCGGACGTTTGATCACCGGTCCGAAGGCGTCTTCGACAGCCTTCACGACTCGCTGCGCGACGGGCAAATCGAGCGGCGTACGCACGGCATCGTAGCCGCCCTCTTCGACACGCAGATACGCAACTTTCGGATGCGCCATCCGCACTTCGCCATTGGGCTCAACATCCGTGATGAAGTACCCTTGCTTCTCGATGTGCCGCCTCAGCACTTCGACCACATGTTCCTTGGTGACTCCCTGCACGAGGCGCATGTCGATCGTCGCCGTCGCGGATGCCGGAATGACATTGCTCGCTCCGTTCGCAACACGCGCCGCGGCCATGCCTCTTACATTCAACGAAGGCAGCGTCAGCAACTCGCTCAGCGTCTTGCCGCTTCCCTCCGTGCGGCCGAGCCACAGCTCTTTCTTGAGTGCGGCATCGTTATCGGGCAACTCCGCGAGCGCCTTCTTGTCGAGTTCGCTGAAAGGCAGCATGCCATCGTAGTAGCCGTCGACCAGCACATGACCGTCGTCATCCTTCATCGACGTCAGCAGCCGCGCCAGCATGAACGCCGGATTCGGAGCCCAGTTTCCATAGTGTCCGCTGTGCAGTTCGCGCTTCGGACCATAGACTGTGAGATCGACGGTTTGAATGCCGCGCGCTCCGAAGACGATTTGACGCCGCCGGCTTTGATCGACTGGACCGTCGCAGATGAGCCAGACATCGCTCTTGAGCAGATCCTTGTTGCGCTCGAGGATCTTGCCGAGATTCGTGGATCCCGCTTCCTCTTCGCCTTCGAACACGAGTTTCAAATTCACCGCCGGCCGGATTCCCGCGGACTTCATCGCATCGAGCGCCGTGAGAATCGCAACGATAGGAGCCTTGTCGTCGGAGGCTGAGCGCGCGTAGATCCGCCACTCTGGAGGGATCGGACCATGCGCGGGAAGCGCAGTCTTCATTCCGTCCTTGTCGAGTGGACCGGTGCGCACGACCGGCTCGAACGGTGGCGACGCCCACTCCTTCGGATCGAGCGGCTGGCCGTCGTAATGCGCGTAGAACACGACCGTCAGCTTCGCGTCCGGATTCGGCAGCTCGCCATAGACGACGGGCGATGCTCCTGGATACTCCAGCAGCTTCGAGTGGATGCCGTGGCGTTCCATCATGGATTGGATCAGCGCCGCGTTCTTATGGATGTTCGGCTGATCAGTGGCGACGTTCGGAATCGCGAGCAGCGTCATCAGTTCCTGGATGATCGCCAGTTCGTGACTCTCCCTCCATTCACGCGCCGCATTGACTGCGGGCACTTGCGCGTGAGCTAACGCTGAGATCAGCGCCATCGAGAGAACAATCTTTGTCATGCGCGGCCCTTCTACATCTCGCGTCGGTTTTCGAGCGACTTCAGCATGGTCACTTCGTCCGCATACTCGAGATCGCTGCCGACCGGGATGCCCATGGCAATACGCGTCGTCTTCACTCCGAGCGGCTTCAGCAGGCGCGAAATGTACACAGCCGTCGCCTCGCCTTCGACTGTCGGATTGGTCGCGAGAATGATCTCCTTGACCGCGCCATCCTCGAGCCGCGTCAGCAGATTCTTGAGGCGGAGCTTCTCAGGACCTACGCCGCGCAACGGAGAAATCGACCCGTGCAGCACGTGATACAAACCAGTGAACTGCCGCGTCGTCTCGATCGGCAGGATATTGTGCGGCTCCTCGACTACGCAAATTGACGAGCGGTCGCGATCGGCGTCCTTGCAGAAGCGGCACAGCTCGGCGTCGCTGATGTTGTTGCACTGCGCGCAGATTCCGAGCTTGTCTTTGACATCGAGCAGCGCCTGCGCGAGCCGCGCGGCGTTGTCGCGATCGGTGCGCAGAACGTGGAACGCGAGCCTCTGCGCGGACTTCTGCCCGACGCCCGGCAAGCGTTTGAATTCCTGTATGAGACGGTCGAGCGGCTCTGCGAAATCGGACATTGCAGCCTAGAACAATCCTGGCGGCAAACCCATGCCGCCGAGCATGCCGCCCATCTTCTTTTGGACTTGCTCGTCGACCTTTTTGATGGCATCGTTCGAGGCGGCCAGCACCATGTCCTGCAGCATCTCGACGTCGCCGGCGACTTCCTTGTCGATGGTCACGCCAAGCATATTTTTCTGGCCATCCATCTTCACGAGGACCATGCCTCCACCGGCGGATCCCTCGACGCGGATCTGCGCGATTTCCTGCTGCATCTTCTCCTGCATGGCTTGCGCCTGCTTCATCATGCCTTGCATGTTGCCGGGGAGTTTCATGTTCTTTTGATTCTACTCCTTCAAATCCCGCACCTGACGGACGTGCCCTTCGGGGAACAATTCACGGAATCGCTGGACTTCCGGATGATCGAGCGCCCGCTGCGCCGCCGGATCCGCATCGGCCGCGGGTGCCGGACCTGTTGCTGCCGGTGCGGGAACGGTCGGCTTTCCGATCCTCACTTGGATCCGCATCGGCTTTCCTGCGATCTGTTCGATGACCTTGTTCAAGTCAGCCAGCGCCATCTGTTGCAGCTTGCCGGGAACGATGAATAACAAATCGTTGTCGGTTGCGGTCAGCTCCGATTGCTCGACCGCGTCGGCTGTGTGGGGCAGTCCGAGATTCATGAGGCCGCGATGCAGTCTTTCGCGCCAGCTGCCGGTGGCCGGTGCAACCGGAGTTGGTTTAGAAGGAGGCGGCGGTGGAGCTTTGACTGGGGCGGGAGGCGCGGGCGCCGCCGCAGTCCGCACGGGGGCGGGGCGGGGAGCAGCCGCAACAACTGCTCCACCTGAGGATCCCAATGAGGCCAAGGCTTCTTCGATCCCCACGAGCCGCCCGGCGTGGATCATCCGCAACAATCCCAGTTCAAGATGCAGCCGCGGCTGCAACGCCTGCTGCAGCTCCTTGAAGATGTCGATGCAGATCTGCAGATAGCGCGTGAGATCCTCTTCGGAAAACCAGGACGCCGTCTCTTTCAACCGGTCCTGCTCCTGCGGCGACGCCGCTACCAACCGTGGATTCGTCGGCGCGATCTTCTTGACCAGCAAGTTCCGCATGTACCGCGACAATTCGCGCGCGAAATGTTGCAGACTGCGACCGTTGCGCTCGAGCTCCAGCACGACGTCAAGCATCGCCGGACTATCGCCGTCCTTCAACGCCCGCGCCACCGTGCCGAGCGAATCGAGCGAGAACATCCCCAGCAATGTGCGGACTTCTGCTTCCTTGAGCGTCGTTCCGCAACAGGCGATCGCCTGGTCGAGCGCGGACAGAGAATCGCGAACGCTGCCGTCGCCGGCTTGCGCCAAAACCGCGAGCGTCTCTTCATCCGCGGTGACGCCTTCTTCGCCGCAAATCCAACGGATGCGCTCGATGAGATCTTCGAAGTCGACACCGCGGAAGCTGAACTGTTGGCAGCGCGAGGCGATCGTCACTGGGATCTTGTGCGCCTCGGTCGTGCACAGGACGAATACGGCCCACTCCGGCGGCTCTTCCAAAGTTTTCAGGAGGGCATTGAACGCCTCGGTCGTAATCTGGTGCGCTTCGTCGATGATGAAGACTTTATAGCGGTCGCGCGCGGGCCGGTAGCGGACGTTCTCGCGCAGCTCGCGCATCTCATTGATGCCGCGGTTCGACGCCGCGTCAATCTCGATGACGTCGGGAGAATTTCCCGCGGAAACCTCGATGCAGCTCGCGCACTTCCCGCAGGGCGTTGCGGTCGGTCCTTCAATGCAATTCAGGCAACGGGCCAGAATGCGGGCGACGGTCGTCTTGCCTGTGCCGCGCTGTCCGGCGAAGATGTATCCATGAGCGATCAGCTGCTGGGCGATCGCGTTTTCGATGGTCGTCCGGACGTGCTCCTGGCTGACCAGCTCGGAAAAGGTTTGAGGCCG
>DASXZC010000224.1:0-2714 GCA_036502165.1 Bryobacteraceae bacterium
CGTGCGCTACACCCGACACCAGGCTCGAGCCCGGCAGCGTCCAGACGACATCGTCGGTCATGATTTTCTGAAGGCCCTTCTCATCCAGCGAACGCAACGCCGCGATAAACGAAGTCGCAAGCGTCTGTTTTGCGGAGTCGCTGATCGGAGCCCCCTGCTCCGGCCGGGCCTTTTGGCTAATTGCCTCGGCGGCGCCGCCCGGAAACATCCCGTCGGCCGCCGCGAGGACATTCAACGCCTCCCGGAGCAGGACGATCTTGCCGTTGGCGGCCGTGCAGTGACCGAAGAAGCGCTGGTGGACCTCCTTGCCGGAGATCCCGGACCTCTGGTGAATGGTGTATTCCCCAAAGGCCTGGTCGGGCGTGTCAATGTAGATCTTCACGTCGACAAACTTGAAGCCCGGATACATCTTCTCGTGCAAGAAGGTGAGAAATCCCCCGATGGTTTTGGGTCCCTCATATCTGGGCTCAACCCCAAGATCAGCAAGGTACGGTAACTCCAGCGCCCCCTTCTCCGCGAACAATTCGGCGGATTCCTGGGCGTTGCCGTCGATATAGGCTTGTAGAAGTTGTTTGGCTGTTTTCATAATGTGTCTCTCCTGATGAGTCTTGGAAATCTCCGAAGTCTAGTCGCGGCTGAGCGCCCTGCGCTCGATGCTCTTGGCAAAGTTGGGGGTTTCCTCCAGATTGTGAGCGTGCGAGGCCTGCTGGCGCGCGTCGCGCGCCCGCTCGAACGGAATGCCATGCGTATCGAAGAACGCCATTGTCTCATCGATGGCGCTGGAGTGAATGTGATTGGTGAACTCACATGTCTCATCGTCAGTTTTCTTCGCGCTGAGTTCCCAAATGACGTGAAGCCTGGTACGGCCGGCGGGGCTGATGGAATCGGAGATCGAAACCATGCGGCAGAGTTGCGGCTCGTGAATCTCTGCAACGTAATGCTGAACCACGAAAGCATCGCCGATGGTCTCGACGTTAATCGACATCGCCCGGCCGTCGTCGGCGGTCGTGTTTCCGGCCGCTATGTGCGCATGCGCGCAGCGTTGATACTCAGCGTCGGGGAGATGGAGCAACCAGTCCGCGATGTTCACCTTTTCAATTGGCGCGTTGATCGTGGCGGTTACTGTGGAGAGGGAGAGTGTGCGATCGTTCGACATAAATTCCTTTCCTTGCGAACTACAGCTTCGCGTAGCCGCCGGTGATGAAATCGCAGGCGAGCCTGGCGTATTCGGCAGCGGCGTCTTCCCATACAAAATGGCCGCATTCCAGCACGTTGATGTTGCTTTTTGGCAAGCCTCGACGAAGTCCCTCCGCGTTGGAGACGGGGACGAACGGATCGTGCCGTCCCACGATAATCTGACACGGTGTCACGATCTCGGGGAGACGCTTGGCGAGACGGGGCAGGGACTGCGGGTAGGCCCGGATGAAATCGACCGCATCCCAGAATCGGGCGCCCTCGTAGGAGGCAAGGTAGTCCTGCAATGCGTAGTCAGGGAGTTTGTACTGCGTCATGTTTTCGAGCGCGCCCCGGACGAACTGCCCCCCGGTAAGAGTCTTGTACGGCTCCAGGGAAGGGGCGTTGACCAGTTCGTCGAGAATGCCCCCGATATCGGTGTGGTCCGTTGCGCCGCTCCCGATCACCATGCTCTTGAAGATTCCGGCATGATTCGCCGCGGCGAAGAGGCAGGCCGGCGTCCCGACGTCTGGCGCCACTACGTGCGGCTGGTCGAGACCGAACGAATCCACAATACGCAACACAAATTCGCCCAGCCCTTCGGGGGAGCGAACACCGGCGCGGCTTTCAGAAAGTCCGAAGGCAGGAAGGTCTACGGCGATCAGAGGGCGGCCCAGTTCCGAGAATGCATCCCAGGTCGGCAGAAACGCCAGAATGCTTTCGGGCAGCGGACTCAGGAGAAGAATCGGCTCGCCGCTTTTTCTGTCATTGGTGGCGAAGCGGATCTGCAAGCCGTCGATGGTCTTTAACTGGAGGGCGAGGCTGCTCTGTTGTTTGGGATTCATCGGAAAGCTCCTTTTTCAGGTTGTTTGTTCTGCGACGGGCTCCAGCGCTCCCGGATGGCGGCAGAGTGCCGTCACCTCGACTTCCATGAACGGGTAGAGCGGAAGCGAATTCAGGATCTCGTGGAGCTCCCCAGGACTGTCGACATCGAAAACGCTGATGTTGGCGAATTTGCCGGCGACGCGCCAAAGGTGCAGCCACTTGCGCTGAAGCTGGAGCTCCTTCGCGCGCTCGTGTTCCCTGGCGCTCAGCTTTTGGATCTCGTTCGCGTCCGCGTCGTGCGGAATCCGGACCGTGATGCCGACGTGAAATAGCATATGCCGCTCCTCAAGCCTTCGTCACGGGACTGCTTCCGGTCATTGCGTGTAACAGGACGAGCGCATATTCCGACGCCGATTGCTGGTTCTGGCCCGTCACCAGCTTGCCGTCGATGACAACCAGTGGATCGTTGGGCGCGACGCGCGAGTAAACCGTGCCGACCTCCTCAAGCACCGTCTGAGGGTAGTGAGGAATCAGAAAGCCGCTCCCGAACAGGCGCTCCAGCGCGCGGTCTCCTTCGAGTGTGTAGCCGGTGACCCGACGTCCGCGCACGCGATCCGGGATGTTTCCGAGGGCAATCGCGCCGTGGCAGATCGCTCCGACGACTTTGTCACTGGCCCAGAAGTGCTCCAGAGCCTTTGCGACTTCGGCGTTCGGAT
>DASXZC010000225.1:0-8476 GCA_036502165.1 Bryobacteraceae bacterium
CGATTGTTCTCGCTCACACCCCACTCGGCCGCGATCAACCCCTGATGTTCCAGCCGGTAAAGCGCCGGGTAGAGCGAACCCTGCGGAATCTCGAGTGCCTCCTCCGAGATCTGCCGGATTCTGAGCAGGACCCCATAGCCATGCAACGGCTTCAGGGAAACTGCCTTTAGAATCAGCATATCCAGCGTTCCCGGCAGTAATTCGGCTGTTTTCACTCGATTCGACTCCTAGTCTGACTAGGAGTATACCCCACACTCTCCTAGTTTCGCAAGAGGAGAGTCAGATTTGAGCGAGAATCCGCGTCGCGTGCCCCGCCATCGCGTCTTTGAGTTCAGCCGGATATCGAATCACGAAGGGCCACGGCAGCCGCGCCAATTCTCGCGAAAACCACTCCAAATCATCAGCTTGCGCGTGAAGAAGTACGCCACCATCACATGGTTCCAAGACGCCGAACGTCGGAAACAGCTCCCTGTGCGCGGACTCGAGATCAGTCTCCAACCAGACCTCGACGCTGTGCGCCCGCGGCATCGTGGCCAGTGACCGGTTGAGATATTGGAACGCATCGAACCCCTCCGGTCGCAGGAACGGCCGGTCCTCGAGCGTGACGTCGACCACCCGGTCGAGGCGAAAACTGCGCAGCCCTTTCCGCGTATGGCAATGACCCACCGCATACCATCGCCCGCCGCGATGAACGAGCCCATAAGGATCGAACTCGCGTATGCTCATCTCACCCGACGCGAGGCGATAAGTCATGCTCGTCCCGCGCTTTCCATATGCGGCCGCAGTCAACGTCGTGAGCGTCGAATTGATTTCCCGCGACATTCCATGCGAGCCGCCGAGCGAAACCGTCTCATCGAGCGCCCGCACCCGAGCCTGGATCTTCGCCGGCATGACCCGCTCGAGCTTTGCCTGCGCACTCACGGCCGCTCGCCCGCCGTCGTCGAGCCCAAGGCCCCTGGCGGCAACCAACCCCAGCGACAACGCCAACGCCTCATCGTTCGTAAACATCATCGGAGGCAGCTTGTACCCGGCGACGAGCTCATAGCCGCCATGGCGTCCAAGGTCCGCCGTAATCGGCACGCCGATTTCCTCGAGCAGCGCGATATAACGCCGCACCGTCCGGCGATCGACCTCGAGCGTCCGCGCCAATTCCGCGCCACTCATCTTGCCCCGCGTCTGCAGAAGTTCGAGTGCCGCCAATACCCGTGTCGTAGGATGAGCCATTTGCTAAATGAGGGCGTAAACTGTCCTACTTCCAACTTATCATCGGACTCATGCCAACGAACGATTTTGACCCAATCTTTGGAGAATGGCGCATTCATAATCGAAGGCTCAAGGCGCGCTTCGCCGCCTGCACGGAGTGGGATGAATTCACATCGACGTCGAAAGCCCGCCCGATTCTCGGCGGCATCGGCAACATCGACGAAATCCAATTCTCCACGAAAGGCTATACGGGCGGGACTTTGCGTCTGTTCAATTCGAAGACCGGCGAATGGTCAATTCATTGGATGACCGATCGCACAGGCACCCTTGATCCTCCTGTCATCGGACGCTTCGACAATGCCGGCCGCGGCGAGTTCTACGGCGACGATGTGGACGATGGCAAACCCGTCCGCGTACGCTTCATCTGGTCGGACATGACCGGCGAATCCGCTCACTGGGAGCAGGCGTTCTCCCTCGATCAGGGTCACTCCTGGGAAACCAACTGGACCATGGACCTGACCCGCATCCGTAGTTACGGCTGCTGCCCGGTGATCGAACTTCGCCAATACGCCATGCATCCCGGCCGCCGCGACGACCTGATCGCCCTGTTCGACGAGCACTTCGTCGAAGGACAAGAGAAGTACGGAATGCGCATAATCGGCCAATTCCGCGACCGCAACAATCCCGACCGCTTCGTCTGGATCCGTGGATTGCCAAGCATGGACGCCCGCCGCCAAGCCCTCGAAGGATTCTACGGAGGTCCCGTCTGGGCCGCCCATCGCACCGCCGCGAACGACACGATGACCGATTCGTCGAACGTCCTGCTTCTGAAACCCGCCCGCGCCGGTTCCGGCTTCGACCTCGATGCTCTACCGAATCGGCCGCCCGTCGGCAACAGCGCGCCGCCGCCCTGCGGGAACATCATCGCGGCGACGATTTGCTATCTGAATAAACCCGCCAGCGAAGTCTTCGTCGATCGCCTGGCCGCTCAAATCGCGTCCTCAGCCGAAGCCGCCGGCGTAAAAATCCTCGGGTATTTCGTAACCGAATCCTCCACGAATACATTCCCTCGCCTTCCCGTGCGTGAGGGAGAACATGTCCTCGTCTGGTTCGGATCCTTCCCCGACGGCAAGGCTCTCGAATCGTTCCGCTCGACAGGCTTGCGTCAGGAAGTCCTCGAGCTGATTCCCACGAGCCGATCGCTGCTCCGCTGAACCGGCGCATCGCGGATCACAATAAGGGTTCACTGCGGTCCCGTGACCGGACCGACGTGCCCAATCCGGTATTCAATCGAAACACCCTTCCAAGTACCTCGTTGGATGAAGATCTCGGACACACTGGGGACGGAGATCAAAATTCCACCTCTTCCCGAAACGGTTATGGAAGGAGCGTGCGCGGCGTTAGCCGGATCATAGGCAAAAATGACTTATTTGCGGTTCAGCCACATTGCGAACCATGACCGTGACGTACGCGAGATGTACACGCGGACCGCTTCATCTTTGGCTAATGTGTCGCAATTCGTATAGACGACCTCGAGCGTCGCCTCAGAGAAGGTGAATGTGCCACCTCGATCGGAAACACACACATCGGGCGATATTAGCCCGGTCAAACGAAGAAATCCATACCCTGCGGCGAGGACTACCGCCAAGCCCGTCACTCCCAAAAGCAGCGGCTTGTGCAAATTTCGTGACACGACGCTTGCCCATAATAACTTTCATCTACTTCGTGTCAACCACCGCCACGCCCCCGGACCCCGTTGGATCACACCTGATCGTGAAACGAGTCGAGCCACCTGGGCCAAGGTATACCGCGCCAAGCACCCTGCCTTCGACGACAACCGCGACCACAAGCTCCTTCCAAATCGTCGCCACAGTCGCTTCGCCGTTAGCGTCGACTCCTACAACGCGACGCCAATCCGAACGGACGGCCGAAACCGCCAGTTGAACGGGAGTAGCCTTGGGCAGCCCGTTAAGCTTGACATGAATCGAAGCAGGAATCATGTCTGTGGAAACCGTCTGCAACGCACAAATCGTACGAGCTTGGTCGACGATGCAAAGGCTCCTCGGTCCGCGAGTCGTATCGAATGTCTTGGTTCGAATACCCACCTCATACGTCCCAAACGGTATGTCAACCGCGGAACATCCGGAAAACTTGGACGCCAAATCCTCTGCACTGCTCACGGACTTGAAAGCAGTAACAGCGACACAGGGATCCGCCCTTTGCCAAAAATCGGCGTACAACCCAACAGTGACTCGCTCGGCTTTGCCAATTGAGAATGTCTGCCCCCAGCCCCCGGGCATCAAGGCCGGCGGTGCCAGCACCAGGACAAGAATAAAAGCAAATCTAGCTGGACTCATTTGGCTCCATATATCTTCAAATTGAGAATTGACATTACAGACGATCGCGAAGCAACCGTTTGACGTTACGCTTACCTCGCACGACCGCCATGATACGAATCGGCGTCACATCCGGGTTGTATACGACAAGGAAGGAATAAAGCGGAAAAAAACAGAACGGGGCGCTCAGTCAGATCTTCACGCGTGTGGCCCTGACGCGGCATGCGAGCGGGTGAAGCGAACAAGCCGTGGAACTCGTCCTCAATCCGATTTGCAAGATCGACGCTGTCACCTGCAATCCTTCGCCAAATCTCAAAGACGTCGTTTTGGGCTTCGGACGAGACATCGTAGAGCGATTCCATCTAGGGCCGCTGGTCATGCAACCATTTGGCCTTGCGTTGCTCCATGTCGGCGCGTGATTGCTCCGACGTGAAGAACTCGCCGCGCTCGAACTGATCAAATGCCCGATCGATTTTGGCAGCAACGTCAGCCTTGTGGTCGTGGATCCACTGGTCCTCGAGGGCGCGTGCAATGACATCCTGCGGATCCTGGTAGCTCCCGGAACGCATGGCTTCGTCTACCAGCCGTTCCTGTTCGGGACTCAATGTGATCGTCATCGGCATCCTCTAGAAACAGTATCTCCAATCCAGCAGTAGCGCCAAAGACCAAAGCCGACGGATGTCCTAAGGCATCCCTCCAAACTCCTTGCGGGCCCCGATCAGGCACCCGCAGGCTTCCCAACGCGCATATCCGGAAACAGTTCGACAATCCGCTTCCCGGCGTTGCCACTTAGGGTAAACAGCGCTAGCTCCATCCCCAGATACTCCGCGAGCGGTGGCGCTGCAAGCATACGCGGAACACCTGGAATCACCTCCTGAGTCGGCGAGACCAGCATCGGGTCAAAGTACCAAATCGTCACATCCCCCGTGTCTCGCCCAGTCAACTCCTCGAGCGCGTCAATAAAATGCGGAGAATAGGCCGGCGCGGCAATCACACAAGAGTTCGAACACCAGCCTCAAGCCGAACGCAGTTCCCTGGACGAAGCAACCCAACCAGCCGACTCGGCCTCCGGTTGACCTCCTCAGGGTCCGAAATCGGGCCTCTCAGCTTGGCTACATATGAGCTCATCTTTCTTTCCCCGCGTGGAAGGCACTCCTCAGTCATTGGGGCATCAGCATAGTCGAAGCCCACCGGAAATAGACACCGTAATCACCCTCACTCAGCGTCCCGAGCTGCGCATAGTCGCCGGTCTCGGCGTCAATAATGACTTTCCTCTTCTCCATCGCCAGAAGTCTCGTCCAGGCGCCCCCAATCAGAAACTTTCCATCCGGGCTCCAGCCCCCAATGCCCATCACTTTAGTGCCTGGCAGGAGCGTTATATTGGCCCGCGGCTCGAGGTTCACCACGTGCAGCCGCTCGTCAGTGATGAATCCGAGCCGCACTCCATCAGGCGATACTCTCGGAAATCGTCCAACGCCTCGAAACACAGTCGCGCCATCCAGCGTATTCAAAACCTGGAATCGTTCGCGCGACCCAACAGCGGCCACCAACCCATGCCCTGCAAGACTAAGAGTCTCAATCTCATGCGGCTCGAACTCGGCGAGAAACGGAGTCAGATCGCGAACGGCCGCGCTGTTCCGCGACTCGAACGCAAATAGCGATCGCACCCTTGTACCGATGCGCCGCGCAACCGCGACTATGACCTTGCCTTCATCTGAAATCGCAAAGCTGCCACCGGACACAGAAACCGCCCTAAACCCCGGAAGGTCGATCGGCGTGACTGCTCCGCCCGCGTGCTCCAGAGTGAGAAACGGCGCGGCTTCACCCGTGTCAATCACCATTGGATTCCGGGACCAAGCCAACGTGAAGCCATCGGGCGAAAAGACCGGCCCTTGAAAGCTGTAGATCTGAGGACTTCTCGGCGAAGGAATCGGACCTCGTTTGAAGGTCATAGGCGGCACAATCAAGCACGCCGTACTTCGCTCCCATAGCATCAGCGCGATCCAAAACCCCGGTCCGCTTGCTCGCTCGCAAGGACCACGTCACCCCTGCGTAGGCTAGAAAACCGCGGCGCTTTATTAGCATTACTAAGAGCGCATTTCTCCTTTAGCGCCTTTGAATGACCAAATCATCCGGATGAACCTCGACCTCAACTGAGATTGGACTCTGAGTGAACGTCAAGGCCACGCCACGAAAGACAACAGCAGTTCCTGGTTTCAACAACACACTATCATGATCCTTCCAGCCCACAAGCCGAAGCTGCGCCTCAGGAGGACGCCCGGAATTCACCGACACCGCCACCACGACGTCGCCGTCCGACGCGCGCACGGACACCACCTCGCCAGGAATGAATTGCACTGCGTTGACGCCACCTGGAATGAGTGCGCCTCGGACATTCCGTTCGAAATATTGGCGTCCTCCCGTGTCCCGCAGAGCCGCGATCAGCAACCTCCAGAAAATTCGGCCGCGAAAGCCGATGAGCCACTCCGCTTCTTTTCGTTGAGCATCGTTGATTGGTTGGGTAAGCTGCTCCACGTGGACCTCGGCCGCCGTCCTCACCACCAATTGGCTAGACTCAGCATGCGTTCGGTCCGGAGCTGCGAAGACGCCCACGATCGTCGCGCTTACTTGCTCTCGAAGAGGATCGTAGCTGAGCAAAGCCTCGTCGAGTTTCCGTTCGGATTCCTGATCCCAAGTGAACCCGGTCCTCAAACGGCCCAATTCCCGCGAGACGAGCACGACGATCCCTGGAGCTTCACCGCATCCGCCCGGAGCCTCGAGGGATGGCCCCAGTTGCTCCGCCACAGCGGGCTTCGCGACGCCCGGCACTCGAACCTCCTTACCATTCCACACGTCCGCATGACGGACGAGATCACACAGGTCTACCATCTGTACTGGCTCGCCAAGTGCGACCCTGGCCACCAGCAGCGCGAGCGCGATTTGGCTGATCAGTGACGTACGCTTGCTATGGATCACAACGTCTCACCGCGCATCAACCATCCCCGTACAACTCTCCCCGCTACTCCCCGCGCTTCGCCTACATCGAAACCGCGCCGGACGAACGACCATCGGCGGAGGCCCCAGCCACCCGAGTGCGGGCACGAACGCCGGAAAGGCCCAATCGCCATAGAGCCATGGATTGTCGCCCCACACAACCTCAACGGATGCCCGCGCTCCGAAGAGCGGAGCCGCCTCATCGAGAAGTCGCCGACCGACCTCGCCGGTCCCTCCCGCCCTCGCGCGGCAGTATACCCGGACAGAGTTCACACCCAAAGATACGATGTAGAGGATCTCTGCACCGCTAGGCAACAGAAAAGGATTGTCGCCCGACACAACGCGTCGTTCAAACGAACGCCGGCTACCATCCCACAGATCGATGGCTTCCCCTCGCGGAGTCCTCAAATAAAGCGCGACACGCCTCGGCACGGCGGCCTCCCTCAGAAAGTCTTTCACCAGATCTTCGACTCCCCGTTCACTTACGCCAAATCGAGGCGCCATATCTTCATGACGATCCGATAGTTGGTAGAGCCTGACCGGTGCCCAATCGGGGATGGCAAGGTTACGCGCCATTGCCAGCGCATTTTCCGCCGAGAACCCGCCGTCGCAGCAATAGGCCTGCCTTACGCTCAGCGACGCATCAGCAGCTCGGCCCGCCGGGGTCATCACGAAAGCGCCTACTAAAATCCCGCAAATCGGCCACGGTCTCATAATTTCGAAGCCGCAATTCGAATTCTGCGTTCGTCGCAGCCCTCTTCTGATATATCCATAGTAGAAAACTCCGGGCCGCCCCGATGCGCGTCCCACGTTGGATGATCTGATAACCGACTCCCAATGGAATGATTCAAGCATTTCGTGACATTCCGCAATATAGAGTGGCAAGACGGAGCAACTTCTGATGGGACAGTCAGTCGACGGCGCCATTTTCTCGGTGGCTGATCAGGCTATCCCAAACTTTTCACAATTGTCTTCCCCATCGATCTCATATTCTGATTCCCCCTTGCTCGGCGCACCTGTCTGGAGTACGATAGTCCGATTATCGGATCACGCGAAAACGCCCGCTCCGCGCGACCACGGCCCGGAGGCGCGAACAGGACCCTATCGACAACATAACCAGAGAACGGAGCTGACGATGCGTCTCAGGAAGATTTTGTGGCTGATCGGCATACCGCTCATTGTTTGTCCCCGATTCTTTGCGAGCATGGCCGACTGCATGGACCGTTGCATGATCGGCTTTCATTGCAATACTCAGAGCTCGACCTCCTGTGATATGCAGCAACACAATGCGCGGCAGCTTTGTGAGATCGGTTGCAAGGGCAAGGATTCCGCTCCACTCACGCCCGCACCCTACGGCGCGTTTGCGTTTGGAGACCAGGGCGCCGAAGGGATGTCGTGGAATCAGACCTCGCCCGACGCGGCACAGCGCGCCGCGCTCATCAATTGCAGCAAGTACGGACGGAACTGCAATCTCGTATCCCACTTCGAAAACACCTGCGGAGCAATTGCAAAATCCGACGACGGGCGCCACGCCGAAACCGCGACCGGTCCAACCAAGGAACAGGCGGCAACCAATGCGATCGCGGCATGCCGCACACATTGGGGCGGCAGGTGCATGAGCGATCTCTCGGGTTGCTCCTACGCCGACCAACATGTTCCGCCCCCGGGCCCCCGCGCGACTTCCTGGGGAGCCATCGCGTTCAGCGCCGCAGACGGGCAGAGTGGACATTCACAAGGCAATGATGATCGGGCCGCCGCCGAGAGGGAAGCATTGAACGATTGCTCCCGGCGCGGCCGGTCCTGTGTCGTAATGAGCGTGTTTAATAAGCAATGTGGAGCATTGGTGCGGGATGGAAGGATAGCCGGCGTCGCAGCTTCGGTGGACCAGCGAACGGCCCTCCAACAAGCGACCCAAGCGTGCGCGAGAAATGGCGGTGCGCGGT
>DASXZC010000226.1:0-12941 GCA_036502165.1 Bryobacteraceae bacterium
GTGGGGCATGGAAATCTGTACATCGAGAAGGGATCGAAGACGCCCGAGGAGTTGATTGCGGGCGTGAAATCCGGCTTCTATGTAACGGAGCTGATCGGCCACGGCGTCAACCCACTGACGGGCGATTATTCGCGCGGAGCATTCGGAATCTGGATCGAAAATGGCGAGCTGACGTTCCCGGTTTCGGAGGTTACCATCGCCGGCAATTTACGCGATATGCTCATGAGTCTGGAGGCTGCGGGATCCGATCTCGAATTCCGAGGTTCGGTCGCTTCTCCGACTTTATTGATACGGGAGATGACGCTCAGTGGTCAGTAAGAAACAACCCCTCCTGTCGAATGCGGCGATCATTACGATCGTGATCGCGATGGTCGCGCTGACCGGCGCGTTCTGGTATTACCAGAAGGTCGCACATGCCGCGCCGGTGGTCGTCGTGCTGACGCCTGACGCCAAGGCCTATGTGCGAAACCTCCAGATCCTCGATTCCGATATGAAGGCGAAGGTCGGCTTCGCGGGCGTAACCGGAGTCGTCGAGATCACCGGGAAAATCAAGAACGCCGGCGACCGGCCGCTCGACATGGTGGAGATTTACTGCAACTTCTACGACTCGCTCCACCAGCTTGTGCTGCGTGAGCGAGTGCCCATCGTGAGCATGAAAATGGGCGGCCTGAAGCCCGGCGACACAAAGGCATTCCGACTCGCATTCGATACGATTCCGGAGAGTTGGAATCAGGCGATGCCGGCGCTGGTCATCGCGCAGATGAAGTTCGCAAACTGAAATCCGATGGCGCGTGTCCGGTTGATTGAAGACGACGAGTCGCAGTTAGAAGTGCGAAAACTGATCCTCGAACAGGCGGGCCACACAGTAGTGTTCACGGGCAAGGCCGATGCAGTCGTGATGGATTTGCACATTCCTTCGCTCGAAGCCGGACTTGCGCAGATCCGCGAACTGTCACAGGCGGGCGCGCGGATTTGCGTGCTCTCGGGACTTGTGGATGACTTAAAAGGACGGCCGGAAGAAAAGCTGGTCGAAAAAATATTGAGAAAACCGGCGCGAACTGAGATTTTATTGCGATGGCTGGCCGCGATGCTGATTCTGGCGGGGCTCGCGCAGGCCGAGACGTTGCCGCTCAACGTTGACAAAGCCGGCGAAGTCGCGCTCGCGCTCGAGCTTTCTTCACCGGGCTCCGACTGGTCGAAGGAGGGCAGGGAAGCGGCACTTGCGGATGTCTCGATCGATGGAGGCGCGGCGCAACAGGTGATGGTGTTCGATGGCGAGCGTCCACACAAGTATCCTTTATGGATCGGCAAGCTGGCCGCGGGATCGCACGAGGTTCGCGTGACGCGGAACGCGCAATACTCGGCGGCGGGGTCGCAATTGAAAGTCCTCGGCGTGAGACGCATCGATGTCGCGGACGACGTGCTGGCGCATGCGCCGGTGCTGTACGCGCGCAAGAATACGATCGGCAAGTTCACCGACATCCCCTTGATCGTTTATGCCGAGCACCTCGATGAGGGGAAGACGCTGCAGTACACGGTGATCTTTTCGAATGAAGACGGCGGCACCGCGACGCGCGCGTTGATGGCGCGTTGGGGACGCACGACCGATATCGAGTACGTCTACCGCCTCGATGTGGCGGCGAACCGCGCGATCATTCAAGGCAATGGCCACAAGGACATTGCGTACACTGGCGCGATGGAGGGTTCGCATCCGATCCTGATTCCAACAACCGACAACAACATGGTTGGCGCGGGAGAGACGAGTGAGATCCGTTATCAGATCGTGCCGATTGCGGTGGATTTGACGCACGATTCGCGTGAGAGCGTGATGGACCGTTTTCCTTGGAGCTATCGAATTGCCGCCGAGGAGATGGAGCGGGAAGGGAAGATGGGGCTCATTGGCGATCCACGAGGATATCTGTTGGTCGAGACTCCGATTACGAATCACGATTCAGCGGTGGCGGCGGTGGCGAGGCTCAAGTCGAATGGCCGGATTTATTCGAGCAACATTGGGCGCGAGCCGATGGCGATGGAACGCGACGCGATCGTCCGTACGACCATACAACTGCCGGAAGGGACGCTGCCCTCTGATGTTGAAAGCATCGGCGTCACGTGCATCGCATTGACCAGACGTCCGCCGACGCCGAAGGCGGGGCCGTGTTCGTTCGGCCCTGTGGTGAAGGTCTTCCACCTCGATCACGACTACAAACCTGTGAGAATTCCGGGCGCGTGGGATCATGCGGAGCCGACGCAATTGAACACGGGCGAGACCGTGCTGCTCAAGCGCTGAGGCGCTTCAGTGCTTCGACATCGCGGATGTCCGCGCCTTCCTCATCAAACGGGGTTTCGAGAATGAAAGCCTTGCCGCGCAGTTCCTTCGACTGAAGAATGGCGCGAAATCCCGCTTCACCGATTTCGCCCAGACCGATGTTGGCGTGGCGGTCGACGTGCGATCCGAGCGCGCCTTTCGAATCGTTCGAGTGGAAAACAGGAATGTTGTCGAGCCCGAGGTGTTGCTGCAATTGTGAGATCCAGAGTTTCACGCCTTCCGCGGTCGCGACGTTATAACCGCTCGCCAGTGAGTGGCACGTGTCGACGCAGAATCCGATGGGCAGCGTGGTCAAGCGGCGCACGCGTTCACGAAGGGCGGCGAGTTCGGCGAACTGCCCACCGAGCAGATTCTTTCCTCCGGCCGTGTTCTCGAACAAGAGCGTGACGCCGCGCGATTCGAGTCCGCGAGAGGCGACGGCGACTGCGGCGGCGACGATATCGAGAGCGTCCTCAGTGGTCGGATGGCCCTTGCTGTTGCCTGGATGCAGCACCAGATAATCAGCGCCGATCGTGGCGGCGCGGTCGAGCTCGCCGCGGAACGACTCGACGGATTTGTGCAGCAGCGCCGAGTCCGATGAGGCCATGTTGATCAGGTAATTCGTATGGATGACGACGGGATGCAGGTCGTGCTTCGCCCGCAATTCGCGGAACTTCGCGACTCGCACGGGATCGGGCGGCAAGGCGCGCCACGTGCGCGGACTGGAGGAAAAAATCTGAAAGCAGTTCGCGCCGACACGAACGGCTTCGACGGCCGAATTCTCGAGGGCGCCGGCCGTCGAAGTGTGGAGTCCGATTCGCGGCTTCATTTAGTCGTAGTAGTTCTTGTCCCATGCGTGGCGCCGCAGAATCGCCATCACTTCGGGCGGCAGCGGGCCGAGATTAGAAACTCCGCAGGAGCTTTCGACCGTCGAGATGCGGCGCATGCCGGGGATCACCGTCGACACGGCGGGCGCGGTGAGACAGAAGCGAAGCGCGATTTCCGGAAGCGTGCCGGGGACGCCGGTTAAGTCCTTCTGCAAAGGTTCAACGTGCGCGACGACATCGCGTAGGCGATCCTTCGTGCGGAAATACCAGCCGCGGAAGTCGCCCTCGGCGAAGGTGGAATCCTCCTGGATCGTTCCGGTGAGCGCGCCTTCATCAAGCGGCACGCGGGCGAGAACGCCGACGCCGCGCTCGATGCAGAGCGGGAATAGATTCGCTTCAGGAGTCTGATCGAAAATGTTGTAGATCACTTGCACGGCGTCGATCAAGCCGGTCTTGATCACGTCGAGCGCCGAGTCGGGTTCGTGATTGTTCAGCGACAATCCGAAGTAACGGATCTTGCCGGATTTCTTGAGATCCTCAGCGGCGCGGCGCCACTCGTCGCGCTCGAGCCATTCAGGATTCCAAACGTGCAACTGTTGCAGGTCGAGAGTCTCCATCTTCAAGTTACGAAGGCTCTCTTCGGTCGACTCGACAATGTGATCGTACGGGAACACCTCGTCGATGCCGACGCCCGGCTGCGCGGGCCAGCGCCGATTCTTGGGCGGGACCTTCGAAGCGACGTACACCTTGCCCGGCGCTTCGCGGACGATTTCGCCCACGAGTTGTTCACTGTGGCCGTCGCCATAAGCGAGGGCGGTGTCGATAAAATTCAATCCGAGCTCGAGCGCGCGGCGCAAAGCGGCCAGGGATTCGGTGTCATTGCCGCCCTGCCACTGCTTGCCGCCGATGCCCCAAGCTCCATATCCGACCTCGCTGATTTCGAGGCCTGTTTTACCCAAGGTGCGGAATCGCATACCTTATGATTATGGGCCGAATGCTATTCCTTCTGCTCCTTGCCGTTTCTTTGCTGAACGCGATGACGTTCCGCTTGTATTTGAAAGACGGCGGGTACCACACGGTCAGCGAGTACAAAGTGCTGCAGGACCGCGTCCGTTATTTCTCAACCGAACGCGGCGAGTGGGAGGAGATCCCGCTCGATCTCGTCGACATCAAGAAGACCGAGGCGGAACAAAAGTCGACCGAGGAAACGACCAAGGAAGAGGCGGCGGCGGAGAAAGAGGAGTCGAAGGCGGAGCGCGAATATCACAAGGAAATCGCCAGCATTCCGGCCGAGGCAGGCGTCTATAGGATCACTCCGCAGGGAATGAAGCCGCTCGCGCTCGCCGAGCAGAAGATCGTCAATAACAAGAAGCGCGACGTATTGCGCGTGTTGAGTCCGCTGCCGATGGTGCCGGGGAAGTCGACGGTGGAACTCGATGGAGCGACGTCGCCGTTCGTGATCACTGACGAACGGCCGGAGTTTTATTTCCGCATGTGGCATGAAGAGCGGCTCGCGATTTTCAAGCTGAAGCCTGCGAAGGGCAACGCGCGGATCGTCGAGAACGTCGCGATCCTGCCGGTGACGAAAGAATTTGTGGAGGAGCCGATCGAGGTCGAGACGTTCCGGCGGCAGGTGGGCGAGAAGCTGTTCCGAATCTGGCCGACGAAGCCGCTCGAGCCGGGCGAGTACGCGGTGGTCGAATACAGTCCGGCAGGTGAGTTGGGCCTGTCGCTCCAGGTTTACGACTTCAGCATCCGCAGCAAGTCGAAGTAGATCCGCAAGCCTTTGAAGAATTCCGCGACCGGGATGCGTTCGGCATCGCTGTGCATCGTTGCAAGCGTGGCCGTGTCGAGCACCATCGGGATGAGGCCGTAGGATGGGATCCCAAGTTTGCGCAGGACGTTCGAGTCCGTTCCATAAGGCACCAGCATCGGCGTGACAATCGCGTCAGGATTGTGTGCGAGGAGAGCGGTGCGCATTGCGTTGTAAATCTCCGTGTTGGTCGGGCTCTCGCCGGCGTCATCGGAGTGATTGATCAACTCGACAGTCACGCGCGGATCGTTGATGCGGGCTTTCATTTCCGAGATGAACTCGTCGGAATTCGCGCCCGGCACGAGGCGGCAATCGAGCGTGGCCTCGGAAACGGATGGAATGACGTTGGGCTTCAGAGGCTCGCCGACGCCCGCCTTGAGAGTCGTCAGCGAGATCGTGTTCTGGTGGATCGCGTTGATGTATTTGTTGGAGGCAAGTCCGCCAGTGGCGCGGACCATTTCGTCGACAGTGGCGTTCGGCCTGGTGGTTGCGGGAATCGCGAGCGCCTTTTGAATCGCGGTGAGCAGCAAAAGGTTTGCGTTGTCCGCGATCGGCTGCGAGCCGTGGCCGGCCGTTCCTTTGGCGCGCAGGCGGACCCAGATGAGATGCTTCTCTCCGACCGCGATGCCGAATACCAATTTGCCAGGCTGTTGCGCTAGCGCGTCACGCGAGCCGAAGCCGCCTTCGTCGATGACCCATTGAGCATTGATTTCGTCGCGATGATTTTTCACCATCCACTTGATGCCGTATTCGCCGCCGGCCTCTTCATCGGGGTCGCAGAGCATGACGATGTCGCGGTCGGGGACGATGCCGAGGTCTTTGAGCAGGATCAGCGCGGTGAGTTGCATCACTCCGACGCCCTTCATGTCGAGGGATCCGCGGCCCCAGAGGATGCCGTCCTTGATTTCGGCGCCGAAGGGATCGATCGCGCCCCAGGCCGCGGGGTCGACGGGCACAACGTCGAAATGGTTCATCAACAGTAGAGGCTTCTTTGTGCGGTCGAGGCCTGCGAGGCGGACGATAAGAATCGTCTTGCCATCCGGGCCGCTCGGGTAGAGCTTGGGCGCGAAACCATGACGCTCGAGTTCTGTTTTAAACAATTCGGCGGCCTTGCGTGTGTCGGCGGGAGGGTCGACCGTAGGGATCCGTATGTAGGTTTGCAGTAATTCGAGGGCATGTTGTTCGACCTGCGGCCATTCAGGCTCGGCGGCGGGCGCGATCGAGGCGATCAGGAGTGCGATGGCGAGCGGTTTCATTTTTCGTTTTCCGGGAGGTTTGAGAGAGAGGGATGGAGTCCGGCTTCGCGGTAGGCTTCGAGCAATGCGCCAGCCGCCGGGCCGTACTTCGGAAAATTCGCTTGGAGTGGGGACACTAAGTCGCGAAATGTTTTGAGCAGCAGCCTGCTCTTGAATACTCCGCCGACGCAGGCGATCGCGACGTGTGGATCGTTCGACGGAAACAGATTTCGGTAAACGGCGAGCGAGTAATCGGCGAGATGCTGGGCGGACTGTTCGAGGATCTCGCGGGCGCAAACGTCGCCACTTTCTGCGGCATCATCGATCAGGTGGGACCAACTGGCGACGGTCTGCCGCGGGAACTCCGGAGTGTACAGGCGATGCAGTAGATCGTTCGCATCCTTAGCTCCGGAGACGTCGAGCAGCAGGCCGCGGATAGTCGTCTTCGGCCCCCAGCCTTCCTCCTCGCGCAGCGCCGCGCGTAAGGCCTGGCGCGTGAGATCGAAGCCGCCGCCTTCATCACCGTAAATGTATCCCCAGCCACCGGCGCGCATCGTGCGTCCACTCGAGTTGCGGCCGAAGGCGAACTGGCCGGTTCCGGCGATGATGATCACGCCGGGCTCACCAGCGGTCGCGCCGGAGAGTGCGATCAATCCATCGTGCGTTACGACGCGGCGCGCGGCGGTGAAGATTTCGTCGAGCCATTTTGCCTTGTCCTCGGCGCCTCCGCTGAAGCCGAGGCAGGCGGAGTCGAAGTTCAATTGTGCGAGGCCGGCTTGTTGCGCTGCTTGCTGAATTGCGGCGCCGATCGCACCAACAAAGCGCCTCTTTGCTTCAGGACCGCTGATGTGATTGCAAGGTCCGCCACGGCCGTACCCGACGATGCGGCCGGTCTCGTCACCGATGATCGCGGTGGTGCTCGATTGGCCGCCGTCGACTCCGAGGAAATAATTCACTGCGTTGCCTTCGCCGGCGCAAGTGGTTCGATGTGATAAAGGCGTGCGCCGTTTTCTCCCACCTGCCCCAATTCTTTCAAGCCCCAAACTTCAGGATCTTCGAAAATATCCCGCGCCCCATAATCGACGGGATCGATCAGCAGATAGTGTACGCCACGCGCCGCCATTTCGAGCGTGACCATTCGGCGCGCATAAGGCTGCGGCTTGATGGGCAGCTCTTCGATTTTGTCCGTCAGCAGCTTCAGTGACGCGGCAGGCGACTCCGCTCCGAGCAAGCGGATGCGGGTCATCCAATTGTCGGCGCTGGTTTCGACATCCACTTGATCGATCGTCTGCGGCGCGGGGAGGTCCACTTCGATATAGTCGCCGGGCCGCGCCCGCTGCTGCGTACGCCAGCGCGTCACACGCGAGTTGTCGAACGCTGATTGCACGTCCCACCAATTCGGAACGGCCGTCAAGCGCCACGCCGGATCGCGAGGCAGCTCATGGCCCCCGTTGAACAGGCGCAGTTCGCTGACAGCCCATTGCTCGCCGGCGCCAACCGTTGCGGTCTGTTCAACGCGGATGCGTTGCAGAGATGTCGGAGGAATTCTAAAGCGCATGAGGCGCACGGCCTGGCGGTCCGTCTTCTGGCCTGTGAACAGGAGATCCGCCATGTCTTCACCGAAGGCGGACTGAAAGAAGACGGCGACTTCATGGGTCGTATAGGAATCGAGCACGGGGCTCAGAGAGAAGACGATTTCGCCGCGGGGCACGAGCTTGTCGATGAGACGGGCTTTTAAATATCCAACCTGAGTGCGCGCCAGGTAGCGTTCTTCGGGCTCGATCCGAAGGGCTTGTTTGAAGGGCACGTGGACGAGGCGCCAAGTGGCTCCGGCATAGAGGCTGAGCAAACCAGGGGGCGTGCGAGGCCAACTGAGCAGGCCGTGAGCGAGCATCAAAACGGGAAGAAGCACGCGTACATTCGCCATCGCGATCGTCTCGGTCAGTGCGAGCGCGAAGAACGGCAACGCGAGAATGAGGAAGCGGGTGCCGATGTTCAACGGATAAGGAATGAGGCACACCAGGCCAGCGAGCCAGAGGTGACGAACGTCCGCGCGGCGCAGTCCAAGCAGTGCAAGCGGAGTTAACAGGAACACCGGCCCGAGGAGTCCGCCGAGGTCGTTGCCGGTGACGGTCGCGTCCCAGGGGATCATCCGCAGATCCTTCATGTCGTACGTTTTGAAGTACTGTTTGTAGTCCTCTTCCCATTGAACGTGCACGTAGGGATTGGGAAAAATACGGTTGAAGAATGGCGAGAGGGGATTTCCGGTGTAGTGCCAATTCTTCAATAACCACGGGGCGCTCAGCACAATCGCGCAGGCGGCGACGATCAGTGCGGGGCGTAATCGCCGGGCTTTGGCAACGACGAGCACGAGTGCGTAGAGGACGATGATGCCAGCCGTATATTTTGCCGCGAACGCGTAGCCGCAAAGGAGTCCGGCGGCGATCAGCAAGCCGTTCGATTCCTCGATGGTTCGCCACACATAGAGCAGATAGAAGACGGTGAAGAGGATCGCGGCGGTCGCGCAATCGATGTACGCGGAGGATCCATCGACGCCGGCGATCGGGCTCGCGTAGAACAGGAACGATGCGGCGATGGCGGCTTTCGTCTGGCCGGTGCGACGTCCGAAACAGACCATCAGCCACGCGGCGGCCGAGAAGAAAATGAGATGGACCAATGCTCCGGCGGAGTGCCGACCGAAGGTGAAAGCGACCATGTAGATGAGCTCGACACCTTCTGAAAGACTCGAATACACGGTCGTGTGCAGCGGGACGAAGCCGTGCGCGCGGACGTAGTGAGCAATGATCCCCAAGTGATACGAGGAGCCGTCGGGGCTCGTCTCCGGCGCAATTGCGTTGGCGAGATACAGCACGACGAACGGAACGAACAACACGAGCAACGCGCGTTCGAACTTGTCGAGCGGCCCGAATGCCGGCGTCTCGCGATTCCACAACGCTCCGCGATACCAGGCGAAGAGAATGGCCGCAAGACCGACCGCGAGGATCACGCCGCGATAGTAGATGTGCGCTGCGCACATCGCGAATACGATGAGGCTCATGCAGCCTGCGCCGAGGATGAACGCTATGACGCCGCGTTCCTGACGGAACAATGGCAGACGCAATTGAGAGATGAGAAGCGCTCCGAATGAAGCGGCGGCGAGTACGGAGGCGAGTGCGCTGACAACGATCAGGAGGACGGCCATCGGTCAGTGCGTCGTTTCCTTGCTGGAAGGATTCACTGGCGCCAGACCGATGCTTGCGAGGATGAAGCCGAGATGCGCGCCATCCTGCTTCGCGATCCACACCTTGTCGATCTCGATCGCAAACAGGTTGTCGGCCGACGCCTTCAGCATCTCGCGCGGAATCGGTTTTTCGAAATGCTTCACGCCATGTTCCTTTTCATCGACTGTCGCGAGCGGCTTGTCGTTGACGTAGAAGGTGAGCTTCACGGGCCCGGTGTCTTTGAAGGTCGCCTCGGCGATCGAGTAGTCGGCGGTCAACTTGAGTCCATTCGGATCGCCGACAAACATACGCACGGTCGGACGTTTGCCGGTCCAGCGCCAGGGATCCGCTGAGCCGCGCGGGATGTCTTGGACGATGTAGGCGTCGGTCTCGCGATCCGACATTTGGAGGATGTGCTTGGGCGGTTTTGGCGCCTGGCCATCGAGCACCGGCTCGCGCTGCACAGGCGGAGCGTACGTTTGCGGTTGGGTGATGCAACCGGTCAACAGAGCGATCGGAATAAGCAGCAGGATCCTCATCGGATTCCCTTGAGGGCGTCGACGTGCGAGGCGACTCCGGCGGCTAATCCGGTGAGGCTGTAGCCGCCTTCGAGTAGCGACACGAGGCGGCCGCCAGCGTAGGTGGCGGCGATCTCGAGCATGACGCGTGTGAGGTCCGCGAAGTCGGGATCGGTGAGGCGGAACTGGCCGAGCGGATCGCCGAGGCGCGAATCGAAGCCTGCGGAAATTAAAACAAGATCCGGACGAAATGATTTTGCCTCCGCGAGGAGGCGTTCTTGAAATCCGCCGAGGACTTCTGGACGCCCGGAGCCGGCGGGCAGCGGAAGGTTCAGAGTACTGCCTTCGCCCTTGCCCTCGCCGCGTTCGGAATGCGCGCCCGTTCCCGGATACCACGGCGACTGGTGCGTGCTGAAGAAAAATACGCTGCCGTCTTGGTAGAAGATGTCCTGCGTGCCGTTGCCATGATGGACATCCCAATCGGCAATCATGACGCGTTCGACACCGAAGCGTTGTTGCGCGTAACGGGCGGCTACGGCGATGTTGTTGAAGACGCAAAAGCCCATGCCACGTGCGTTCGAGGCATGATGTCCGGGCGGGCGAACGGCGCAGAAGGCGTTTGAAACCTTGCCTTCCATGACCCAATCGACGGCGTTCAGAACGCTGCCCACGGCTTCGATCGCGACATCATACGACTTCAAGCCGACGTTCGTATCGCCGGTCGTCAGCTCCGTAAGGCCACTGCGAATTTCGCGCTCCGCTTGCGCGATGTAGCGGCGCGTGTGGCACAGGGCGAGCTCATCCGCAGTGGCGCTGCGCAAGGGAATACGGGGCAGATCGGTGTGATGCGAGAGCGCGGCGGTGACGGCGTCATAACGCTCGGGGCACTCCGGATGTCCGGGTCCAGGGGCGTGCTCTTTGAAGACGGAATCGAGCAGGAGGGCGGTCGTCATTTCGAAACTTCTATGTTAGCGAGCTTGTAGTAGCGGGCGGCGTTGTCACCCATCAGCTTCGCGTGCGCGGTTTGCGGAACAGGCCCCAGGGCCTGCGTCAACGCCGCGAGCACTTCCTTCCAACTCTTGGCGGCGGTCAGGCACACGGGCCAGTCGCTGCCGAATATGACACGATCCTCGCCCCACCATTCGTACACGGCGCGCGCGTAGGGCCGCAAGTCATCGACGGTCCACGCGTAGGGGTTTGCTTCCGTGACCAAACCTGAGAGCTTGACATAGAGACGCGGATTCTTAGCGAGCCGTTCCATGTGCGGAGCCCAGTCGTCCATCGCTCCATCAGCGATGCGGGGCTTGCCGATGTGATCGAGAATCGCGCGCAGATCGGGGACTTCGTTGAGCATCGCCTCGACATGCGGCAAGTGCGGAATGCGTACGCAGACCTCGTATTGAATGTCGCGGCGCGCCAGTTCCTTAAGCCCTGCGATCACGTCGGGGCGCAATCCCCAGCGAGGATCCGCTTCGTCTTGGATCAAGTGCCGGACGCCTTTGAATTTAGGATGCTTTTGCAAATGATCGAGCGTCTCGCCGAGGTTGGGATCGGTGAGATCGACCCAGGCGACCACGCCGAGGATCGAGTCCTGTCGATTCGAGAGCTGCAACAGCCAGTACGCCTCCTCGGGCACTTGCGCGGCCTGCACGACGATTGAACCGTCGATGTGATTGCGTTGATAGATGGGCTCGAGATCGTCGGGCAGGTATTGGCGGCGGAGCAACCCAGGCTCCGGCGGCATCCAAAAATAGTCGAGGATATCGGGATCCCAATAATGCTGATGGGCATCAATGCGCATGTTTACAGATGTATCGTATCTTGAAGTGGACGGGCGCTGTAAGATTTTGCGCGGCGCGACCGTCTTTCCCAGTAGAGATGATTCCTCGTTTAATCCCGGTTCTTGCGCTCGCCGCGGCCCTCGCCGGATGCACTCACCCAGGCCCGTCGAAGGGTGTGTTCATTGATCCGGCGTTGATGAGCCTGGTGCCGCCGGATGCGAAGCTGCTGGTGGGTGCGAACCTCGAGTCGCTACGGAAGTCGACGATTTTTCAGGATCATTTCGCGGGTGAATTCGCTGCGCAGCTCGACAATTTCACGCGTCAGACGGGGCTCGATCCGCGCAAGGATATTTGGGAGCTGCTCGCCACCTCGGATGGCAAATCGACGGTGGTGATGGCGCGTGGGAAGTTCAGCGTGCCCGATCTCGAGCCGCAGTTCGACCAGCGGGGCGCGAAGAAAATCAAATACAAGAGCTACACGTTGTATGGCGACGAGACGAACACGGGCGTGTTCATGAACTCATCGACCGCGCTCGCGGGCAATACGGTGGCCGTGAAGGCGATTCTCGACCGCAGGGATCAGGCGGCGGCTCCGCCGGCCGACTTGGTGCGGCTGACTGATGAAGTTCCGCACGGATCGCAATTGTGGGCCGTGTTCGAAGGCAACTTCATACGTCTTCCGTTCGAAGAAGGATCGAACCTCGGCAACGTCAACCGAATCATCGCGGGCCTCGAGAGCGGCATGTTCTACGCCAACATGGCCAGCGGACTCGACTTCACCGCGGTCGGCAACGGTGTCGACGAGAAGAATGCCACGAGCATCAATGACGCGATGCGCGCGCTGCTCGGGCTGTTGCGTTTGAATACGCGCAACGATCAGAAGGAACTGTTCGAGATTTACGACTCGATCGATGTCAAGCAGACTGGAAAAATGGTGAAGCTCACCGCGCACATCCGCCAGGATCTCGTGAATCAATTGCTGAAGTCGGTGATCTTCAATGGCGCCATGGGTGGCCCGCAACGCCACCGCCCGGCGCCTCCACCCACGCCTCCGACTGGCGCGAGCGGAGCTACTTCTTCACGGGAATAGCGTCGCCGAGATTCAACGATCCGCCGCCTTCGCTGACGTAGTTGCGGTTCCAGGTGGGAACTTCGACGACGACGTCGCCGGTTACGACGCACTGGCATCCGAGGCGCGAATTCGGCCGCAAATCCGGCGCAAGTTCCACGCGATCGAG